>DASTDD010000103.1:0-2103 GCA_035710545.1 Steroidobacteraceae bacterium
GACGTGGGCGGCGTGGACTTCCTCTCCAGGGACATCACGGAAAGCTATCGGAAGATCGGCGGCGGCATCTGTGAGGTCAACGCCGCCCCCGGCTTTCGCATGCACGTCGCACCGAGCGAAGGGACGCCCCGCGATGTGGCGACACCGGTGATCGAAATGTTGTTTCCGCCCGGCGCCCCATCCCGCGTGCCCATTGCCGCGATCACCGGAACCAACGGCAAGACGACCACGGCGCGGATGCTGGCGCACATCACCAAGATGGCCGGCTACACGCCGGGATTGACGACCACCGACGGTGTCTACATCGACGGCCAGCGCACCGTGCAGGGCGACATGACGGGCCCGGTGTCGGCCCGGATGGTGCTCGCCGATCCGCAGATCGACGTCGCCGTTCTGGAAACGGCCCGCGGCGGACTGATACGAGCTGGCATGGGCGTCCGGGAAGTCAACGTGGGAGCCGTGCTCAACGTGCAGTCCGACCACCTCGGCCTCAAGGGTATCGACACATTGGAGCAGCTTGCCGAGGTCAAACGCGTGGTCGTGGAAGTGGCCACCGATTGCGCGATCCTGAACGCGGACGATCCCCTGGTGCTGAAGATGTCCGGACATACAGAAGCGAAGAGCATCTGCTATGTCACGATGAATCCACAACACACTCTGGTCAGAGAGCACATCCGCGCCGGTGGCAGGGCCTGTGCGCTCGAAGCGGGCGTCAACGGCCAGATGATCACGCTTTACGACCGCGGCGGGCACATTCCGCTGCTGTGGACGCATCTGATTCCGGCGACCCTCGAAGGCCGCGCCACCCATAACGTGCAGAACGCCATGTTTGCCGCGGCCATGGCGTTCTCGCTTGGGCTCAAGCTGGATGCGATCCGGCAGGGCCTGCGTACCTTCGACTCGACGTTCTTCCAGGCCCCGGGACGCATGAACGTTTTCAATGAGCATCCTTTCAAGGTGCTCTTCGACTATGGGCACAACGCCCACGCCGTCTCCGTCATGGCGGATCTGGCGCAGAGACTGGATGTGACCGGACGCCGGATCGTCGTGCTGGCTGGCCCAGGCGACCGGCGCGATGAGGACCTCGTGGCAATTGCCGGAGCAGTCGCCGGTCGTTTCGATCATTACATCTGCCGCCGAGATGACAGCCTGCGCGATCGCGCTCCCGATGAAGTGCCCAGGATCCAGGCTGCCGCACTGCGTGCCGCCGGCATTCCGGAGCGGGCGATCTCGATCATTCCCGATGAGCAGGAGGCGATCGAGGCGGCGCTGCAGATGGGCGAGCCCGGCGATCTGCTGTTGATTTTCGCGGATGCGCTGGTGCGCTCATGGAAGCAGATCACCAAGTTCAAGCCGGCGGGGTCCCCCGGCACGAGCCTGCAGTCGCCGGTGAAGTCAATGGACGGCAACGGGCATGCTCAGCCGCGCACGGTGCTGGGCGCGGAGCCCACTCACCTGACAGTCGCGGAGTCCGCCCCGCCAGCGTTCAGTCTGGAAGGGCTGATCCGCGATGAGCGGGGAGTGCGCGTCGCTCCGGAGGCCGACGACTGAACGATCATCCGGCATTACCTTTCGCCCAGTCTCGACGCCTCACCGGCGCGAACCTGTTCTTTGCATCCACCGGTGCGGTGCTCGAGGTCGCCGCCCCTGCGCCCGATGAAGCCACCCTCGAGGGCTGGCGCCTGCGCGTCGAGCGCGTGCGGGTGCAGCTGGGCTGGGCAGTGGAACGAGCTTCGCCCCCCCAGGTGGTCGCGCGCCGTCACTCCGGCGGGGCTTCACTCGCGCTGGCGGCGCCGCCGGATCAGCTGTTCGTCGCGACGGAAGTCAACGAATGGGCCCTGTGCGCAGCGTTGCTCGAGCGCAGCCCGGGCGAATGGAGTGGTCTCGAGGCGGCTCTGGCCGCCGCGGCGTTGGAGGACGCAAGCGATCCTGGATCCGTCATCCTGCCAGTCCTCGAGGAGTCCGCGGCTCTGGTGCGACTGGAGCGTTTGGCGAGGCAGGAAGCGAACCCCCGGCTGCTTACCCTGCTGAATTCTGCCACCGCGCGAGGCTTGCAGCATTCTGCGGATGACCATGCCCTGACGCTGGGCGCTGGGGTGGGAC
>DASTDD010000104.1:0-7846 GCA_035710545.1 Steroidobacteraceae bacterium
CGTGCGCATCCAGTTGGATGGCTTTCGCCCGGTCCCGTGGAATTCGCCGTCGAATCTCAACATCGCTGCGGGCACCCCGCGGTACTTGAGCGCCGTGTAAAACTCCTCTGTCTGCGGGATGGGCGTCCGTCGATCGAGCTCACCCGTCATCAGCAGCGTGGGCGTCTTCACGTTGCCCACATGCATCACCGAAGACTCCTCCAGCCAGTCGCTCGGGTCTTCCCAGAACGGCTTCTTGAAGAAGCGGTAGGTGAAGTAGGGGATGTCGGTTTCACCGGCCATGCTGAGCCAGTCGGTCACCGGGCAGCGCACCGCGGCCGCCGCAAACCGGTTCGTGTGACCGATGACCCAGCTCGACAGGACGCCGCCACCGCTGCATCCGGATACGAACATCCGTGCCTGGTCGATGTAGCCCTGCTTCACCACGGCGTCCACGGAAGCCATCAGATCGTCGTAATCCACGCCCGGGTAGTGCTTGGCGATCGAGTTCCCAAATGCACTGCCGTACCCGGTCGACCCGCGTGGGTTGATGTAGAGGACGACATAGCCGTTGGCCGCGAAGTTCTGGAAGGCCGGGTTGAAGGCCACGCTGAACATGCCGTGCGGGCCACCGTGAATCTCCAGTAACAGCGGGTATTGCCTCGAGGAGTCGAAACTGGCGGGCTTGACCACCCAGCCTTGGATGTGTGCTCCGCCGCTTGAATCGACCGCAATTTCATCCTCTTTGGCGAGCGCCATCCCCTGCAGCAGCTCCTCATTGAGGTGCGTCAGCTGCTTCGCCTCCTTCGGATGGCTCGGATTGATGATCTCGACGTCGCCGGGTGAGTGAAAATCAGAGCGCACGAAGACCACTGCGCCCCGGCCGGCGGACGCGTTCAACACCATCTCCGGCCCACTCGTGAGAGCCCGTACTCCACCGTGTGCGGACCAGGAATACAGGTGAACGCTGCCATGGTCCTCGGCAGTGAAGTAGATCGCGCTGCTGTCTGGCGCCCACTCCAGGTGCTGGGGCTCCCGATCGAAGCCACCCGAGCGCAGCGTCTCATTGCTGCCGTCTGCGGACATCGTGTACAGATCGGCGACCCGATAGGAATCGCCGTTCTGGGTGAAACCGACATACGCGATTGTTTTCCCGTCCGGGGAGACTGTCGGCATGCGCCAGCCGCCCGTGGTCGTGATCAGGCGCTTGGTCACGCCCGTGCCCAGGTCCACCGAATAGATATAACACTCCTGGTCGTTGCGGTCCTCGTCACCTTCCTTGAAGCCTTCCACGATTGCTGAGCGGCCGTCCGGCGTGAAGCCCCACTCGACTGAATTGCTGAACTCGTGCACGGAGTCGCCGACGCTCCAGTCTCCCGTTGTGATCTGCCGCGGCGCCCCACCGTCCACATCCACAAGGAACAGATGCCGGAAGCCGCGTTCGGTGAGGCCTACGCCGTCGCGCCGGAAGTGCAGTCTCTCCGTGTAGCGCGGAGTGGCGGCCCATTTGGCACCTTCGGGTGTCTCGGGGAGATCGACCTTCCACTTCTCCGGGCTCGGCACGACCATGGTGAAACCGATTCGCTTGCCATCGGGCGACCAGTGAAGGTTGCCGGGATCCTGGGACACCGAAGTGAGCTGCGTGGCCGGGCCCGGTACGTTGAGATGCAACACGAAGACCTGCTTGCCCTTCGGCTGCCCCTCTCCGATGTACGCGATGCTCTTGCTGTCGGGTGACCACCGCGCGTCACTGCCTTTGGCCAGAAACCGGTTGTTGCGGCCTTCGGCATCCACGATCCAGATCGAGGTCTCGAGCATGTCCTTCATCTTGTCCACGATCGAGCGCGTATAGACGACCTGCGTGCCGTCGGGCGAGATCTGGGGCGAGGTCGCTGTCTGCAGCTCGAGATACTTCCCTACCGTGAAGCGCCCGGCGTCGGCGGATTCGGCGGCCCCGACGGGCGTTGCCAGACAGGCGAGAGTGAGGGCTGCCAGCGTGCCGGTCGCACCCAGCCGGGTAGCAATAGTCATAGAGGCCTCTCCCAGTCGCCGTATCGGACGTCACCGTCACGATGGCGCGTCGGAATTCTTGATGTTGATCAGGCGCCGTGCTGAAGAGCTCGCATCGCAGCGCCGCGCCGAGTATATCGCGCGCTCTTCGCCCCGGCAGGATGGAGCCATCCCGCGCGCCTTAAGAATTCCAAACCGGCATTCGAGCTAGCGTGGGGCGGCGGGCATCTTGGCGCCGTAACGCTCGAACCAGCTCATCATGTAAAGCTGCGTTCGCATCCAGTTCGAGGGCTTGCGGTCCGTGCCGTGGAACTCGCCGTCGAAGCGCAGCAGCGCCGCTGGGATTCCGCGGTACCTGAGCGCGGTATAGAGCTCCTCGGTCTGCGGGATGGGCGTGCGGCGGTCGAGCTCGCCCGTCATGAGCAGCGTGGGAGTCTTGATGTTACCCACGTGCATGAGCGTGGATTGCTCCAACCAGTCACTCGGATCCTCCCAGAAAGGCTTCTTGAAGAAACTGTATGTGTAAAAAGGCATGTCCGTCTCGCCCGCGAGGCTCATCCAGTCCGTCACCGGACAGCGCACCGCCGCGGCGGCGAAACGATCCGTATGGCCGATCACCCAGCTCGACAGGATGCCACCGCCGCTGCAGCCGGCCACGAACATCCTCCCCGTATCGATGTATCCCTGCTTGATGACGGCGTCCACCGATGCCATGAGGTCATCGTAGTCGGGACCCGGGTAATGTTTGGCGATGGCATCGCTGAAGGCGCGCCCATACCCCGTCGAGCCGCGGGGATTGATGAACAGCATGACGTAGCCGTTGGCAGCGAAGTTCTGGAAGGATGGATTGAACGCCACGCTGTACATGGCATAGGGGCCGCCGTGGATCTCCAGCAGCAGCGGATAGCGCTGGGAGGAATCGAAGCCGGGTGGCTTCACGATCCAACCCTGTATCCGCGCACCTCCCGTCGAGTCAACCTGAATCTCCTCCGCGTTGGAGAGCGCCATTCCGTGAAGCACCTCCTCGTTGAGATGCGTGAGCTTCCTGGCGGCCTGCGGCCGACGCGGGTCTATCAGTTCGATGTCCGGGGGCGAGCGGAAGTCGGACTGCACGACTGCGACGGTCCCATGCGCAGCGGATGGATTGAGAATCACCTGCGCGCCACTGGTCAGCGGCTGTATGCCTGCACGCGCAGACCACGAGTACAGGCGAACACTGCCCCGATCCTCGGCGATGAAGTAAAGAGCACTGCCATCCGGTGCCCATTCGAGACTCTGCGGCTCACGGTCGAACCCCTTCGAGCGCAGCGTCGCATGGCTGCCGTCGATCGACATCGTCCACAGATCGGCGACCTTGTAGGAGGCGGTGTTCTTCGTGAACCCCACATAGGCAATCGTCTTGCCGTCGGGTGAGACAGCCGGACGACGCCAGCCACCCGTCGTGGTCGTGAGCCGCCTGGTGGCGCCGCTGGCGAGATCGACCGAATAGATGTAACAGTCCTGGTCGTTGTGGTCGGGATCGCCTTCCCGGTAGCCCTCCACGATGGCCGAGCGCCCGTCCGGCGTGAAATTCCAGTCCACCGCATTGACGTATTCGTAGACGCTTTCACCGATACTCCAATCTCCTTTGGTCACCTGTCGTGGCGCCCCGCCGTCTGCTGCCACGATGAACAAATGGCGAAAGCCCCGTTCTGTCAGGCCTACTCCGTCACGACGGTAGTGCAGCCGCTCGGTGTATCGCGGTGTGGCCGCCCACTTGGCGCCATCCGGCGCCTTAGGCAAATCGATCGACCATTCTTCCGGCCTCGGGACCATCATCGTGAATCCGATCAGGCGGCCATCGGCAGACCAGTGCAGATCGGCGGGGTCCTGCTCGAGCGTAGTCAGCTGTGAAGCCGGACCCGGGACCGTCAGATGCAGCACAAAAATCTGCTTCCCCTTCGGCCGGCCCTCGGCCACATAGGCGATGCTCTTGCCGTCCGGCGCCCAAACCGCGCCGCTGCCCTTGGCGAGGAAACGATGGTGCTGACCATCCGCATCCACGATCCAGACGGATGTCTCTTGCTCGTCGTCCTGGGTGTTGACCCTGTTGCGTGTGTAGATGACCTGGGTTCCATCGGGGGATATCCGGGGAGCGTCGGCGGACTGCAAATCCAGGTAACGGCCCACCGTGAATTGCGCCGAGCCCCCCGCTTCGGCGCCCTGAGCCAGCGGCACTGAACTCGTAAGAAGCAACGCCGCGAGAGCACTACCCATCACCCGATCACACGTCATACGCCACTCCCCCACCTCGTCAGCGACCACCGGCGGCTGGACGCTTGATTATTGCGCGCAAGTTGCTCTCATCACGAGATCTTACGCAATGCCTGCGGTGTGAGCCTCTGCTCAGCCGGCTGCTGTACCAGTCCACGAATTGCGGGACCCCATTCTCGGTCACCGTGGAGAGCGCCACGGCGCTCAGATGAAGTAGCTGAGGAGAAAGACCACGAGCATGACGAAGACGATCGCCATCTTGGCGAAGATCCCGACCGCGGCGCCGATCCAGGTGCCGACACCGACCCGGACCGCTGGCGCGAGGCGGCGCCGCGCGATCAGCTCGCCGATCACTGCGCCCAGGAACGGGCAGATCAGGATTCCGACGAACCCAAAGAAGAGCCCGAACACAGTGCCCGCGGCCGCGCCGATCAGGGCGAGCCGGCTCGCACCTACGCGTCGCGCTCCAATCAAGCTCGCGCCGATCTCGATAGCAACGGCCAGCGCCGTCAGCAAGCCGAGAATGATGAGTGTGACTGAGCCGATCCGCAGGAAATGGTCCGTCCAGGCAGCAAGCAGCATCCCGGCGAATACGAGCACCGGACCGGGGATGCCCGGCACGAAGGTCCCGATCGTTCCGATCACGATGAGCGAGATGGCCAGCACCCACCACAGATACGGGTCCACGCTCAGTGACTCCTCGCGCGCCGTTGCCACGACATCCAGAACAGCACGCCGAACCCCATCCAGACGAGCGTGACGATCCATTCGAGCGGCACACCGCCGTGAGCTTGCAGGATCGGATCGACCAATATGAAGCCGGACGTGAGCACTGACCCCACCAGCCCGTAGAGGATCGTCGTCGCGCCGCCGGGCGTTCGATAGGGAAGCGCGGATCCGCCGGCTCGGCCTCTCAGGCGCAGCGCGGCAATGCAGATCAGCACGAGGTTGCCGGCCAGGCACAGCGAGGCCATATCCACCAGTGGAATGATCGCGCCCCTGCCCAGCAGCACCCCGGCAGCGTTGCACAAGGCCACGAACCCGATCGCGGCCACCGGGGAGCCGCGCTGATCGACCCGGCCCAGAACGCCCGGTAGAAATCCAGCTCGCGCCTGCGCCATGAGCAGCCGTGCAGCCCAGATCGCCGTGCCATTCCAGACCCGTATCACGGAGATCGCGGCGGTCACGAGGACCAGTGTCGAGAGAATGTGATGCGGCAGCAGCGCATCGAACGCTGCCGCGGTGGCAAGGGGCATGGTGACCAGCGAACGCCAGGGTCGCGCGCTCGCTGCCGCGAGTGTGATCAGGCAATAGAAGGCCACGGCCACCAGAAGCGCACCCGCCATCGACCGGGCGATGCGATCGAAGGTCACGCTCGCGGCGCGCTCCTCGGTTGTCTGCGCGACCGACTGGAAGCCGTTGAGGAAGAAAGGCGTCGTGGCGAAGATCCACAGACTCCCGATCCACCACGGGTTACCGCGATTGGCAGCGAGCAGCGGCTGTGCGTTCTCGATGCTGCCGAACGCAAAGCCCAGCAATACGATCACGACGGCCAGAGCAACGAACAGCAGCGACAGGAACGACTGCATCGCTGCAGCCGAGCCGACTCCCCGGAAATTCGTCCACGCCACTGCCGCGGTGCCGATCAATCCGATCGCGAGCGCGTCCGCGCTGACCGGCACGTGCAAGGCCTCATACAGAACGGGACCCTGGACTGCGGGCACGAGAGTTTCCAGAATCCATGCCAGGGCATTGGCCTCGAACGCCGCCACGGCGATCAGCGACAGCGCCCAGAGCCAGCCCACCGCAAACGCGGTGCGATCACCGAACAGGGATCGCGCGAAGACGAACTCGCCACCGGCCCGCGGGTAACGGGCAATGAGCTCCGCATAGGCCCCACTGTTGGCCAGCATGACGCTGCCGCCGAGCAGCATGCCGATGACCACCCCCAAGGGCCCGCATGCCTGCAGCCAGCTGCCGAGCACGACAACCCAGCCGGAGCCGACGATGCACCCGAACGAGAGCGCGAAGAACTGAACCGGACCCAGCACGCGGGACAGTTGCGCGCCCGCGGCCCCACCGGGTCGCGAGAGGGCCTGCGGTGCGCCGCGCAAGCCCAGGGCCGATTCATTATCATTCGCCATCCAACGCCTCCCGCCGCCGGGCTCGACGGGACAATAGCCTCTTCCGGCAATCGGTGCGATCCTCGAGGACAGCGGCATGACAGCGAATCGAGCCAGACTCCCTCTCACGGGGATACCCCGCGAAACGCTGGAATCGGAGCTCGAGGGGATGCGCGGCGACCGGGTCCGCAGGCACTGGAGCCTCGCCTTCCGTGGTCCGCCCGACGTGCAGGAAATCGCGCAGCGCGCCTACGATCTCTTTCTCTCCGACAATGGTTTGTTCTCGATGCGCACCGAATACATCGGCCGCATCGAGCGCGAAGTGCTCGAGATGTGCGTCAGTCTGTTCAACGCGCCCTCGGAGGCGTGGGGCACGTTCACGAGCGGCGGCTCCGAAAGCAACTTCACGGCGCTGCACGCCCTGCGCGAGTGGGGCCGGGAGCATTTTCCCGCCGTCCGCTCACCCGAGATCATCGTCCCGTTCTCCGCCCATCCCACGTTCTCGAAAGGCTGTCACTACTTCGGGTTGAGACTCGTTCGGGTGCCTCTCGGCCCGGATCTGCGCGCGGATGTGGCCGCAATGGAGCGCGCAATCAACGAGAACACCATCGGTATCGCAGGCTCGGCACCGTGCTGGCCCTACGGTCGAATCGATCCCGTCGAGGCGCTCGGTGCCGTGGCTACGCGGCATGGTTTGTGGCTCCACGTCGATGCCTGCGTGGGCGGCTACCTGGCGCCGTTCGTGGAGCGGCTCGGTCATCGACTCCCGGTGTGGGACTTCCGAGTACCGGCCGTGCAATCGATCTCCGCGGACCTGCACAAGTATGGCTACTGCCCCAAGCCCGCTTCGACCGTTTTGTGGCGGTCTGAGGCGCTCAAGCGCTTCCATCATGTCCATCCCGAGGACTGGCCGGGGGGGCCCTACCACATGCAGGGCTTCGCCGGCAGCCGTTCCGCCGGATCGATCTTTGCGGCCTGGACGGTGCTGCGCTATCTGGGACAGGCGGGCTACGAGAAGCTGACTCGCCAGCTCCTCGCGCTGCGCCAGCGGCTCACGGAGGGCATCGAGGCAATCGGGGGCCTGGAGGTGCTCGCAGGCGATCTGCCGCCGATCGCGTTCGGTTCCCGCACTTTGGACATGCAGATCGTGATGGGCGAGATGCGCAGGCGGGGCTGGATACTCGTCGCCGCCCGCGAGCCGCCCCTGATCAACCTTCCGATCGATGTGGCGCTGGATGAGCCGACCATCGAGTTGTTTCTACGGGAGCTGCGCATGGCCGCGGATCTCGCCCGCAACGGCACGAACGCGGCTCGGGCCGAGCTGAATTACTGATCTACTAATACTCGCCGTATAAGGCGAATTAATGTATTAAATATAAATAATTCGCCATTAAGGGCGACTTGCAGTCAATTGCTTGGGTCTGTACAATTCGCCCTATAGGGCGAGTAGTGATGCGCCCGCACACCTACCCACCTCCCGA
>DASTDD010000105.1:0-4421 GCA_035710545.1 Steroidobacteraceae bacterium
GCGCTATTACCAGATAATTATCTCTAAGGCTAGCGGTATCATGAGCATAATCTTCTATCGCGGGAAATCCGACGGACCATGACCGCTGCTACGGGGGCTGCGCGACGCACAGACCACGGCGACATCGATCTGCTGCGTGCAATGCGCGAGTCCATCCGCGCTGCGACCCTCAGTCCGGAAGCTGAGCTGGTTGCCAAAATTACGACGGAGCTCAGGCCGATGAGGGCGCGGCTCGCCGTGGCAAGACTGCGTGCCACGCGATGGGTCGAAGTCGCCCGGGCAGACCGCCGTGCGCGTCCGTTCGCTGAATCGTTGATGGAGCAGTTCCCACTCGACAGTGCGCAAGGTCGGGCACTGATGAGTCTGGCGGAAGCCCTGCTACGCACACCCGACCGCGTCCGCGCCGATCAACTGATCTCGGAGCGATTGGCGGAGGTGCGTAGCGCCGGGGTATCAGGCAGCGATACGTGGCTGCTGCGCACGGGCTTTGCACTTCTGGGCCTGACCAGTCGGCTGCTCCCGGATGTCGACTCCGAGCTGAGCGGCCGGCTTTCCGCAGCGTCACTGGCAAAGCCGATAGTGGCACCGGTCGTGCGCACGGCCCTGCGCGGCGCGATGCAGATGCTCGGCGAGGCTTTCATTGTCGGTGAGACGATCGATCGCGCCCTGGTGCGCGGAAGCTCCAACCCGGGCCTCGCGCTGTGCTCGTTCGACGTGTTGGGCGAGGGGGCGCGTACCGAGCAGGATGCGCAGCGCTATCTGAAATCCTACGCGGTCGCGATCGACACCCTGGGCAAACAGCCTGCGGGGACGGTGCACGAGCGCTCGAGCATCTCGGTCAAGCTGTCCGCCCTCGAGCCTCGCTACACACTGCTGCAGAGCGAGCGGGTGCAGGAGCACCTCGTGCCCGGGATGCTCGAGCTGGCCAGGCGCGCCGCGCGTGCCGGGATCGGGATGACCATCGATGCGGAGGAGGCTGATCGGCTGGATCTGTCCCTGGATGTCCTGGAGGCGCTTGTCAGGGACCCCGAGACGCGCGGCTGGGATGGGCTGGGCCTGGCCGTCCAGGCTTATGGGCGCCGTGCACCGCGGGTCATCGAGTGGGTCGTGCAACTTGCCCGCAGCTGCACCAGGAAGATGACCATCCGGCTGGTGAAGGGAGCCTACTGGGACAGTGAAATCAAGCGCGCCCAGGAGCGCGGGCTCGCCAGCTTCCCCGTATTCACCAGCAAGGCGGGGACGGACGCCTGCTACCTGGCGTGCGTCCAGCGACTCTTCGCAGCCGGGGATGCCATCTACCCGCAGTTCGCGACCCACAATGCGCTCACGGTGGCCTCGGTGCTGGAGCTTGCTCCGACCGGCGCCCAGTACGAGTTTCAAAGGCTGCACGGCATGGGCGAGATCGTGTTCGACGCGGTTCGCGGCGAAGTGCCCGGCCTGCGCCCCGTGAGGGCCTATGCGCCCGTCGGCACGCACGAGGACCTCCTGCCTTACCTCGTGCGCCGGTTGCTGGAGAACGGCGCCAATACCTCCTTCGTGCATCAGTTTCTCAACCCGCAGATACCCGTGGAGCAGGTCGTGACAGATCCCTTGTCCGCGTTGGGTGAGTCGCCGCAGCCGGGTAAGCCGGCCCCGAGTCCGAGCCCGTCGGCAGCGGAACCGGCGCGGGTGCCCATGGATGCGCAGCGACGCATCCGTGAGCCCGAGGCACTCTACGGGCCGCAACGCCGCAACTCTCCCGGGGTGGACTGGGGCGATCCAGCGGAGCTGCAGAGGCTGACGGCCGAGATCGGCAAGCTGGCCGGCCAGGTCTACAAAGGGGGGCCGATGCTCGGCGGGAAAACGCCACGCAATGCCGAAGTGCCGGTGGTCTCGCCCACCAACACTCTGGAGACGGTCGGCCTGAGCCGCGATGCCACCGAAGAGGAGATCAATCGCGCAATGGATGCGGCCGCGCAGGCCCAGCCGGCATGGGACGCGCTGCCGGCTGCAGAGCGCGCGGCGTGCCTGGAGCGCGCCGCCGACCTTCTCGAGCAGCGCCGGGCGCTGTTCATCAGTCTGCTGGTCCGCGAAGCGGGCAAGACGCTGCAGGATGCCGTCGCGGAGCTGCGGGAAGCCATCGATTTCTGCCGCTACTACGCGGTGCGCGGCCGCGAGCTGTTCGATGTCCAGGAGCTCAAAGGACCCACGGGCGAGAAAAATCTTCTTTCGCTGCACGGACGTGGCGTATTCGTGTGCATCAGCCCCTGGAATTTTCCGCTCGCCATCTTCACAGGCCAGATCACTGCGGCGCTCATGGCCGGTAACAGCGTCGTGGCGAAGCCAGCGCCGGCGACGCCTCTGGTGGCTCACGCCATGACCGGACTGTTGTATGAGGCCGGCGTGCCGGCGAACGTGTTGCAGCTGACCCCGGCCGACGGGCCGCCATTCGGTAACGTGGCGTTGAGGCATCCGGCACTGGCAGGCGTCGCCTTCACCGGCTCGACAGCCACCGCGGCAACGATCAACCGCACCCTCGCCCATCGCGATGGGCCGATCGTGCCGCTGATAGCCGAGACCGGGGGCGTGAATGCCATGATCGTCGATGCGACCGCTCTCGCAGAGCAGGTAGTGGACGATGCCGTCACGTCGGCATTCACAAGCGCCGGCCAGCGCTGCTCCGCGCTGCGCGTGCTGTATCTGCAGGAAGAGGTCGCCGACCGCATCATCGAGATGCTGGTCGGCGCCATGAAGTGCCTCGTGATCGGCGATCCCGCCAATCCGGCCACCGATGTCGGGCCGGTGATCTCCGAAGCCGCCCTGAACCGTCTGCGAGCGCACGCCGCTCGCATGAGCCGCGAGGCTCATCTGCTCTACACATGCCCGCTGGAGACTCAGCACGGGCTGGGGCACTTCTTCGCCCCGCATCTCTTCGAGCTGCGCGCGCTCGATCAGCTCAGGACCGAGGAGTTCGGCCCGATCCTGCACGTCGTGCGCTATCGCTCCGATCAGCTGCCGCAGGTGATCGCCGCCATCCGCAACACCGGCTTCGGGCTCACACTCGGGGTCCACAGCAGACTGGAAAGCGTGGCCGATCACGTCTTCCGCTCAGTGCCGGTCGGCAACACCTACGTCAATCGCAACATGATCGGCGCGGTCGTGGGCGTGCAGCCCTTCGGCGGCCAGGGTCTCTCGGGCACCGGACCGAAGGCCGGCGGCCCGCATTACCTGCTGCGCTTCGCCAACGAGCGCACCCTGACCATCAACACCGTCGCGATAGGCGGCAACGTCGAGCTGCTGTCCTGAGGCCCTCCGGTGCCGCGCCAGGCCCTGCGGCGCCGGTGGGAGCGCCCGCTTACGTCCGCGGCTTCATGATCGCATCGAACCGGTCCTTCGTCTTCTCGATGCGCTGTAGATGCGGATACTGCAGGCCGTCCGTATAGGGAATGCTCACGGTCCGGAAGCGATCGAGATTCTTCACGAGCAGCTCGATCGGACGCTTCGTGGCTTTCGCCGTCGTGATCGCTGTCCGCAGCCGGTCGGGGGCATACTCGCGTCCATCGATGGCGATGAGCGTCGTGCCGATACTGAGGCCTGCGGTGTAGGCGGGACTGCCCCAGCGCACTTCCGTGAGCTGTGCGGTCTGCGAGGAGATGTCGAATCCGAGCGAGTACAGGAAGTCGAACACCTTGCGCTGGTCTTCCGAGCTCTTGGTGTACTCGGAGGGCACATCGGTATACACGAGCTTCCAGCCACCGCGCGTCAGTCCATCCAGAGGGGCGCCGGCAGCATGCTCATGCAAGCGCTCCGTGAGGTACTTTTCCCACTCATACCGCGCCACCGAGTTGAGGGCCTGCACAACGTCCTGGAAGGTGTAGGTCACGGGCCCGACCAGGGCCTTGGGCGGACCAAACGCGGGGCTCACCTGAGTGCCGTGCACCGTCGGGCCATAAAAGGCCCGTATGAAGTCATCCAGCGAATGCTTGTCGCCGGTCAGCTCGCGAATCCGCGTGTCCACCTCCAGCCACACCAGCTGGCCCTCGGTGTAGTAGTCCTCCGTCCGCTGCCACGACAGCCACGATAGCGGTCGGCGCGCAGTGACGATCGGCTGGTCCGTCGTGTCTTCCAGGTCGCGCCAGGCGCGGCCGGGGCGGTTGCGGTCCATGCTGGCCGCCATACTCGCCCACGCCTGCCGGGCGAAATCCTCGCTCCACAGTCCCGATCGCGCGGCCAGCACATAACCCAGATAGTTGGTCAGCCCCTCGTAGACCCACAGGAGCGAGTCGCGCATCGGCACGTTGAAGTCGGCAGTGGCGAGGCCGGCGGGGCGGCGGAACTTTCCGTTCCAGGAGTGTGTGTACTCGTGCGCCAGCAGGTCGCGGCCCGAGGCCGTCTTGTCCCACTCGGTGAAGTACCCCGGTGGCCGGCGGTTCTCGCTGGAA
>DASTDD010000106.1:0-8679 GCA_035710545.1 Steroidobacteraceae bacterium
GGCGGAGGTGACCCGCGGGGAAGCGGCCCACGAGAGGTGGCCCACGGGAAGACGCCCACGGGAAGAGGCCCACGGGAAGAGGCCAGCGGGAAGAGGCCAGCCGGAAGAGGCCAGCGGGAAGAGGCCAGCGGGAAGAGGCCCACGGGAAGAGGCCCACGGGAAGAGGCCAGCGGGAAGAGGCCAGCGGGAAGAGGCCAGCGGGAATTCGCCAGCGGGAAGTCGCCCACCGAAAATGCCCGCCGGACTTTAGCCCGTCGGAAGTCGCTGCTTCCGGGCGAGGCGCCCGTACCGACCAGGCAGGGCGCAAGCCCGCGACAAGGCAGCGTTTTGTGATCTGCTTCCGGGGCCACCCTCAAGTTTCCGCGCCGCGGGTCGTTGTCGCAGCATGAAGTCCGTCAACGATGTTCGTATCGGACCCCGGCTGCTGGTCTCGTTCCTGGTCGTGCTGGGCTGCACCGGGGTCATCGGTGCCGTAGCGGTGGTCCAGCTTTCCCGGGTCGCGCGCGACGCCGATGTCATTGCGACCGAGGCGCTGGGCAGTGTGTACCGTGTGTCCGCCATCGGTGCCAACGCGGCTCAGAGCCGCTCGGCGGCCCTGGAGATTCTCACCCAGCTCCAGCTCAATTTCGCAGGCGGCGCTGAAGACTCGCGCCATGCCCTCGCGGCCGTCGAAAGCGAGATGCAGGCCAATGTTGCGGCGTACGAGAAGCTGATCAGGGCTCCCGAGCAGCGTGTCCTGTGGGATGAAGCCAAGGCACGCTGGCAGGCCTATAAGCATGAGCAGGAGCGCGCCATCGCGGTCGCCGGCGACGGACTTGCCGGAGATGCCCAGAAGATTCTCATTGGCCTGGCGGAAACGAAGTTCAACGTATTCGTCGCCGCCGCTCAGCGCGTGATGGATTACAGCAATGCCGACGCAGAACGGGCGCGGGTTGCAGCCAACCTGGCCGCCGTCAACGGGCGGCACATCGTATTCGTGCTGCTCGCGCTGGCCACAGCAGTCGGCTGCTCGGTGGCGGTGCTGATGACGCGCGCAATCACCGTTCCACTCCAGGCGACCGTGGCACTGCTGCAGCAGATCGGAGCGGGGCGCCTCGACAACCCCATTCACACCTCCCGCTCGGATGAAGTCGGCGAGCTGCTCTCCGGGCTTGCGACCACGCAGAGCCAGCTGCGCGAGCGCGCCGAGGCTGAGCGCCGCCGCGCGGAAGAGGACCGGCAGCGATCCGCCGAGGATCGTCAGGCGCTCCAGGAAGTCCAACAGGTCGTGGCAGATGTCGTGGACGGGAAACTCGACCGGCGCCTCACGACCGCAGGTCGCAGCGGCTTCAATCACCAGCTGGCGCAGAGCCTCAACCGGCTCATCGAGAACGTCGCCGGCATGGTCCAGGGTGTCGGCCACCTCGTAGCCAGCGCCAACGGCGGCGACCTCACGCAGCGCATCGCGCTCGAGGGTCGTACCGGGCTCGAGAGGGAAATCGGGCGGGGCGTGAACGAGCTGGTGTCCGAGATGGCCGCCATGGTCGTCAAGGGCACGAGCGCCGCCGAGCAAGTCGCGCGCAGCGCAGCGGAGATCTCCCAGAGCAGCGTCAGCTTGTCGGAGCGCACCACGGACCAGGCGGCCTCCCTGCAGGAGACGGCAGCCTCGATGGAGGAGATGACCGGCACGGTGCGCCAGAACGCCGAGAACGCCCGCGTGGCGAACCAACTCGCGATTGACGCGCGGCAGTGCGCGGAAAACGGCAATGCGGTGGTGGCGAAGGCGGTCGGCGCCATGGCCGACATCAACGTCGCCTCGCGCAAGATCGCCGACATCATCGGCGTCATCGATGAGATCGCGTTCCAGACCAACCTGCTGGCCCTGAATGCGGCCGTGGAGGCGGCTCGGGCCGGCGAGCAGGGCCGCGGGTTTGCCGTGGTCGCAAGCGAGGTGCGCACGTTGGCCTCACGCAGCGCCGATGCGGCGAAGGAGATCAAGGGCCTCATCAAGGACAGTGTCGCCCGCGTAGCCGCCGGCGAGCGCGTCGTCAGCGAGTCGGGCGCGACGTTTGAGCAAGTCGTCGGCGCCGTCAAGAAGGTGGGCGGGATCATTGCGGAGATCGCCGCAGCGAGCGCCGAGCAGGCCGCCGGCATCGATCAGGTCGGCACGGCAGTGTCCAAGATGGACCGTCTGACCCAGGAGAACGCTGCGCTGGTCGAGGAGGCTGCGGCCTCCTCACAGGTGCTCGCCGAGCAGGCCGGGAGCCTGAGCTCAATGATGAGCCGCTATCGCGTGGAAGGTTCCGCCGGATCGAATTCCATTGCCGAAGTCACCACCGAGCGGCGGAGCGCCGAGCGCCCCTGGGCCGAGCGCACCGCCTGAGCCGAAACGATGTTCGAGGAGGTTGTATGTTGACTGTGCGTGATCGATTGTACCTTTGCCTGGCCGTGACGCTGTTTGCGCTCGCCCCGGTCGTGGGCCGGAGTGCCGACGCCCCAACCAAGGACGAAGTCGTCGCCCAGGTCAAGAAGGCCGTCGCCTTCTACAAGGCGAACGGCCGCGAGAAGACGCTCGCCGAGATGAACAACAAGGACGGGCAGTTTGCCAAGGGCGAAGACTACGTGGACGTGCATGACACTCACGGAGTGTGCGTGGCGCATCCCGTATCCCCCGGCATCGTGGGCCTGAACCGCATGGATCAGGCCGATCCCGCCGGCAAGAAGTGGATCAGCGACATCGTGCAGGAGACGCGCGCGGGCAAGCACAACGGCTGGATCACCTATATGCGCAAGAACCCCGTCAGCGGCAAGATCGAGCACAAGCTGGCTTACTGGGAGCTCTCCGACGACCTGATCTTCAAGGCCGGCACGTACGAGGAGTAATTCTCGCGCCCACCACGACTCGCGCGTACGCGAGTCCGTGCAGCTGGATGCGCGAGGCGCTGCGGCCAGATGGGCACGAGTGGGCGCCGCGGGGTGCGCACGAGTCCGCGCGGCCGGGTGGGCAAGTCCGCGGCCGGGTGGGTAAGTCCGCGCGGCCGGTTGAGCAGGAGTCCGCATGGCCGGGTGCGCGCGTCGGTGTCTCGTGAGGCGGGCGAGTTCCTGGCCCAGCTGCGCGCCGGGTGCGTGCCGCCGGCGCGCGTGAGTCAGAGCTTGTGGGTGGACAGCAGCAGGCTCGTTTCGGTGTTGGAGATACCTTCGATCTGACGGATCCGTCCGAGTACTCGGTCGAAGGCCTCGAGACTGTCCGCCCGTAACTCTGCCACGATGTCCCACCGGCCGTTCGTGGTGTGCAGGGCGCCGACGGCCGGATCTCCACGCAAGGCGCGCAACACCTCATCCGTTCGATTCCCCTCCACGGCCACCGTGGTCAGTGCGCGAATCCGCTGTGCCTCCTCCTGGGGGCGAAGCCGGACCGTGTAACCCACGATGGTGCCCTCAGCCTCCAGGCGTTGCAGCCGGTTCTGGACCGTCCCGCGCGCTACCCGCAGCTCGCGGGCGAGCGTGGCCACGGAAGTCCGGGCGTTGTCCCGCAGGAGCCCAATGAGTTGTCGGTCGATGTCATCCATAAGGCGCTATTCTAGCCAAAACGCCAATTTAAGCGGTATTTTTGATCACACTCCACGTCTTTTTGATCAGTTTTCTGGCTATTCATTGGCGCGGTCACTGGCGACACTAGTCCGTAAACCAATAGCTGGGGATCCCGCCATGGTCGATTACATCGGCGTTGAGCGTGTCCGTGAGCTCGTGACGAGTGTAGGCCCCGCGCGCTTCGTGGAAGCGCTGGCGGCGGAGATTGAAGCCGATTACCTCCGCTGGGGGCAGTTCGAGAAATGCCCGCGGCACGCCACGCATTCCCCGGTCGGTGTGATCGAGCTGATGCCCACCAGCGATGGCCGGCTCTATTCCTTTAAATATGTGAACGGTCACCCGAAGAACACCTCGGAGGGTCTCCTGACAGTCACCGCATTCGGCATCCTCTCGGATGTCGATACCGGCTATCCGTTGTTGCTGTCCGAGCTGACGTTCACCACGGCTCTGAGAACCGCTGCGATGTCTGCGCTGGCCGCGCGCCATATGGCGCGAGCCTCGAGTCGGGTGATGGCCTTGATCGGCAATGGCGCCCAGAGCGAGTTTCAGGCCATCGCCTTCCACCACATGGTCGGTATCCGCGAGCTGCGCCTGTATGACACGGATCCGCAGGCGATGCACAAGCTCGAACGAAACCTTGCGCAGCTGCGCCTTGCGGGACTCAAAGTGATCCGCTGCGGTTCCGCGGCGGAAGCGGTGCGCGGCGCGGACATCGTTACGACCGTCACCGCCGATAAGCGCAACGCGCTGATTCTCACCCCGGAGATGATCGAGCCCGGCATGCACCTGAACGCGGTCGGTGGCGATTGTCCCGGCAAGACGGAGCTGCATGCGGAGATCCTGAGACGGCCGGATGCGCGCGTGGTCGTCGAGTACGAGCCGCAGTGCCGCATCGAGGGCGAAATCCAGCAGCTCGAGGCCTCTTTCCAGGTGACCGAGCTGGCCGATGTGCTCATGGGCAAGGCGCGCGGCCGGGCAGAGGATCGCGAAGTGACGATCTTCGATTCGGTCGGCTTCGCGCTTACCGACTTCTCCGCATTGCGCTACCTGTACCGGCTCAATCGCGAGCAACACTCGGTGGTGGAGGAGATCGATCTCGTTCCGGAGGTCGCCGATCCGAAGGATCTGTTCGGCTCACTGCAGGAGCAGCCAAGCTGGCGCACTCCTGCGCAGGTCGCCGAAGCCGGTGTGCGGGCATGATGGCAGCCTTACGCACCGCCAGCCTGATCGGCGCGCCGACCGATGTGGGTGCGAGTGATCGGGGCGCCTCCATGGGCCCGGAGGCTTTGCGCGTCGCCGGCATTGGAGGAGCGCTCGCGCGCCGAGGCCTGAACGTTCTCGACCGCGGCAATCTCAATGGTCCCCCCAATCCCGGGCGGCCGCCCGTGCAGGGGTACCGGCACCTGGCCGAGGTGCTCGAGTGGAACCAGCAGGTCCATTCTGCCGTGTACCGCGATCTTGCCGACGGCCATCTGCCTATCCTGCTCGGCGGCGACCACAGTCTCAGCATGGGCTCGATCAGCGCCGTGGCGCGACACTGTCGAGAGACGGGGCGCGCGTTGCGGATCCTGTGGCTCGATGCGCACGCGGACTTCAACACGAGTGAGCTGTCGCCCAGCGGCAATCTGCATGGGATGCCCGTGGCTTGCCTGTGCGGGTTTGGTCCTCCCGAGCTGACGCGGCTCGGCGGGCGCTCACCGGCCGTGGACCCCAGGTGGATTCGCCAGGTCGGCATCCGGAGCGTCGACTCGGGCGAAAAGCGTTTCGTGCACGAGCAGGAGCTGGAAGTGTTCGACATGCGCTACATCGACGAGGTGGGCGTGCGCCAGACCATGGAGCTCGCGCTCGCGGACCTCGGGCCCGATACGCATCTGCACGTCAGTTTCGACGTGGACTTCCTCGACCCCGAGATCGCTCCCGGCGTGGGCACCACCGTGCCCGGCGGACCTTCGTACCGGGAGGCGCAGCTGTGCATGGAGATGATTGCCGACACGGGCCGGCTGGCCTCGCTCGATGTGGTCGAGCTCAACCCGGCGCTGGACGTTCGCAATAAGACCGCGACCCTCGCGGTGGATCTGATCGAGTCCCTGTTCGGCAAGAGTACGCTGATGCGAAGGCATGCAGTGCCGCAGACGGGCCCGGTAGCGCGAGTCGAGCAGATCGCTCCCGCGCGCCTGGTTGGTCAGACTGCGGACGGCAGCCGCTCGGCGAGAAAGTCGATGAGCGCGCGGACCGAGGGCAACAGGCCTCGACGGCTGGGAAACACTACGTGAAGGATACCCAGGGGTAGTCCCCACTCGGGGAGAACCCGCTCGAGCTTCCCGCTCTCGATGTCGGCTCGCACGATCTGCTCGGGCAACAGCGCAATGCCCAGGCCTCGCAGCGCCACGGCGCGCAGCATGTTGAAATCGTGACAGACGAGCCGGGGCGTCACCTCCACCCGCACGGCCTGACACTGCCGGTCGTAGAGCTCCCAGGTCTGGCGCTCCGCCTCAGGGGCGAAACCGAGCGTGTCGCGCTGGGCGAGCTGCTCGGGCCGCTCGGGACGACCGGCGCGATCCAGATAACCACCGCTTGCCACCAGCAGCTCGCGTGACTCGCCGAAGCTCCGCATGATCAAGCCATCCTCACCACTTGGCTTGGTTCGCACCCGTAACGCCAGATCGAAGCCTTCGTTGATCACGTCGACGCGCCTGTTGGAGGAATGAAGCTGCAGCCGGACCGCCGGATAGCGGTTGAGGAAGTCCGGGAGGATCTCTGCCAGCACCGTCTGAGTGAGGGACACCGGAGAGCTGGCCTTGATGAGTCCGCGCGGCTCAGCCCTGGCAAACTCCACCGCTTCGACTGCGGCATCTGCTTCGGCAAGCATGGCCTGTGCATGACGCTGCACCTCCTGACCGACCTCGGTCACGGCGAATCGGCGGCTCGAGCGATTGACCAGGCGCACGCCGAGGCGGGTCTCGAGCGCCGCGACGTGCCGCGAGAGGCGGGATTTCGGAATCCCCAGAGCGCGCCCCGCCTTGGCGTAGCCGCCGTGCTCGATGACCTTGGAGAAATAATAGAAGTCGTCCAGAGGCTGCATGAGGGCACCCGAAAGGTTCCATTAATAGAACGACACGTTCCATTCTAGCCGGATTCCACCTTATCGTTCCAGGGATTACATTCCACGGGTCTCAAGAACGCGGGAGAGCCCTGTGAAACTGCTGCATATCGACTCAAGCATCCTGGGTGAGAATTCGGCTAGCCGGCAGCTCAGCCAGGAGATCGTGGCCCGCTGGAAGGCTGCGGTGCCGGCCCTGCACGTGACCTATCGCGACCTCCATGGGGAAGCGCTGCCGCATTTCTCCGGCAGGTCGCTCGCGCGGGCGGACGCAAAGGAAAATGCCCTCAATGCGCAGGCGCTGGAGGATTTTCTCGGGGCGGATGTGATCGTCGTTGGCGCCCCCATGTACAACTTCGGCATCCCCTCGCAGCTCAAGGCGTGGATCGACCGGATCGTCGTGGCGGGCAAGACGTTCCGCTACACGGCCTCGGGCCCCGAGGGCCTGGCCAACGGCAAGCAGGTGATCGTCGCGCTCTCACGGGGCGGCGTGTACGCGCCCGGGGCAGCGGGGGAGTTTGCCGAGTCGTACCTGAAGTTCGTATTCGGCTTCGTGGGCGTGCAGGACATGACATTCGTACGGGCCGAAGGCCTGGCACTGTCCGCCGAGCATCGTGAAAAGGGGATACGCACAGCCCTGGCGAACATCATGGCGCCTCAGGCGATCGCAGCCTGACGGTTGAACAGATGCAACATCTGATGGTGAGACACTGTCGCAGTATGAGGAGGAGCAGATGACGAATAGCAACGCGACACGCGCGAGCGAGGTCGCACAGAGTGCAGCGGCGCAGAGCGCGGCCGCGCGAGCCGTCACTCAGATCGTGCACGGCATGCCAACCTCGGACGGGGCGGGCGTAAAGCTTCGCCGCGTGATCGGGCAGCCCTCTCTGGGCGAGCTCGATCCATTCCTGATGCTGGATGAGTTCGGCACGGACAAGGCCGATGACTACATCGCGGGATTTCCGGACCACCCGCACCGCGGTTTCGAGACGGTTACCTACATGCTCGACGGCCGCATGCGCCATCGCGACAACCACGGCCACGAGGGCGTGCTGGTCCCCGGCAGCGTTCAATGGATGACTGCAGGACGGGGGATCGTGCACTCCGAAATGCCTCAGCAGCAGGAAGGGCGCATGCGCGGTTTTCAGCTCTGGCTGAACCTGCCTGCCCGCGACAAGATGACAGCGCCTCGTTACCAGGAGTTCGGCCCGGAGCGGATCCCTGTCGCCGAGCCTGCCCCCGGTGTCGCGGTCAAGGTCATCGCCGGCCGAGTTGGCTCGATCGTGGGTCCTATCTCCCAGCCCGCGACGGATCCGACCTATCTCGACGTGGCACTGGAAAACAGCGCGCGATTCGTACACGAACTGCCCTCCGGCCACGCAGCCTTCCTGTATGTCTTCGAAGGCGCCTTGCGTGTAGGGGCGGCATCGCAAGGTTCGGCGGCTCGACTCGTGAGGGCCGGGGAGCTGGCGGTGCTCGGTGAAGGGACCACCGTGCAGCTGCTGGGTGATTCCACAGCGGGGACTGACGATCGCGATAAGAGCAATACGAGCCGTGCCATTCTGGTGGCCGGCCGGCCACTGCATGAGCCCGTAGCCCGCTATGGCCCGTTCGTGATGAACACGCGCGAGGAGTTGGTGCAGGCTGTGGAGGACTTTCAGCGCGGCCGGTTCTGACCAGGGCCACGCTCGCCGCTGTGGATTGCCACCGCGGCAGCGCTGGCATTGCCCGGCCCGGGGGCTTCCCTTAAGCTCGCTCGACCGATTGGCGGCGACGCAAAGGTCAAGGTCGATGGATCAGGCGGTTGCAGAAGTCCTGGCTGAGTACGAAGCGCGCGCCCAGTCGGAGCAGGCGAAGCTCCGCGACCTCTCTGCCGGTATCGGTCAACACTCGATAGATGATCTGCTGCTTCCGGTCGGGCCCGACAGCGGCGCCTTCATGAACCTGCTCATCAGGGAAGGCGAGTGTCGCAGCATTCTGGAAGTCGGCACCTCGTACGGCTATTCGAC
>DASTDD010000107.1:0-2931 GCA_035710545.1 Steroidobacteraceae bacterium
TGGAGTATCTGCGCAGCGCCGGCGGCCGGCGCAAGGCTGCGAAGCCGAGGCGCTCCGGCGCGGCACCGGGCTGGGTCCGCGCCGACGTCGAAGTCGCCGAGTCCATGCAGGCGGGAATTCTTGCTGGGGCCGCGGAAATCGACGAGTCACCCGGCCCGAGCACGGCGCTTGCCGAATTTCGGCGCAGCATCGCCTCGCTCCTGCCGGGCCTCGAGGCCGGCCGACGCGGGGGTGCCTAGTTGCAACGCTGGATCCGGGCGTCCCCGCCCGTCGAGCCCACCCCGTGAAATCTCGCGTCCCGCGACCTGAGAGCAACCGCAGTCGACCAGGATGCGAGATTTCCCGGGGACCCCGTTCCAGCGTGGCCTGGAGCAAAAAGCGTGGTTTTTGCTCCAGGCCCGCCACCTGCGGCGGCGGGAGACGGTCCCTGTGCCCGGATGCAGCGACCATCCGCCCGGCGATCACGCAAACCGCGCCGGCGGACTCGGCAGGCGCACTTCGGGAATGCGCTCGCGCAGCAGGTCATGGAACTCCAGCATGCAGCTTTCGAGCTTCGAGAGCGGTCCGGGCTCGTAGCTGCTCGAGGCCAGTCCCTGCTGGACACGCCGGCAGAGGAACTCATCTTCGCGCTGCACCTGACGGTTGATGCGCGTTGACAGGTAGCGCACGACCTTCATCTCACGGCGGCTGTCGGGGCGAGCGAAGGAGCCGCCACGAATGGTGCACTTCCCCGGTCCGCGCGGCAGCACCTGGAAGAAATCCATCTGGTCCGGAAACACATCGATGCCCAGGTTGGGGAGCATGCTGTAGAAGCTCCAGCGGCGCCGGTCCGGTTCCGGCAGATAGGCGGTGACCTGCCCGATGAGCTGCTGATACATGCGCTCGCTCCATTTCGAGGAGGGGCGCTCACGCAGCCAGCTGATGCCGCGCGCAATGCCCGGCAGATTGGCCTGATCGTCGTAGTCGGGAGTGAACATCCGGAACAGCCCGGGGTGGCCGATCGGCACGTGATAGGACTCGAGATAGTTGTCCATCGCGATCTTCCAGTCCACGTCCCAGTGCTCCAGATAGAGCGGGCCGAGCGGCTCGAGCGTCTCGAAGCGGTGCGGGGCGAAGTCCTGCAGAAAGTGACCCCAGACCGACTCGAGCGGTGGCGGGTCGCCGGCGAGCGAGGCGAACACGAAGCCGCACAACACCGTCATGTGCACCGGCTTCAGACCGTGCTGCGAGCGTTCCAGGCCCGGAAAACTCTCGCGCACGGGCATCCCGATCAGCTCGCCCGTCAATCGGTACGACCAGCCATGATAGGGACACGTGATCGTCCCCGGGCAGTGACCGGTCCCCTCGAGGATGCGCGCCCCGCGATGGCGGCAGACGTTGTGAAAGACCTGCACTTCGCCCTGCGAGTTGCGGATCGCCAGCAGGCTCTCCGGCCCGATGTCGAATGTCAGGTAATCCCCGGGGCGCGGAATCGAGTTGACATGACAGACGATCTGCCAGCTCGGCTTGAGGATCCGCTCGAATTCCAGCCGGGTCATCTCCGGATGGTTGTAGGCCCATGCGGGCAGGGCGCGCGGCAGGGGGGCGGGAATCGGCTCCGGCGTGTGCAGGGCAGGCGAGGTCATCTCAGGCGCTCCCGCGGTGGAATTTATATGGTCATGCAAGTCTAGCCGAAAAAACTATATGTTCATATAGACGCATGCCCGCCCCGATGGTACCGTGCCGGGAGCCCACAAACCGATCGAGCGCCGCCATGTCCCGGACCCTGACCAAGAGCCACGAGCATTTCCGGCGCGCCGTCCAGCGCATGCCGCTGGGCGTCGCCTCCAATTTCCGCTACTGGGGCGAGGACCGCACCATTTACATCAAGCAGGGGCGCGGCGCGCGCGTCGTGGACCTCGATGACAACGTCTACATCGACTATCGCCTGGGCTACGGGCCGGCGATCCTGGGGTATGCGGATCCCCGGGTCGATGAGGCCGCCCGGGAAGGCATGCAGGTGGGCGGGGTCTTTGCGCTATCCACCGAGCGGGAGCTGGCCGTGGCCGAGCGCATCTCCAGGATGGTGCCCGCAGCCGAGCTGGTGCGGTTCTCCAATTCGGGGACCGAGGCGGTCATGGCGGCCCTGCGCCTCGCGCGCGCCTACACGGGGCGGGATGACTATGTCATTCTCGAGGGGAGCTATCACGGACTGTTCGACGCCGCCATGTGGTACACACCCATGGACAAGTGGAGTCAGGTCGGCGACCCCGAGGTGCGACCTTACAGCGAGGGCATTCCCGTCAGCACCCGCAGCTTCGCGCACTTCGTGCAGGCCAACGATGCCAACCAGCTCGAGGATGTCTTCCGGCGGCGGGCCGATCGGATTGCCTGCCTGCTGATCGAGCCGATCATGGGCAACTGCCTGGGCATTGCCGCAGACCCCGAGTACCTGCGCACCGCCCGCGCGCTGTGCGACCGGCATGGCGTCGTGCTGATCATCGATGAGGTCAAGACCGGCTTCCGCGTAGCACGCGGCGGCGTCCAGGAGCTGTACGGCGTGCGCGCCGATCTGTGCACGTTTGCCAAGGCCCTGGCGAACGGCTATCCGATCTCGGTACTGGCGGGCCGCGAGCCGATCATGAGAAAAATCGGCCGGGGAGTGGCCCATGGCGGCACCTACACCGCCCATGCCGTGTCGCTGGCTGCGGCCGAGAAGACTCTGCAGATCCTGGAAGAGACGGATGCTCTCGAGCGCATTGCGCAGTACGGGACGCGCCTGCGCGCCGGAATGAGCAGCTTGCTCAAGGCCCGCGGGGTCGCGCACAGCTTCGTCGGGCATCCTTCGATGAGCGGGCTGTACTTCGCCCATGAGCCGCCCCGCAACTACCGCGACTGGAAGAGCAGCGATTATTCCTTCTACGATGCCACCGCACGCGTCCTGCACGATGA
>DASTDD010000108.1:0-5104 GCA_035710545.1 Steroidobacteraceae bacterium
GTCGTGGACGACGCCATCGTCGTCATGGAGAACACCGCTCGCCACATCGAGGAAGGCCTGACACCCATGCAGGCCGCTCTGCGCGGCGCGCGCGAGGTTGGCTTCACGGTGGTCTCGATGAGCCTGTCGCTGATCGCCGTGTTCATCCCGTTTCAGCTCATCGGCGGCCTCATCGGCAGGCTGTTTCGGGAATTCACCGTCACGCTGTCCGTGGCGATCCTGATCTCGCTGGTGCTCTCCCTCACCACGACGCCGATGATGTGCTCGCGATTGCTACGCAGTGAGCGCGGGCGCAGGTTCAGCCGCCTGGGCCACGCTTTCGAGCGCCTGTTCCACAGCTCCCGCGAAGGCTATTCACGCACGCTGGGCTGGGCTCTGGATCACCCGCGGATGACCATGCTCCTGCTGCTGGCAACCGTCTGCTTCAATGTCTGGCTGTACGTGGTGGTGCCCAAGGGATTCTTTCCGCAGCAGGATACCGGGCAGCTTCGCGGTGGCATCCGTGGCGACGCCGACGCCTCCTTTCAGCTGATGAAGACCAAGTTGAAGGAGGTTGCCCGGATCGTGCAGGCGGATCCGGCCGTCTCCAAGGTGACCGGCGCCGTGGGGAGCGGCGGCTTCCGCCCCTCCAGCGGCGCGAGCGCCAGCATCTACATCACGCTGAAGCCACTCTCCGAGCGGCGCATCTCGGCGGACGGCGTGATAGCGCGGTTGCGACCGAAGCTCGCACACGTGCAGGGAGTCGCGACCTTTCTCCAGTCCATTCAGGACATCGGCGGAGGCGGTGGCCGCTCCGCCAACTCCGAGTATCAGTACACCCTCCTCGGAGACGATCTGACCGAGCTGCGTACGTGGGCCGAGAAGCTGCGCCTGGCGCTGCAGGATGTACCCGAAGTGCAGGATGTGGACTCCGACCTGCAGCCTGGCGGGCTCGAGGCCGACTTGATCGTCGATCGCGACAGTGCCTCGCGCCTGGGGCTCACCGAGAGCCAGATCGACAACTACCTGGGGGATGCGTTCGCTCAGGCGCAGGTATCGACCATTTATAACCCGTTCAGCCCGCAGCAGTACCACGTCATCATGGAGGTGGCACCGCAATTCTGGCAGAACCCCGATGTCCTCGAGGAGCTGTATGTCAGCACCTCCGGAGGAACGGTGACCGGCACACAGGCGACGCAGGCCGTTGCGGGTACCACGGTTCTCAAATCGACCACCGCCTCCAGGTCATCGGCAGGCATCACAGCGCCGTCGTCCTCGGTCTCGCCCTCCACTCCAGGATCCGGAACAACCGCATCGCCCGGATCTGCGAGCACGGTGGCCAATGCCGCGGCTTCCCCAAGCTCCCTCAGCACGGCTGCGGCCACCGTTGCGCAGGATGCTGCACGCAATCTCGCCGCCAACTCTCTCGCCAACGCGGGACGAGGCAACACGTCCACCGGCAGCGCGGTGAGCATAGCGCGCGAAACGGTCGTGCCGTTCTCGGCGTTCAGCCATTTCGCCACGGGCACCACCGCCGTGAGCGTGAATCACACCGGCACCTCGGTATCCACGTCGATCTCCTTCAACCTGCCGGAAGGCGAGCCCCTCGGAACGGCGCTGGCCGCGATCGAGCGCACCATGAATCAGATCCATGTGCCGGTGAGCATCCACGGCGGCTCTTATGGCAATGCGCGCCTGTTCCAACAGAACGCCAGCGCGCAGCCGCTGATGCTGGGCGCCGCGCTGCTGGCAATCTACGTCGTGCTGGGCATGCTGTACGAGAGCTACAGCCAGCCCGTGACGATTCTCTCGACGCTGCCCTCGGCCGGCGTGGGTGCGCTGCTGGCTCTGATGGCGACCGATACCGAGTTCAGCCTGATCGCGTTCCTGGGAATCCTGCTGCTGATCGGCATCGTCAAGAAAAACGCCATCATGATGGTGGACTTCGCCCTGGAGGCGGAGCGCACGCTCGGCCTGGAGCCGCGCGCCGCAATCGCCCGTGCCTGCCACCTGCGCTTCCGTCCCATCATGATGACGACGTTTGCCGCCATCGCGGGCGCTCTGCCTCTGGCCATCGCATCCGGCGATGGCACGGAGATGCGCCGCCCGCTGGGGATCTCGATCGTGGGGGGCCTGGTCGTCAGCCAGATCCTCACGCTCTATACGACTCCGGTGGTCTACCTATATGTGCAGCGCTGGGGCAGCCGCAAGCGCGCACAGGTGCAGCCGCTGTGGCAGCCGGGCACATGAAAGCGGCCGGGCACATGAGAGCAGCCGGGCACGTGCAAGCAGCCAGGCGCATGCAACATACGCTCTGGACAGTGTGCGTCGCATCGGCTCTGGCGCTCGTGACCGCCTGCGCGGTCGGCCCCAACTACCGGCGGCCGGAATTCAACGCGACGCCCACGTACAAGGAGGAGAACGGCTGGAAGCCGAGCGAGCCCGCGGACACACTCGACCGCGGACCCTGGTGGCAGATCTTCCACGACGATCTGCTGAGCTCGCTCGAGGAGCAGGTCAACATTTCCAACGAGAACATCAAGGCGGCGGAGGCGGCCTTCGAGGAGTCGCGCGCCCTGGTCCGCCAGGCGCAGGCCGGTCTCTGGCCCTCCGTCTCGGTCAGCGGCGCCCGCGAGCGCACGGTCACGGGCACTCAGCCGCCGCGCACGCTCAACGACGCCGGGGTATCGGCCAACTGGGACCTCGACATCTGGGGTCAGATCCGGCGAACCGTCGAGAGCAACCGGGCCTCCGCCCAGGCAAGCGCCGCGACTCTCGCCGCCGCCCGTCTGTCGGCGCAGGCGGAGCTCGCCACGGACTACTTTCAGCTGCGCGCCCAGGATCAACTCCAGGTCATTCTGGATGACATCGTGGCAGCCGAGCAGCTGTCGCTGAAGATCACCGAGAACCGGTACCGGGTCGGGGTCGCGGCCAAGGCCGACGTCGTGACCGCGCAGACCCAGCTCCTCTCGAGTCAGGCACAGCAGGTCAGCGCGCCGTTGCAGCGGGCCATACTCGAGCACGCCATCGCCGTGTTGGTCGGGCAACAGCCAGCCAGCTTCTCGGTCCCTGTGGCCCCGATACGGACCGATGTGCCCACCGTTCCGGCCGGCGTTCCCTCCACGCTCCTCGAGAGACGGCCGGATGTGGCCGAGGCCGAGCGCCGGATGGCCGCCGCGAACGCCCAGATCGGCGTGACCGTCTCGGCGTTCTTCCCCAGTCTCACGCTCTCCGGGTCCGACGACTACACTGGGAACACCATCAGCCGCCTCATCAGAACCTCCAACCGCGTATGGCAATTCGGGCCGAGCCTCGCTCTGTCGGTATTCGACGCCGGGTTGCGCCGGGCACAGGTCGCACAGGCGCGGGCCGCCTACGAGGCCAGCGTCGACAATTATCGACAGACTGTCCTGGCAGGCATTCAGCAGGTCGAGGACGAGATCGCCACGCTGCGCATCCTCGAGCAGCAGGCTGTGATCGAGGATGCCGCCGTGAAAGCGGCGCGAGAAGCAGAGACGTTGACGCTCAATCAGTACAAGGCGGGGACGGTCCCCTACAGCAGTGTCATTACCGCTCAGACGACGCGGCTGGTCAGCGAGGAGACGGCGCTGGGTGTGCTGTCGGGCCGATTGCAGGCGAGCGTGTCACTGATCGAAGCTGTGGGCGGCGGCTGGAAGGCGTCGGATCTTCCGCGGTGATCTTCGACCATGACTCGCGCTGAGCCACGCGCCGCCGAGTCCGATGGCCTGCCCCTTCCGCGCCGCTACTGGGCAATCCTGGCGATCGTGCTCGCCATCAGCATGTCCGTGCTGGACAGCAGTATCGCGAACGTCGCGCTGCCTTCCATTGCGCGCGACTTCCACGCAACCAACGCAGCCTCGATCTGGGTCATCAACGCCTACCAGATCGCGATCCTGATGTCCCTGCTTCCGCTTGCCTCCCTGGGCGAGATCGTGGGCTACCGCCGGATCTCGCAGACCGGCCTGGCAGTCTTCACGCTCGCATCGCTCGGCTGCGCGTTCGCGCCCTCGCTGCTGACCCTGAGCATCGCGCGCGTCATTCAGGGTCTTGGCGCCGCCGGCATCATGAGTGTGAATGCCGCACTGGTTCGCTTTACCTATCCGCATCGCATGCTGGGCCGTGCGATCGGCATCAACGCATTCGTCGTCGCCACTTGCGCCGCCATCGGACCCACCATCGCCTCGGCCGTTCTCGCCGTAGGGCCCTGGCGGTGGCTCTTCGGTATCAATGTTCCAATCGGCGTGGTGACCATCCTCATCGCGACGCGGTCACTCCCGCACACGGAGCTGGCGCCCCGCTCTCTGAATTACGTGGGCGCCGCCTTGAGCGCCGGCACGTTCGGACTGCTGATAGGCGGCCTGCAGGCACTCGCCCACGATGCAGCCACGCCCTTTGCGCTGGCGCAGATCGGTCTCGGATGTCTGCTGGGACTGATATTCGTCCGGCACGAGCTCGGCCGTGCCTCCCCGCTGCTGCCCTTCGATCTGCTGAAGATCCGGCTGTTCTCGCTCTCCCTCGCCGCCTCGGTCTGCTCCTTCATGGCGCAGACCTCCGCCCTGGTCGCGCTGCCTTTCGAGATTCAGCGGCTCGGTCACACTGCGGTCGAGACCGGCCTGCTGATGACGCCCTGGCCGGTCGCGCTGGCGGTGGCCGCCCCCATCGCGGGCCGCTTGGCCGACCGCTATCCTGCGGCCGTGCTGGGCGGGATCGGCCTGATCCTCATGGGGAGCGGTTTGTTGCTGCTGGCCTGCCTTCCCGAGGACGGCACGCCGGCCAGCTTCGTGTGGCGAATGGTCCTGTGCGGGCTCGGATTCGGATTCTTTCAGTCACCCAACAATCGGGCCATGCTCTCCAGCGCTCCACGCGTGCGCAGCGGAGCGGCCGGCGGCATGCTGAGCAGCGCGAGACTCCTCGGTCAGAGCCTGGGTGCGGCCGGGGTGGCGATCCTGTTCCGCACCTATGAAGCGCGCGGCTCCAATCTGGCACTGTTCGCGGCCGCGGCACTGTCCATCGCGGCTGCGCTCGTCAGTCTGCTGCGACTGCCCGCGACGACCAGGCCCGCGCCCCAGGGCTGAGTCAGCGGCCGTTCGTGACCGTCAGGCCG
>DASTDD010000109.1:0-55661 GCA_035710545.1 Steroidobacteraceae bacterium
CAGGATACCCACAGGCCACCCGAAGTCGATTCCTTGCTGGAGGCTACCGCCCGAGGGCTCGCGCTGTGGATGACGTTCGAGGACCCCATCAGGGTCGCGGATCTCAAGACGCGTGGATCGCGGTTTGTACGGGTCCGCGAGGAGGTGCGCGCCCCACCCGGGCAGCTGCTCGGAATCACCGAGTTCGTCCGGCCTCGGGTCGAGGAGATTGCCGGCACCGTGCCCGCCGGGGTCGGGCGATGGCTCCTGCGCTCGCCGCGTATCCGCGGCCGGCTCGCGCGCTGGACCGGGGGAAAGCAGATCCGGACCAGCACGCTCGGCGGATTCGTGCTGCTGTACATGTTGGCGGGCCTGCGGCGGTGGCGCCGGGGGACCTTGCGCTTCCAGGAGGAGAACGCGCGGATCGAGGAGTGGCTCGGGCGCATAGAGCGGCATGCGCAAAGCAGCTACGCTCTGGCGCTGGAGGTAGCCCGGGCCCAGCGCCTGGTGAGGGGTTACGGTGACACGCACGAAAGGGGCTGGCGAAACTTCACGACGCTGATGTCCCAGCTGGACTCGCTGGCGAGCAGGCAGGACGGGGCGCTGTGGTTGGCCCGGCTGCACGCCGCCTCGCTGGCGGACGAGGAGGGCGTGACCCTCAGGAGCACGCTCGAGGAGCTGCGCGCGTCAGGGACAACACACGCTCAGGTGGAGAGAGTCGGGGTATAGGTCGCACATCATGGCCACTCGAGCCACGCAGCTCCGCATTCTTCAGGCGGCTCTGGAGCTGTTCAACGAGCACGGCACGGCAGCCGTGTCGGCGAACCGGGTCGCCGAGCGCTGCCAGATCAGCAAGGGAAACCTGCAATATCACTTCCCGACCAAGCGCGAGATCATCGGCGCGCTGTTCCAGCAGGCCATCGACGAGATGGACGCCGGATGGTACCGGGATCATCTCGCTCCGACCCTGGAGCACATGGCGACGATGTTCGTGCGGCAGCTGCAGCTCATCGTCAAATACCGGTTCTTCTACCGGGAGATGGCGGACCTGCTGCGCCAGGACGCGGCGCTGCGCAAGCGCTTCGCCGACAACCGCGAGCGCAGGATCTGCGAGCTCGAGCGATTCATGCTCGCGCTGCAGGCGCGCGGGCTGATGCGCTTCCCCGCGGATCCGCGCCGGCTGCGCTCGATCATCGATGTCACCTGGATCGTGAACGAGAACTGGCTCAACTACATGGACTACCACGATCGCGAGATCACCGTCGAGGCGATCCTCGAGGGTTACTCCGAGGTCCTCGAGGTGTTGCGTCCCTACCTCAGCGCCGATCCGCAACAGATCACGCATGAGTCCTATCTGGCCATCGAGCGCCTCGCGGCACAGGCTGCACGCGAGTCGGATGCACTGTTGGCCGGCTGAGCCGCCCGGCGGGCCGTTGCATGGTTCGCGCCAGAACTTCAGCGGATTAGGCCGGTCAGCCTAAACCTGATCTGTACAAGCCGGGGCGCCTTCGGGAGAGTACGCGCCGATGAGCTACCCCGTTGTTGCCCGCCCGAGACCCTATCTGGTGCGGGTGAAAGCCGGTCGGATGTATTTCTGGTGTCGCTGCGGTCGATCGGCAAACCAACCATTCTGCGACGGCTCGCACCGCGGCACGGGTTTCGAGCCGCTGCGGTACGTGGCCGGTCCGCAGGACGAGGACCTGCTGTTCTGTGGCTGCAAAGACACACGCAGCGCGCCCTTCTGCGATGGCGCACACAACAATCTGCCGGGAGGCTCGCCGCTCGATGATCCGCTCAGCCCCGCCAACCGCGCCATTCCAACTGTCGAGCGCAGGGGGCCCCGGGCACTGCTGAACTCCGGCTACGTGTTCTCGCCCGGCGTGGCCACGATGCTCACCGAGGGTGCGCTGCGATACTGCTATTTGGTGACCGCCCAGATGGGTGCGACCCATCAGACTCAGGTTCTGCTGGAGCTCCCGGCGGGCCAGACATCGCCGGTCATGTCTCTGGATGGATGTGAGTTGATCCTGTTCGTCGCCGCCGGCTCGGGCATGATCGAGATCTCAGGGCGGGATTTCCCGGTGGCGGGGACCGACGGAGTCTACGTGCGGCCCGGTGAGGCGATCCGCCTCAAGTCACATGCCGATGCGCTCAGGGTGTTCGCGCTCGGCAGCCCGGGCGCCGAGCTGCACTGGCCTGCCGAGATGCCCCTGAGCTTCGATTCGACATACGCGCAGCGCGTGGTATCGGTCGACCCCGCGCAGCGCGTCGCGATGGGCAGCCGCTATTTTCAGCTCCTGGTGGACAAGAGGATCGGCTCGCGGGTGATCACTCAGTTCATCGGCCATGTACCGTGCTCCAAGGCCGCGCCCCATCGTCACCTCTACGAAGAGGCGATCATCGTGCTGAGGGGCGAAGGCTACATGTGGACGGAAGACAGGAAGGCGCGTGTCGCGGCGGGAGATGTCGTCTTTCTGCCGAGCAGGCAGCTGCATTCGCTGGAGGCAACTTCGGCGGACGGCATCGACGTCGTCGGCGTGATCTGCCCCGGCGACAATCCAAGCATCAACTACTACGATTGAAGGCCTGCCCCGCCGGCCCGCAAGTGTGCGGACCGGGCGTGACCAGGCGCATAACCAACAGGGGTTCCATCGTGCCAGCCAACAAATCATCGCGCACCATCGCACTCTGCGTTGGATACACGCTCTGCATGAGCACCGTGCCCGGGATGGTCGCCGCGGCGGACGCCCCGGCGCCGGCCGCCGAGAGCACCGCTCTCGAGGAGGTGACCGTCACCGCCAACAAGCTGAACGCCCAGAAGGTGCTGGATGTGCCCGCGGCGATTCAGGCCATCTCGGGAGATGCCCTGCAACGGGCCGGGGCGGCCGGCATCATGGATGTCGCCGGCAACATTCCCGGCCTGTCCATCCAGGATCTGGGCCCCGGCGACAAGAAGTACGTGATCCGCGGCATCAATTCCACGGGCGACTCCACCGCCGGGATCTACTACGGCGAGGCGGTCATCAGCGGCACCAATGGCGATGACGGCGGCGGGTTCCAGGCGGACATCCGTCTCTACGACCTGGACCGCGTGGAAGTGCTGCGCGGACCGCAAGGCACGCTGTACGGCGCAAGCTCGATGAGCGGTACGATCCGTTTCATTCCCAAATCCCCGGACCTGCACGACGTCGGCGGCTATCTCACCGCGGAAGGGTCGGAGACCTCGCACGCGAGCGGCAACTACAATTTCAACGGTGCCGCCAATCTCCCCATCGTGGATGGTGTCCTGGGGCTGCGAGTGGTCGGGTGGAAACTGTACGACAGCGGCTACGTCAATCAGACTAGGGTGGGGGTGGGCGTTACCGGTCCGGGCGGCTTACCGGTCGCAGCAGCCGGCTTCGTGCAGGGTGTCAATGATGACGCCGTCGGGGGCGGCAGGGCGATGCTGCGCTACCAGCCGACGGAGGATCTCACGATCGATGCGAACTACACCTCGCAGACCGAAACCTCCGCCGGCTCCTCGCGCTATACCCCGGCCGGGGTGGCGGCCTTCAGCGGCGACCCGAGTCCGCCGCTGCAAGGCTGCGATCTGTGCAACACGGATGTGACGCGCAGCCCGTGGTCCGACAACATCAAGATATTCGGTTTGACGGTGGCCTACGACACCCATTTCGGAGTTCTCACCGGCACCTCGAATCAGTACAACCGAACGACGGGGTTCACCTTCGATTCCACGCCGATCCTGGTCTCCTTCGGCGTCCCGGTGCCCGCGGAGACTCTCGAGCCGCGCACGCGCAAGGTCAACTCGAGCGAGATCCGCTTCGCGAGCAATCTCGATTCACCGGTCAACTTCGTGGTGGGTGGCTTCCGCGAGCATGAGACGCAGAATCTGGCGGTGCAGGTGATCAGCACCAACGGCCTGGGCTTCGTCAACGGGCCTTTCAGCAGCGACAATTCCGCCGATGCGCTCAACTTCCCCGGCGTCGGCGACACGTTCTTCGGGCGTACGGACGACCGTAAGGACACGCAGTACGCCGCCTTTGGCGAGGCGACCTGGAAGATCACGCCGGAGTGGACCGCCGTCGCCGGCGTCCGCTATTTCACCCAGACGCTGGACGGAATACAGGTGGAGACTCACCCCTTCGGAGGCTTTCCTCCGGTCCCGGGGCAGGAGGCCTTTGTCGATCCCACCGAGACATTCAGCAAGGTCACCTGGAAGGCCAATCTCAGCTACAAGTTCAGCGAGGAGTTGCTCGCCTACGGGACGGTCTCGACGGGATTTCGCGGCGGTGGCCTGAATGCCGTCAGCCAGCCTTTCGAGCCGGTTCCGGCCGCCTTCGCGCCTGACACGCTGACGAATTTCGAGTTGGGCGTGAAGGGGCGGCTGTTCGAGAACCTGCTGGACTACCAGCTGGACGGTTACTTCATCCGCTGGGACAACATGCAGGTGCAGCAGACGACGCCGGATGCCGCCTTCGTGTACCAGGGCAACGCGGGCACGGCGCACGTCCGGGGTGTGGAGTTCGAATTCGAGGCGCATCCTATCGAGTATCTGACGGCCAGTTTCGCCGGCTCCTATCAGGACGCCTACCTGGTGGAAGGGGCGACCCCGCAGCAGTATGCGAACAATCCGACGCTCGGCAGGACCGGGGACGGAATTCCGAACGTGCCGCGGTTCCAGGCCAACCTCGGCCTGAACTACACGCGGCCGATCGTCGCGGACTGGCAGGGGGTGGCCGCGGTGGACTTGACCTTCCGCGGCCGTGAGAATTCCTATTTCTCCTCCGCGCTGCTGCAGGTCTCACCCCCGATACACGAGAACGTCGAGCTGTCGCCTTATTCCCTCGTAAACCTGCGCTTGGGGGTCATCAAGGACCCGTGGAGCGTCACAGCGTTTGCGCGCAATCTGACGGACAAGCGCGCGCAGATCTCGGCGATCAACTCCACGCAGGACCCCAATGCGCTGCTGACCATCCAGCCGCGCACGATTGGCCTTACCGTCACGCGCAAGTTCTGAGACCATTGCTCGGCCTGCGCCCGGCTCGACCGCTTGTGGAAAGCGGCCGGTCCGGGCGCCGGCGCGGATCGGTCCGTACGATGAGACAAGGTCGCGGGAGCCATGCAAACGAACCCGATAAGCGAGCGTGAGCAGGGTCTGCATCGCGGCCTGACCAAGGCCCAGATCGTGATGATCGGACTCGGGGGGGCCATCGGTACCGGCCTGTTCATGGGCAGTGGGCTGGCCATCGGCTACGCCGGCCCCGCGGTGATTCTCAGCTACGCGCTCGCAGGCTTCGTGGCCATCGTGATGGTCTTCAGCCTCTCCGAGATGGCGGTCGTGCATCCGACAGCCGGCTCTTTCGGCACTTATGCCGAAACCTACCTGAACCCCTGGGCAGGATTCGTCGTCCGCTACACCTACTGGGTAGCCCAGGTCATCGCCATCGGCGGCGAGGCGGTCGCCGCAGGCCTGTACATGCAGTTCTGGTTTCCGGGTGTTCCGGTGTGGATGTGGTCGCTCGGCTTCTGCGTGGTGCTGCTGTATTTCAATTCACGCTCGGTGAACAACTTCGGCACGGTGGAGTTCTGGTTCGCCCTGATCAAGGTGACGGCGATCGTGCTGTTCATCGTGCTCGGCTCCGCGACGATCCTCGGCTGGGGAATGCCGGCGGTGGGTTTCCACAATCTGACCGGGCTGCCGGGTGGATTCCTCCCCAAGGGAGTGGGCGGGCTGTGGATGGCCGTGATCGTCGGCGTGTTCTCCTTCAACGGGATCGAGGTGATCGCGGTGACCTCGGGCGAGGCGCAGAACCCCCAGGTCGCGATCCCGGCGGCGCTGCGCACCATGATGCTGCGGTTGTTCCTGTTCTACGTACTGGCCCTGACCATCATCGTCACGACGGTCCCCTGGACCGCGACCGGTGTGAAGGTCGTCGCGCAGAGTCCCTTCGTGAGCGTGTTTCAGTACTCGGGCATCGCTCACGCGGCGGGCATCATGAACTTCGTGGTGATCAGCGCGGCGCTCTCGAGCATGAACACCAACGTGTACTTGTGCGCACGGATGTTGTTCTCGCTGTCGCGCGGCACCTACGCGCCCCAGGCGCTGGGCACTTTGAGCCGCAACGGCAGCCCGGTCGCCGCGATTCTCACCTCCGGTGCCTGCATTCTCGTGTCAGCCGGCGTCTCGTTCTTCACGCCGAACGCCTACGCCTACCTGCTGAGCGTCGCCCTGTTCGACGCGATGCTGGTGTGGATATTCATCCTGGTGAGTCATCTGAGCTTCCGGCGCCACCACGATGCCCGGACGCTTCCCGTGCGCATGCCGCTGTTTCCCTGGATGCAATACCTGGGACTGGCCATGCTGGCGGCGATACTGATCACCATGGGACTCGATTCCAACATGTACTACTCGTGGGTCTGTGGAATCCCGTGGCTGGCGCTCGTCTCCGGCGGCTATTTCCTGTGGAAGGCGCGGCACCGGCCGCAGGCGGCAGCGGCGGCGCCGGGCGCGCAGTGAAGTGTCGCGAGGCGGTCCGCGCGCTACCTCTGAATAGCATGAATATATTCTCCTAATAGTTTGATTTATCGAAATAAATATAGAGATAAACAGCCGATGATTCGCACGCCGCGGCAGGTAGTGCAGCGGGCCTAAATTAACCCGTGGCGCCAGGGAGGGGTCCAGTATGATCGATGCAACCTGATGCGGCCCACTGTGGGAGAGCGAGAAAATGAGCGCACGGATTGCAAGCGATGCGGTGGCGAGTCTGCCGTTTCCCGTGGAGGAATTGCGCAAGGAGTTTCCGGCCCTGGCGCGTTCGGGTTCCTTCGTTTTCGCGGACAACGCCGCCGGCGCGCAGATTCCGCAGCGGGTGCTGGAGGCGGTCGAGCGGCACCTGGTGGATCACAACGTCCAGCGCGGTGGACGCTACCGACACAGCGTGGCGGTCGATGCCACGATCGCGCGCGCCCGGGCCAGTGTCGCTGCGTTCGTGAATGCGCGCCGGCCGGAGGAAATCGCCTTCGGCATGAATGCGACCTCGTTCATACGGCTGGTGAGTCTCGCGGTGGGCCAGGGTCTTGCGGAGCGCAACGAGATCGTGCTCACCGACCTGGATCACGAAGCCAACGTGGCCACGTGGCTGGTGCTGGAGCGTTTCGGGGCGAAGTTCCGCTGGTGGAAAATGCGCTCCGACGGATCTCTGCATGTCGAGGATCTGCAGCCGCTGCTGTCGGAGCGTACGCGGCTCGTGGCCTGTACGCTGACTTCGAATGCGCTGGGTTCCATCGTCGATGTCCGTTCGGCTGCGGACCTGACTCACGCGGCGGGAGCGGAGATATTCCTCGACGGTGTCCACTACGCTCCCCACGGACCCATCGATGTCCAGGCATGGCATTGCGACTATCTCGTGTGCTCGGGATACAAGATCTTTGCGCCGCACATGGGCTTCATGTGGGGCCGCTTCGATTCACTGAGGGCTCTGCCGACCTTTCGTGAGGACTTCATTCCGGACGAGCCGCCCGGGAAGATCGAGGCGGGGACGTTCATCTTCGAGAACGTCGCCGGGATGGATGCTGCGATCCAGTACCTGGGACAGATTGGGCGCGGCACAACAGGCAGGCCGGGCTCTTCGGATGCGCACTCGCTCCGGGACGATGTGCGTCAGGGCATGATTGCAATCCGTGAGTATGAGCAGCGTCTGTCCCTCGAGGTGCTGCGGGTTCTGCGCGAGTGCGGGGCACAGATTTATGGACCCGACACGGCGGCGCGCGTGACCCAGCGCGTGCCGACCTTTGCTTTCAACATGCCGGGCCGCCTGCCTCAGGCAGTCACGGAGGCTGCCGCACGAGCCGAGATCGGAATCCGGGATGGGCACATGTACTCGCCGCGGCTGATGAGGCGACTGGGCCTGCCGGTCGAGACCGGCCTGGTGCGCTTCTCACTCGTTCACTACAACACGCTCGCCGAGATCGAGCGGTTTGCCGCGGTCCTGCGCGGGCTCGCCTAGTCCGGGGGATAAACGACAGCAGCTGCGTTTCCGGCCACGAAGGGTTCACCGCATTCGGCTCACCCTTCCCGGCCGGCTTTGCGGCAGCCTTCGGCGCCAGTCGGCTGTCAGCGAGCCCTGCGCGGGACTTTGACGACGAAGCACGTGCGGTCGGGTGGTTCGCTGCGGACCTCCACACTGCCCTGGTGGGCCAGGACAATCTGCTGGACGATGTAGAGGCCGAGACCGAGGCCTTCACTGCGGCCGGCTTGACGCTCGGCTCCGCTGAACGGGTCGAAGAGCGCTGGCAGCAGATCCGGCGCAATGGTGCCGATGTTGCTGACCGTCAGGGTGACGACGTCACCTTCGGTTCCGTCGAGGGTAACCTGCACCGCTTCCGTCTGATCGCCGTGCTGGAGCGCATTGCCGATGAGATTGGAGGCCACCTGCGTCAGCCGCTCCGCGTCCCACTCTCCGCGCAGGTCTCCGGCGCGTGACAGCACGATTCGCGATCCGGTCTGGGCAGCTCTGATCTCCGGCAGTACGCGCTCGAGCAGGGATCCAAGATCGGCGGGCTCGCGCTTCACGGGAATCCCGCCGGCCAGGCGGGCGCGCGCGAGGTCCAGGATATCCTCGATCATGCGGCTCATGCGCTTGCCGCTGGACTGAATGCGCAGGGCGGTATCGCGTACCTGGTGCTCGTTCGTAAGGCGCAGAATCAGGTGAGCGGATGTCATGACCGCATTGAGGGGGCTGCGCAGATCATGGCCCAGCACGGCAGTGAGCATCTCGTTCAACCGCAATGTCTCGCTGCGCTCGCGCAGTTCCTGCGCCAGCTGCTGCTTCTGCCGATACAGCTGAAAGAAGACATCCGCCTTGTTCCGGACAATGTGCGGCTCGATCGGCTTGAACAGGAAGTCCACGGCGCCGCTTTCGTATCCTTTGAAAAGGCGGTGCGCCTCTCGGGCGCCGGCCGTGACGAAGATGATCGGGATCTGCCGCGTCCGTTCGCTGCCGCGCATCAGCTCGGCGAGCTCGAAGCCGTCCATCTCGGGCATCTGCACGTCGATGAACGCCAGGGCGACATCGTGCGCCAGCAGCAGCTCGAGCGCCTGCGAGCCGGAGCGGGCCGTGAGCACTTCGACATCCTCCCGCTGCAGCAGGGCCGTCAATGCCAGCTGGTTTTCCGGCAGGTCATCGACGATCAGGCACTTCACGATGGGCTCCATCCGTACCTTCAATCCTGTGTTGGCCGTGCGCCGTGCACGGGAGCCGGTCCGGCGAGTGTGCGCAGCAGCGTGGCGATCCGCTCCAGCGACAACACGTGATCGACCGTCACGCGCCGCAGCGCCGACATCGCCATGACTGGCGCGACGGCGCTCTGGGGCTGCTGTACGACTGTGATTCCGCCAGCGCGATGCACCGCCTCCAGGCCCGATGCACCATCCTCGTTCGCTCCGGTCAGGATCACACCCAGCAGCCGCTCGCCATAAGCATCCGCTGCCGACTCGAACAGCACGTCGATGGATGGGCGGGAGAAGTGCACCGGGTCATCCGCCGACAGCGCGATCTGTCCGCTCCTTTCGAGGAGCATGTGGTAGTCCGGCGGGGCGAAATAGACCGTGCCGAGCGCAATCGGCTCCTTGTCCTCGGGCTCGCGCACGGGCAGCGCGCAACGCGGCCGGAAGATCTCGACCAGCAGGCTCGGCCGCTCGCGCGGCAAATGCAGGACCACGAAGAGCGAGGCGGTGAGATCGGCCGGCAGAGCCGGGAGCAGCACGGTGAGCGCTTCGATGCCCCCGGCAGAGGCGCCAATCACGACCGCATCGATGCGCCTGGCGGGGTGGGTGCTCGCCGTCATGGCAGGTCCCGCCGCTGATAGATCCGGTCGTTCGGCACGAGCTCGGTGAAGGACGGCGCGTGCGAGGTGAACCGCAGCGACTCCTTCGAGCCGACCCCCAGAAAGCCCTTGCGGCACAGCGCGTCCCGGAACAGACCGACGGCCCGGTCCTGCAGAGCGTGGTTGAAATAGATCAATACGTTGCGGCAGGAGACCAGTTGCACCTCTGCGAACACACTGTCCGTGGCGAGGCTGTGATCCGAGAACACGATGTGACTGCGCAGCGACTTGTCGAAAACGGCGCGCCCGTAAGCCGCCGTGTAGAATTCCGAGAGCGAGGCGCGCGCGCCCGACCTGCGATGGCTTTCGGTGAAGCCCGGCACGCGCTCGACGTCGTATATTCCCGCGGCAGCCTTCTGCAGGCTGCCGGGATTGATATCGGTCGCATAAATCAGCGTGCGCTCGAGTAATCCCTCCTCGCTCAGCAGGATCGCGAGGGAATACACCTCCTCTCCAGTGCTGCACCCGGCGACCCACACTTTCAGGGACGGATAAGTCCTCAGGAGAGGAATCACCGTCTGTCGCAGCGAGCGGAAGTAATCCGGATCGCGGAACATCTCGGTGACCGGCACGGTGAGGTAATCGAGTACGGTATGAAAGGCCGGCGGATCGTGCAGTACCCGGTCCTGCAGCTGTGAGAAGGTGCCGCAGTTCAGGCGCAACCTCGCTGCGGTCATGCGCCGCTTGAGGGAGGCGGCTGCGTAACGGCGAAAGTCATGGTGAAACTTCTGATAGATGGCCTCGATCAGAAGTTGCAGCTCGATGTCGCTGTCTTCGACGACCATGTCGGACTACTTGGGCATCCAGACACGCACGAGGGAGAGCAGCTTCTCGACATCGAGCGGCTTGGCGATATAGTCGTTGGCGCCGGCCGCCAGGCATCGCTCCTGGTCGTCTTTCATCGCCTTGGCCGTGAGGGCGATGATCGGGAGCTTCTTCCACTCGGGGCGCTCGCGAATCGCACGCATGGCCGTCAGCCCGTCCATCTCCGGCATCATGATGTCCATGAGCACCAGGTCGATCCGAGCGCCGCCGGGCAGCGAGCCGCGTGTCAATGCATCGATGGCTTCGCGCCCGTTGCGTGCGATCTCGATAGAGGCGCCCTTGGGCTCGAGCAGGCTGGAGAGGGCAAAGATGTTACGGACGTCATCCTCGACCACGAGGATACGACGCCGCTCGAGCGCGGCATCCCGGTCGCGTGCGACCTGCAGCATGCGCTGGCGCTCGAGGGGCAACGTCGACTCCACCTGATGCAGGAACAGGGTCACCTCGTCGAGCAGGCGCTCTGGTGAGCGCGCGTCCTTGACGATGATCGACCTCGAGAATCGGCGCAGGTTCTGCTCTTCATCCCGGGTCAGCGTGCGGCCCGTGTAGACGATGACGGGCGGAAAAGCGACGTCTTCCTGCTCCGCCATCTGGCGCAGCAGCTCGTAACCGCTGAAGTCCGGGAGATTCAGATCCATCACCACGCAGTCGAAGGTCTTCTCGCGCAGCTGCTCGAGAGCTGCGGTCGCATCCCGGGCAGTCGTGATCTGCACGGCTCCGTTCTGCAGAAGCTGACGGATGCTCTCACTCTGGCGTTCATCGTCTTCGACGACGAGCACATGGCGGATGTCCTGTGAGAACTTGGCCTCGAGCCTCTGCAGCGCCGTTACCAGCTGCTCGCGGCGCACGGGTTTGAGGGCGTAGCCGACGGCGCCCATCGCCAGCGCCTCCTGTGAATAGTCGGACACCGACACGACGTGCACGGGAATATGGCGCATCTGCGGATTGCGCTTGAGCTGGTCCAGGACACCCAGCCCGGAGGTATCCGGCAGGTTCATGTCCAGCAAGATCGCTTTGGGCCGGTAGGTCGCCACGGCCGTCAGGGCATCGCTGGCGGTGTGCGTGATGACGCACTGGAAACCCTGCTCGTGCGCCAGATCACGCAGGATCGTCGCAAAGCTCGGATCGTCCTCGACGATGAGTATGAGTCGCGCATCGGGTTTCAGACGCTCGGAATCATCCTCCACCTGCGAGCGCGGTGGGCGCGCCGCGCCCGAGGGTGGCGTGGGCAGAGGCGGGCGGGTGCCCCCATCCATCCCAGTCCCCGGGGAAATCTCTTTGGCGGGCCCCGTGTCGGTCGCCCCGAGTCGGGCCCCGTGCGCAAGACTTGCGGCAGGCGCTGCGAAGACCAGCGGCAGGCTCAGCGTGAACGTGCTGCCCTCGCCGGGCTTGCTTGTCACGGCGATATCGCCGCCGAGCAGCCGCGCCAGGTCTCTCGAGATCGTCAGACCGAGACCCGTGCCGCCATAGCGCCGGTGAGTGCTCCCGTCCGCCTGCCGGAATGCGTCGAAGATCACCTCGGTCTGATGCTCGGAGATGCCGATTCCGGTGTCGCGCACTGCGAAGCGGAGCGTGCTGTCAGGGCCGGGGTCCACGCGTACGGCGACCGCCCCGCGCTCGGTGAACTTGAAGGCGTTGGAGACCAGGTTCTTCAGAATCTGTCCGAGCCGCTGGGCGTCGGTTTCGAGCCGATCGGGCGCGCCGGGCGCGGTCTCGACACTGAATTCCAGGCCCCGCGTCTGCGCGATCGGCTGGAAGGTCTTGCTCAGCGTGTCCAGCACTCTGGCGAGCGGAACTGTCTCGGGGGACAGCTCGACCTTGCCCGCCTCGATTTTCGACAGGTCGAGGATGTCATTGATGATCGCCAGCAGGTCATGGCCCGCGGAGGAGATCGTCTGCGCGAATTTCACCTGCTCGGCTGTCAGGTTGCCGCCGCGGTTGTCCGCGAGGATCTTCGCGAGGATGAGCGATGAATTCAGGGGTGTGCGCAGCTCGTGGCTCATGTTGGCCAGGAATTCGCTCTTGTACTGGTTGGCGCGCTCCAGGTCTGCCGCTCGGTGCGAGAGTGCCGATTGGGCCGAAGCCAGCTCATCGCGCTGGTGCGCCAGGATCAGCGCCTGCTCCTCGAGCTGGGCGTTGGTCTGTTCGAGCTCGGCCTGCTGGGATTCGAGCTGCGCCTGGGACTCCTTCAGAGAGCGTGCCTGCACTTCCAGCTCTTCGTTGCTGACACGCAGCTCCTCCTGCTGGGACTGCAGCTCTTCGCCCTGCCGCTGGGTCTGCTCCAGCAACTCCTCGAGCCGCGTGCGATCCTTGGAAGCGCGCACGGCGATGCCGAGAGATTCGGAGAGACGGCCGAGCAGATCGTGATCTTCCGCACGGATCCGTCGAAAGAACCCCAGCTCGAGGACACCCTGAACCGTGCGGTCGACACTCGCTGGCGCGACCAATACGGACCGCGGCTCGGCGTGGCCTGACGCCGATTCGACACTCAGATAGCCCTCGGGCACGTCCGACAAAAGTATGGAGCGATTCTCTTTCGCGGCCTGGCCCAGCAGACTCTCCCCGGAGCGCACGACGTGCTGCGCGGAACCAGAGGGCAGTGCATAGCCGGCGCAACGGCGGAACATGCCGGCCCCGTCCGCGATATACAGAGCACCCACGCGCGCACCCAGATACTCGCCAAGGAAGGCCAGGACCCGCTCACCGAGGATCTCGAGTCGCTGCTCGCCCTGCATCAGTTGGCTCATGCTCATCTGGCCTGCCCGCACCCAGGACTCGCGTTGCTTGGTGCGGTAGTCACGGGAAGTCATATAGGCAGCCGCCGCGATCAGCACGAGGAGCAGTGCAGAGCCGCCGAAGGTGACGGAGGAGGAGAGGGTCTCGCTGCGCTGCCAGTCCTCCTCGCGGCGGGCGAGTGAATCGCGCTCCGCCGCCTCCATCTGCGCGACCAGCGCGCGAATTCGCTCCATCAGGAGCCTGCCCCGATCGCTTTCCACCACGCCCACCGAGGCCGAGGATTGTCCCGCCCGGCGCAGCGCAATCGTCTGAGCGAGCTCCGCCAGCTTGTCGGTCACCAGCTGCTCGAGAGTCGCCATCCGCTGCTGCTCAGTCGGGTCGGACGAGAGCAGCTCTCGCGTGCCCTCGAGGTGCCCCGGCAGTTGCGACTTGGCCGCGGTGTAGGGCTCGAGGTAGCTCTCCTCACCGGTGATCAGGAAGCCGCGCTGGCCGCTCTCGGCGTCCTTGGTGAGGGAGAGGATCATCTGCAGCTGCTCGATCACCGACAGGGTGCTCGTGACCCGCTGGCCGGCGGCCGATCGAGCCTCCAGGGAGGTGTAGGTGAGCACGGAGATGAAGAGCACCGCGGCTACCGCGATCAGCAAACCCAGGAGCGGCCCGGGCGGCAACGGCGGTCCGGAACGGGCGCCCTCAGAACTGCGTGGAGAATCCGACACTTGCTTCATTCCATGTCACCCCGGCCCTACTCAGGCGCAGTGTATAGCCTTCAGGGCGATGTCTGCCGGAGCTCCAGGTGCACGCAAACCCACCCTGCTGGGGGCCCGTGCGCAGCGGCGTCCGGGCGCCGGTAGGAGGCCCCGCGTCGGATAGCTTTTTTCGATGGCGGCATGCCGTTTTTAAGCTTGGCCGCAGACTCAGGCTGTGGAACGCTTCCGACTTCATCCGCCGTAGAATCCGTCCGTATGCCTGCGCATCCGATCGCTGCTCTGCTTGCCTCCCGCCGGCCTGACTTCGCCTTGCCCGCAGCGTTCTTCACCGACGAGGCGGTCTACGAGGCCGAGCTCGACTGGATTTTCGCGCGGCACTGGCTGTTCCTGGCCAGCGAGCCCGAGATCCCCGAGGGCGGCGACTACCGCACCTTCCAGGTCGGCCGCTATCCGATCTTCGTGCTGCGCCGGGACGATGGCTCGATTGCGGCCTTTCACAACAGCTGCCGTCATCGCGGCTCCCGCATCCTGCAGCAGGCCGCCGGCGTCGTGGGTGCCAACCTCGTATGTCCCTATCATCGCTGGACGTACGATACCGCCGGGCGTGTGATTCACTGCGGCACCACCGGGGCGCCCGGTCCTGAGACGACGCAGGGGCTCGGGCCGGTCCACATCAGGCAGCTGGCCGGTCTGATCTTCGTGTGCCTCGCCGCGGAGCCGCCGGAGGACTTCGAGGAGTTCGCCGCGCGGATGCGACCCTACCTGGAGCCACATGCCGTGGCTCAGGCCAAGGTCGCGCGGCAGATCGATCTGGTCGAGCACGGTAACTGGAAGCTGACCATCGAGAACAACCGCGAATGCTTCCACTGCGGTGGTCACCCGGAGCTGCTCAACTCCCTGTTTCACTTCCTCGGTGACGTCACGGCCGATTCGCTCTCGGAGCAGGAGCGCTCGGTCTACCGCCGCTACGAGGCTGCCCGCGAGCGAGTGATGAGCAGCTGGGCGAGGGCCGGCCTGCCCTGGCAGCGGCTGGAGCATCTGCACGATCGCCCCACGGGATTCCGCGCCGAGCGCCTCGTGCTGGAAGGGCATGGCGAGTCGATGACTGTCGACACGCGCGTCGCCTGCCGCCGGCTGCTGGGCTCACTGGCCGACCCCCGGCTTGGCACGCTTCACCTGCACGTGCAGCCGAACGCCTGGTTCCACTTCATGAGCGATCACATCATCACGTTCTCGGTGTTACCGCTTGCGCGCGAAAGCACCCTTGTCCGCACCACATGGCTGGTGAACGCCGAAGCGCAAGAGGGGAAGGACTACGACGTGGAGAACCTGACGCGCGTCTGGATCGCCACGAATCACCAGGACGCTCACTTCGTCGAAGAGACTCAGCGTGGCGTGGCCAGCCCGGCTTATGTGCCCGGGCCGCTCGGCAGCACCGAGTTTCTCGTGGACCTGTTTCACCGCTGGTACGAGGGACGCATGCGGACAGCAATGGCGCAGGATGCGCCGCAGAGACCCCCCCGCGAAATCTCACATGCGGCGCTTTGAGGGCGAGCGCCCACGACGAAGGCACGCCATTTCGCGGGTGTGCGGGAGCACCACCGGCGGGAAATCCCGCCAGCCCCGATCTGACAACGACCAGTCGATGGATCTATGACAGATCCGCGGAGCGCAGAACCTCCACGAGCGTATCGACCACCTGGTCCGCGTGTTGAGGCCGAAACGGCATCGGCGGTCTGAGCTTCAGCACGTTCGCGCCGGGCCCCTCGGAACCTATCAATACGCCTCGGTCACGTAGTGCGTTGACCACCTGGCGTGTCAGGTGAGCCGCGGGTCGGCCCGGCCGGGCGGTGACTTCGATGCCGATGAGCAGACCGCAGCCGCGTACTTCGCCCATGGCTGCGTACCTCTGCGTCAAGGCCCTGAGCCGCCCGATGAAGTAGTCACCCGTGAGGTGCGCATTCTCAATCAGCCGCTCGCTTTCCAGAACTTGCAGCACCGCCAGACCGGCCGCGCACGCGACCGGGTTGCCGCCGAAGGTCGAGAAGAAGCCGGTGTCCTGCTGGAAGCTTTCCAGCAAGGCGCGCCTCGTCACGACGATCCCGAGCGGATAGCCGTTGGCCACCGGCTTGCCGAGCGTCACGATGTCCGGGATATAACCTCGCCGCTCGAAGCCCCAGAAGTGGGACCCCGATCGCCCCAGGCCGTATTGCACCTCGTCCGCGATGAGAAGTGCGCCGGCGGCGCGAGCTGCTGCCGCGACCGACTGGCCCCAGGCGGGCGGCGGGTCAAAAATCCCGGTACTCGTCAAGGCGCTGTCGATCAGCAGCGCCGCGGGCTCGAAGCCCTGATTGGCGAGGCGACCGATCGCGTCCTGCACGTCGGCGCCCGCCTCGGTTGCGCTCCGAGCGGCCGTGGTCGCGCCCGTGGTCGCGCCCGTGTTGGTCGCAGCGTTTGTGGTCGCAACAGTTGCGGTCCCAGCAGCCGCGCCCACTGTCGGGGGTGCGGCCAGTTGCTGGACGTGTCGCGGGCTCTTGCCGCGCGTCGTTGCGGGGGAGAGGGCAGTGACGGCTTCGGTAATGCCGTGGTAGGCATGGGTCATGACGAGCGCACCGCCTCGTCCGGTGTGATGTCTGGCCAGCCGCCACGCAACATCATTCGCCTCGCTGCCTGAGTTGACGAACAGGCACGTGTCCAGCCCGTCGGGCAGCGTGGCCAGCAGCCGCTGGCTGTAGTCCAGGATCCGTTGATCGAGATAGCGGGTATTGCTGGCGATCCGGCTCGCCTGGCGGGCGATTGCGGCGACCACTGCTGGATGAGCGTGTCCCACATGCGGTACGTTGTTGTAGACGTCCAGCAGACGTTCACCGCCGGCGGTGTACACCCATACTCCATCGCCTCGTACCAGATGCAGCGGGCGCTCGTACGACAGCTCCGCATGCGATCCCAAAACTTCGCGCCGCCGATGCAGCAGTGTTTGATCGGGGTCGGCTGCGGGGCCGGTCGTTCCCGGGGGAACCATCAGGGGGCGATCACCGGTCGCGGCGATCTCTTGCCAGCGTCTCGTCAGCTGATCCCGGCCCGCAACCGCCAGACTCTCGAGAGCATCGGTGGTCAGCTGCTCGAGCCGAGCGCTGTCCGGATCGGAGAGCTGGCCGTCCAGGAGTTTCCCGGCGCTTCGACGGCGATATCTCAGGATCAGAGCTCCGAGCGCAATGCGCGCGCCAATCAATGGATACAGCACCTGGATCTCTGCACTCTCCAGCTGCTGGATCGCGGCGTAACCCTGAAGAATCGCATCCAGCTGATCGAGGGCTCCCGGGCGATCGTTGAGGAATTCGGCCATCGCGACCGCGGGCTCGAATACCAACGGAGCGTGAATCATGTCCCCCAGGTCGATGATCCCGGCGCAGCGCTCTGCCTGCTCGTCGGCCAGCAGATTGCGAGGATGGCAATCATTGTGGATTGCCTGGGCGCGCAGTCCGCGCAGCCGCGGCAGCAGGGAGGGCAGGGGCTCGAGAGCGGCAGCCACCAGGCGGCGCAGCGTGGTGGAGTCGATGTCCGGCACCAGGGGCAACAACGCCGTCGCCCGGCGGACGTCCCAAGCGAGGGGTTGTGCAAGGGCCGGGTGGTAGAAGCCGCGCAGTGCGAGGTCCATTCGCGCGATCTCGTTTCCCAGCGCCTGAAGCAGAGCCGGCGGGGTCGTGAGAGTCGACACGAGTCTTCCGGGCAGGTGCGTGATCAGGCGGACGCGAGTGGATGCGCCGCGCATGCTCAGGGCAGCGCAGGTCCGCCCGTCGCGGCTCGGCACGATGCGGGGTACCGGCAGCTCCGGCGCCTGCTCGGCGAGATGGGCCAGCACGGCACATTGCGCATCCACGATGGCATCGTCGAGGTCCGGGTCGATGAACTTCAGCACCAGGCGGGGGGCGCCGGGTGTCTCCAGGAGAAAGTTGCGATCGCGTTCGCCGTCGAGTGGCCGCGCCCGCGCGCTGAGGCCATAGAGCTCGCGGGCCACCGCCTCGGCCTCGCCCGCATCGATCTGCGGCGCGCGGGCCTCGAGGGCGATCAGCCCCATGTTTGGGTCAGTGGCGACCACCCAACACGTCGGCGATGGGTGGGGCGGCGGCCGGGACAGCCTTGCGATAGTCCTTGCCCACGAAGGCGGCCAGTGTGGCCGCGATCTGCGACTGGGTCACGGCACCCGGGTGCTTGCGCTCCCCCAACGGCGCGGTATCCGGCCCCAGCACGCCGATCCAGATGTTGCCGGAGCCCTTCTCCTCGACGCCGTGATCCTTCCATTCCACCGGCCCGCTGCCGCGGCCGTGGTCCGTCGTGATGATGAAGGTCGTGCTGTCGTGATACTCCGGCATGGATTGCATGGTGTCCCACAGCTCGCGGACGAATCCATCCATGCGCTGGGCGGACTCGAGTACCAGATCGTAGCGTCCCTGATGCGCCCAGTTATCCGTCTCCCCGTAGCCGACGAACAGCACGCGCGGGTGGGCCGACTTCAGGTAGTCCAGCAGTGTTATCTGAAGCAGCGAGTCCTGCGAGTCATCAGCGTCGAATCGGGTGGTCGTGTCGTACAACCGCGCGAGCAACGCATCCTTGGCGGGATCGCCGCTGCTGCCGGGCTTCGGTGCGTTCCAGCCCACCTGCATCACCAGGTGGCTGCGCGGCTCGTTGAAGACGTCCGCAAATACTTGCCAGGTACCGTAGATGGCCACCTTGCCCCGCAGCTCGTCCGCATTGTTGAGCCACTCGAACACGGTGACCCCCGGATTGAGACCGAACTCGTTGCTGTTGATGATCTTGTTGGGATAGCCGACCGACATCTCGTTGTAACCCGGGTATGAGAACCAGTACCCGTTCGTGACGTGCGCGTCGCTGCCTTCGTTGCGGTTGCCGAAGAGCTGCCCCTGCGCAGCGACGGTTCCCCAGATGAAGGGCAGCAGGAGACGGCGACGCTCGAGCGGATCATCGCGCCAGTAGCGACGCTTCATCTCGGCGTCATCCAGCCAGTTGCCGCCGTGCTTGGCATCCAGGAGTAACGGGTCGGCGCCCGTGAAGACCTCCTGCCAGCGCAGCCCGTCGCTCACGATCAGCACCACGTTGCGGGTCTTCAGAGCGAGCGCCGGGGTGGCGAGGCAGCAAGCCAGGAGGAGGAGCCAACAAGAAGAGACTGTACGCATCGGTGCTCGAGACCCCCGCGGTCTGCCGGTGGAATTGTCGCCCGCCAGGCGGCAAACTGGCGTATGCAAGCAGCGCAGGAGCCGCCCATGATCAAGGTCACGGTACTATACCCGAACAAAGCAGGCGCCACGTTCGACATGGCTTATTACGCCAGCAACCACATGCCGATGGTGCAGCGTAAGTGCGGCGCAGCCTGCCGCAGCATCGGTGCCGAGCACGGAGTGGCCGGCGGAGAGCCCGGCTCCAAGCCCCCCTATCTCGCACTGGGACATCTGACGTTCGATTCGGTCGAGGCGTTTCAGAAGGCGTTCGGGCCGCACGCCTCGGAGATACTGGCCGACATTCCGAACTACACCAACGTGCAGCCGATCATCCAGATCAGCGACGTCAAGCTCTGAGAGACCGCACCGGCCGAGCGCATCAGGCCAGAGCGGCGGAACGGGAAGGTCAGGCGGGGCCCAGGCGCTCGAGCACGCGGGCGACCGTCTGGTCGCAGTGCTGGCCGCCGAATTCGAACACGTCGCGCTCGGCGAGGTCGATCTCCTGGGCCAGCGCCTCGCGCAGCAGGCTCTTGGCGCGGAAGTGACGGGTGCGCACGGTTTCCGGCGGGATCTCCAGGCATTGCGCCGTCTCCTCGACGCTCAGCTCCTCGACCGAGCGCAGGACGAACACCGTGCGGAAATGCTCGGGCAGCTCATCGAGCTTGCGTTCCAGCAGGGCGCGCATCTGTGCCACGCCGACCGACCGTTCCGGCTGCTCGCACTCGGGCGCTGGAGTCGCGGCCATGGCTACCTCCGTGTTGGTTCTTACGATGGGTACCACGTTGTTGCGGCGTGCATCGCGGCGCAACCGACCCAGGCATTCGTTGAGCACCAGGCGAGTGAGCCACGTGGAGAGCGCCGCATCACCCCGGAACTGCTCGATTGACCGGTAGGCGCGCAAGTACGCCTCCTGCAGTGCATCCTGGGCCTCAGCCCCATCGTGCAGCGTGGCGCGTGCGAGCCGGTACAGGCGGCGGTTATAGCGGCGCATCAGCCTTTCGAAGGCGGCCCGGTCCCCACTTGCCACCCTGCGCGCAAGCGAGGTGTCGTCCTCCGGAATCCCGGGTGTATTGCCGATCTGTGCTTCGGTCATGGGTTCGGCGCCCGTGTCAGTGCACGACGAGCGTGCCTTTCATCGTAGGGTGAAACGTGCAGCTGTACCCGAACTTGCCGCTCTTCCTGGCGACATACGTCCACGCGGCGTTCGGGGCAATGCTCTGCGAGTCGAATTCCTTGCCGCTCGCCGTCACGGTGTGAGGAAACAGATCCTTGTTCACCCAGACGATGCGATCTCCGCGGTGCACGGTGAGAGTCTGGGGGGTGAACTGCAGGTTCTCGATGGTCACCGTCCGGGGTTCCGTGGCCGGTGGCGTTGCCTGTGCCGAATGGGCGTCCAGGAGACCCAGGACGGCCAGGAAGGCACCGGCGGCCAGGAAAGCACCGGCGGCCAGGAAAGGGGCCGCGGGAACCGGGGAACCCCGGCACCCGCGGCTGCGGCGTGCGCGAAAGCCCATCATCAGCCGCTCTTGCCCAGGGACGCCTGCAACTGCTTGGCGTGCTCCAGATGAGCGACGAACGCCGGGCGGACCTTCACCAGCAACGCCTTGAGCTCCTCGTTCTTGGCGCTGGGAATCAGGGTCTTGTCCACCGCATCGAGGACCGCCTGGTGATAGGCGACCTCGTGATCGATGTACGCCTTGTCGAAGGCGCCGCCACTGAGCTTCTTGAGGTTCGCAAGGTTCTCATCGCCACCCTTCTGGAGACTCTCGCTCGTGGCGCTGGGCTCGGGGGTGACATGCAGCTTGGTGACCAGCTCGGTCGCGGACTTGTTGACGCCGCTGTGGTCGGTGATCATCGTCTGCGCGAAGCTTTTGACTTCCTTCGATTTCGCTTTGGACTTGGCGAGCTTGCCGGCATCGATGTCGACCTGGTTGGCCGTGACGACGATGGCGGCGATCTGCGGGTCGGTCGGACCGCCCTGCGCCCAGACCGCCGAGCTGGCCAGCGCCAGCAGACCGGACAGGGTTACGGTAAACATCCTCATGGTTCTTCTCCTGGAAAAGGGGTTCGCACGCACATTGGATGTCACGTGCGCGCGTCCCGTTCCGGGGAGCCGAATCGTATGAGGGCCTCGCGCTCCCGCTCATGCTGGAGGGCGCTGGCGCGGACACGCAGCAGGTCGCGCCGGGCGACCAACCCGACGAGGGAGCCGTCCGCACGGCTGAGCACCGGGACCCGTCCCCTCCCGGTGGCTGTCATCCGGTCGGCCAGTCGGCCGACGAGCTCGTCGTCATAGCCGGTGATCACGTCCTGACCGGCCACAACCTCCGCCAGCGGGGTGTCGGGCTCGCCATGGGTGGTGATCCACTGCAGGGCATCCGTTCTCGACACCATGCCGACGAGCCGACCGGCATCATCCGTGACCGGGTAGCTCTTGTGGCGCGGGGGTACGTCCGTGGCAGCGAAAAATTCGATGACCTCGCGCACCGTCCAGCGCGCAGGCAACACTTCCGGGGGATGCGCCATGATGTCACCCACGCGCATCGACTCGAACGGATCCACCACATACTCGCGTGAGATGTGATAGCCGCGCCGCGCGACCTTCTCCGTCAGGATGGACCGCTTCAGCAGCAATACGGTGGTCGCATGTGCCGCAGCACAGGCGATCGTCAGGGGCAACATCGCGTTGATGTCATGTGTCAGCTCGAGACCAAACATCAGCGCCGTCAGCGGTGCACGCATCGTGCCGCCCATCATCGCCGCCATGCCGACCAGAGCCCATACGCTGGTGTCCGCTGACATGAACCCGCCGAACAGCGTGCCCACGACGCCGCCCATGATCAGCAATGGCGCCAGTACGCCGCCCGAGGTGCCCGAGCCGAGCGCGATGGCCCAGATCACCGCCTTGACGATGAGCAGTCGCAGCGCGGCACCGGCCGTGACCGACCCGGCGAGCAGCGCTGCGATGTTGTCGTAGCCCACGCCGAGCGCGTGCGGCTCGATGAGACCGCCGACACCGATCGCCACGCCGCCGAGCAGCGGCCACCACATCCAGTGCAAGGGCAGACGCTGGAACAGATCCTCGCTGCCATACACCATGGCTGTCAGCAGTCCGGAGACGAGTCCGGCCAGCACGCCCAGCCCGGCGCAGGCGAACAGGTCGATCTGTGGAAGCGTGGCGAGGCTATGCACCGGAAACAGAGGCGCGGTGCCGAGCGCCCAGGAGCGCCAGGCCGCAGCCACCACCGAGGCCACGGCCACCGGCACGAAGCTGCGCGGCTTCCACTCGAAGAGCAGCAGCTCGACGGCCAGCAGCATGGCCGCCACGGGCGTGCCGAACGTGGCGCTCATGCCCGCAGTGGCTCCCGCGACCAGCAGTGTCTTGCGCTCCGCATTCGACAGATGAAACATCTGTGCAAACAGCGAGCCGAGCGCGCCGCCTGTCATGATGATCGGACCTTCGGCGCCGAAGGGACCGCCGGTGCCGATCGAGATCGCGGAGGACAGCGGCTTGAGCAGCGCTACGCGCGGCTGGATGCGGCTGCGTCCGATCAGAATCGCCTCGATGGCCTCCGGGATGCCATGGCCGCGAATCTTTTCCGACCCGAAACGGGCCATCAGGCCGACCAGCAAACAGCCCGCGACCGGAATCAGGACCGAGGCGTAGCCGAGGGGGTGAGTCCCGATCTGGACCGTCTCGGCGCTCCACCTGCCGAAATAGGCCACGTTCGTCACGAGGTTGATGAGCCGCGACAACGCCCACGCCGCCACAGCTCCACCGGTGCCCACCACGAGCGCCATGGAGGAGAGTGCCACGAGGCTGCGGTCTGCGCTGAAGTCGCGCAGCCCCTCCGCTGCGGCGCTGGCGTCGCGGTCACGCTGTGCCGCGTCGGGCCCGCGCGGCGCGGCCTCCGGTCCTGAGGGCGAACCCATTACAGCTCTCCTTCGAGTGGTCAGTCGAGCGCGCTAATATATCGCAGTACCAACGGGCGGGCCGGAAGCGATGCACATCGTCGCCGTCACGAACATCAAGGGCGGAGTCGGCAAGACGACCACCGCCGTCAATCTCGCTTTTCTGTGCGCTGCGAGCGGACGGGCGACACTGCTGTGGGATCTCGACCCGCAGGGCGCCGCGACCTACACGCTGCGCTGCGAGCCGCACGAGCAGGCGTCCGCCAAGAAACTTGTATCGGGTAAGCGCGAGCTGCCCGAGCTGGTCGTACCCAGCGGCTATCCGCGCCTCGACGTGCTGCCTTCAGACTTCTCGTACCGGAAGTTCGACGTTCATCTCAGCGAGCGCAAACATCCCACGGAGCGTCTGCTACGGATGAGTCAGGCCGTGCGCAGTCAGTACGGAGCTCTGTTCCTTGACTGCCCGCCGGGAATCTCGTTGCTGTCGGAAAACGTGCTGCGCGCCGCGGACGTCGTCATTGTTCCACTGCTGCCGACGCCGTTGTCGATCCGCATGCTCGTGCAGCTGCAGGAGTTCACGGCTTCGCAGGGTTGGACGGACCTGGCGCTCCTGCCCTTCTTCTCCATGGTGGACCGCCGTAAGTCGCTGCATCACGAGGTCATCGCCAGCGCCCGTGAACAGTTCCCCGCCTTGCTCATCACCGAGGTGCCGTATTCCAGCGAGATCGAACGGATGAGCCTGCGCCGGGCACCACTGCCTGCGTTCTCGCCGCGCAGCAGCGTGGGATTGATCTACGCCGCTCTGTGGGCGGAGGTCGCGCAGTTCCTCGAGGCCTCGGGCCCTGTCGCCGGCGCGCTGGCCGCGTCCGGATAGCGACGCTCGGGCCGCATGGGGGAAGGATATCCACCGCAATAGCCCAAACGCATGGCGGTACAATCGCGAGGATGCGAGAGGCCCAGAGCGATTCAGGTGAGCCACAAACCGGTGGCGATGCCATTGTCGAGAGCCTGCTCGCACACGGGGTCGGGACCCTCTACGGGCTTCCGGGTGCCCAGATCTACGGCCTGTTCGATGCGCTGGCGCGGAACCGGGACCGGATTCGCACCATTGGCGCGCGTCATGAGCAGGCCTGCGGGTACATGGCTTACGGGCATGCGCGCGCGAGTGGCAACCCGGCCGTGTTCGCGGTCGTGCCCGGCCCGGGGATTCTCAATGCTGCCGCGGCACTGCTGACCGCGCACGGCAGCAACGTGCCAGTGCTGGCTCTCACGGGCGACGTCATGTGGGAATTCAAGGATCGCGGGCGGCGCCAGCTGCACGAGATTCCCGATCAGCTCGGCGTGCTGCGCGCGATCACGAAGTGGGCGGGCCATGTAGACCATCCCACCGAGGTGGCCGATCGGATAGCTGTCGCGTTCCAGCGGATGCGATCGGGTCGACGCGGCGCGGCCGCTGTCCAGGTAGCGTGGAACTGCTTTACTCATGCAGCACCGGTGCCCGCGCCGCAGGTGTTGCCTGTCCTGCCCGATCCGCCACTCGACCCCGCCGCAATCGAGGCCGCCGCGCGACTGATTGCCGTGGCTCGTGCGCCGATGATATTCGTGGGCTCGGGCGCCCAGGGCGCGAGTGTGGAGGTGATGGCTCTCGCCGAGGCGATCGGTGCGCCGGTCGTGAGCTTCCGCGGCGGCCGCGGAGTCATGCCCGACGATCACCCGCTCGGCTACACGATTGCCGCCGGCCAGCGGCTGTGGCCGCAGACGGATCTCGCTCTCGTCATCGGCTCACGCTTCGAGCTCCTGGACATGCGTTGGCGTTACCGGCCGGCCGGCTTGCAGCTCATCCGGCTCGATATCGACCCGGCAGAGATGAATCGGTTGCCCGCGGCCGTGCAGCTCCTCGCCGATGCCGCCGATGGCGCCCGCGCACTGCACGGCGCATTGGGCAGACATGGCGTACCGCGGCGTCGCGACGAGCTGCTGCGTGAGACCAAAGCCGCGGCTGCGGCGGCGGTGCGCGAAATCCAGCCGCAAGTGGCCTACCTGGAGGCGATCCGCGACGTGCTGCCCCGTGATGGCTTCTTCGTGGATGAGATCTCTCAGATGGGCTTCGCGGCGATGTTCGGATTTCCGGTCTACGAGCCACGCACGCTGGTGAGCTCGGGGCACCAGGGCACGCTCGGATTCGGCTTTCCCACCGCCCTGGGCGTCAAGACAGCGTTTCCGGGTCGTCCGGTGGTATCGGTCACCGGGGACGGCGGATTCCTGTTCGCCGCTCAGGAGCTCGCCACCGCCGTTCAGTACGGTATCCACGTCGTCACGGTCGTGTTCAACAACGAGAGTTATGGCAACGTCTATCGGGATCAGCAGCGGCAATTCGACGGGCGCGTACTCGGCTCCGAGCTTTTCAATCCTGACTTCCGCGCCTTCGCGGAATCCTTCGGCGTGCCCGCGCGAGTGGTCCGGGAGCCCGCGGGTCTGCGTCCGGCGCTCGAGTGGGCGCTGGCTGCCGGCAGTCCGGCCGTCATCGAAGTGAAGGTACCGCGTGGCTCGGAAAGCGATCCGTGGCCGCTGCTGATGCCGGAATTGCGTTAGCCCGCCGGTACGCGGTTCATGGCCACCCAGTAGTAGCCGAGGCGCGCGACTTCCTCCGAGAAGCGCTGGAAGTCCACCGGCTTCACCAGGTAGCTGTTCACACCCAGGTCGTAGCTCCTCACCAGGTCGCTTTCCTCGGCGCTCGAGGTCAGCATCACGACCGGGATCGCGCGGGTGCGCGCATCGGCCTTGATCCGCTTCAGCACCTCGATGCCGTCGATCTTCGGCATCTTGATGTCCAGCAGCATGACTCGCGGCCGCGGTGTCGGCTTGGCCTCGTAGGCACCCTGTGAAAACAGGAACTGGAGTGCCTCTTCGCCGTCCTTGAGCCAATGCACGTGGTTTCCGAGATTCGCCCGCTTGAGCGCGCGCAAGGTGATCTCGGCGTCCTGCGGGTTGTCCTCGATGAGGAGGATCTCTACCGGCTCGTAGTCTTCCTTCCCGCTCACGGTTTCACCTCCAGCGGCAGTGTGAATCCAAAAGTGGCCCCTTTGCCGCATGCGCCGCGTGCGGTGACCGTGCCTCCGTGGCGTGCCACGATGCGTTGGACGATCGCCAGCCCGACCCCCGTGCCAGGGTACTCCTCCGGCCGGTGCAGACGCTGGAAGACACCGAACAGCTTGTTCACGTACTGCATGTCGAACCCTACGCCGTTGTCCTCCACCTCGTATCGAACCGCATCGCCGTCGCGCATCGCGCGAATCCGTACCCGGGGCTGGGTACTGCGCGCGCTGTACTTCACGGCGTTGCCGATCAGATTCGCCCAGACCTGGCGCAACAGAGCGGGATCGCCCTGCACCGATGGCAGATCCTCGATCAGCAAGGTGGGGGTTGCACCGGGGGCGCCTTCCACCGCCTCCGCAGCCACCCGCCGCGCCAGCGAGGCCATGTCGACCGGCATCCTGGCGAGGGACTGTCGGCTCAGCCGCGAAAAAGCCAGCAGATCGTCGATGAGGCTGGCCATCCGCTGGCTGCCCTCGCGAACGACCCGGATGTAGCGCCGCCCCGTCTCATCCAGCGTGGCACCGTAGTCCTCATCGAGCATCTGCGCGAAGCCATCGATCGCTCGCAAGGGCGAGCGCAGATCGTGCGATACCGAATAGCTGAAGCTCTCCAGCTCGCGGTTCGCGGCCTCGAGCGCTGAGTTCGCACCCTGTAGCTCCTCGGCCTGGCGGGTGTTCTGTCGCATGTCGCGGCGGATGCGCACGAAGACCCAGCCGAGCACGCCGGCGATGCTCAGCAGGAGTGCGCCGAAGGTCAGCGCGAGCAGGCGAGCCGAACGCTCGTCCGCAGCAGAGCGGGTGGCAAGCAGCGCACGCTCGGCCTGCTCCATCTCCTCGACGAGCCGGTTGGCTTCCGCCGTGGCCTGCTGGGCATCCTGTGCGGCGAGGGCCTTCTGAGCCGCTCCGAGCCCCTGCTGCTGCGCGATTGCGATCAGAGCATCCACTTCGGCGCCGCGAGTGGCGAGCCGCATCTGCAGGCGGCGAATCCGCAGCTGCTGAGTGGAGTTGTCGATCGTCAGCTGCCGTACAACGAGCAGGTGAGCCTGAAGGCGACCGAGGACGGCATTGCGCTCCTGCAGGTAGGAAGACTGGCCGGTGGCCAGAAACCCACGCCGCGCAGCCTCCGCGATGTTGAGCGAGCCCGAGAGCCCCTCGAGCTCCGAAATCACCTCGTAGGTATGGGCGACGAGGCCCGCGGATTTCGCCCAGCTGCGCGCCGCCTGGACGGCAGTCAGCGATAGCAGGGCGAGGAGGGCAACTGCTGCGCCGAAGCCGAGCAGGGTATGCCGTTCGATCGATAGGGCGGGGAGTCTCACCGTGTCGCCGGCTACGGATGGTGCCGCGACAATACCGCATCCAGCGTCTCGGACTCCTGTCTGGCCGTTTCTTCGAGCCCGGGGGTGGGCCGCGCGAGCAGTGCTTCGAGATCCGCGGCCGGCATCGGCCTGGCATGCAGGTAGCCCTGCGATTGATGACAGCCCGCAGCCTTGAGGAACTTGAGCTGCGCCTCGGTCTCGACGCCCTCGGCCACGGTCACGAGATCGAAGGCACGCGCGAGGCCGATGATGGTCGGGACCAGGCGCGCCGAGGCGCGATCCTGCGGCAGCCCCTTGATGAAGGAGCGGTCGATCTTGAGGGTGTCCACCGGCAGGTCCGATAGCCGGCTCAGGGAGGAGTAGCCGGTGCCGAAATCGTCGATGGCGACGCGTGCACCGGCCGCCCGCAGCGCGCGCAGCTTGTGCACTTCCGAGGAGTCGGGGTCGATCAACAGGCTCTCGGTGATCTCCAGGTCGAGGCCCCAACCATCGTGCGCCCAGCCATCCAGAGCAGCCAGCACCTGCTCGACGAAGCCGCGCTTGCGCAGCTGCAGTGGCGAGCAGTTCACGGCCACGTGCACCGGCCGCAGGGCCGCTGCGCGCCAGCGCCGGCAGTCGGCCGCCGCCTGCTGCACGGCCCATTCACCCACCGCGACGATCATCCCGGTGGATTCGAGTATCGACAGGAACTCTGCGGGCGAGATGATGCCCCGCTCGGGATCGTTCCAGCGCAGCAACGCCTCGACGCCTTCGACACGGCCGCTCGCAATGTCGAGCTTCGGCTGGTAGTGCAACGCGTACTGTTGGTTCTCGAGAGCGCCACGCAGACGGTGCTCGAGGCTGAGCCGCGCCGAGAGTAGCGAGCTGAGCTCGAGGCGGTGGTGGTGGTACTGCTCGCCGGCGGCTTTCGCCTGGCGCAGGCCGACTTCCGCGTTCTGTACCAGGGTCTGCGCGTCCACGCCGCAATCACGGCAGGCGAGGCCGGACTTCACCGTCACGGGGATGTCGTGGCCGCCGATGCGGAAGGGCTGCTGGAAGAGCGCGAACGTGTACTGCTGCAGCTCCTTGAGCGCGCTTTCCTGATCGGCCGCATCCTCCAGCACGAGAGCGAAGCATCCGGCGCCGAGGTAGGCCAGACGCTCCGTGTCGGCAAACATGCCCTTCAACCGGTCGCCGACCATCTGCAGCAGATGATCGCCGGCGTGCCGTCCGTAGGAATCGTTGAGGATGCTCAGGTGCTCGATGTCCAGGACCGCCACCGCGGGCTGACTTTCCTCGGGCCTGAGCCCCGCCATGCGTGCCGCGAGCCGCTCACACAGCAGCACACGCTTGGCGAGCCCGGTCAGCGGGTCGAAGTAGGAAAGAAACTGGACCGCCGTCTCTTTCTCGAAGTACTGCAGAGCGAAGGACAGGTTGGCAGCCACCTCGCCGAGCAACCGCAGCTCGTCGTTGGTCACGGCCTCCGAATCGGGCGCCGCGAGCAGCAGCACCCCCACGGGCGTGCCGTCTACCTTGAGGGGCAGGGCAACCAACGCGCCGAAGCTCGCGTTGCGCAATGTCGGCCAGCTCGCCACCTGGGGATCGAGCTGCGTGGCATCGTTGCACAGGAAGATCTCTCCCGAGCGCAACACGCGACCGGTGACGCTGGTATCCTCCCGCGCGGTCCGCCCAACGGTGAATACGAGATCACGGTTGATGGACGGCGCCGAGCCAGCCCAGGCGCATGGCCTGGCGGTGCGCGTGCCCGGATCCAGGATCGACACCACCGCCGTCTGATACTGACCTGTCGTGACGGCGATCCGGCAGGCCTCCTGCAGCAGCTCCATGCGATCCCGGATGCGGACCACTGCAGTGTTGATTCCCGACAGCATCTCGAGAATGCGCGTCAGGCGCATGATGCGCAGCTGTTGTGCCTCCCGCTCGGTCACATCCCGGTCGGCGCCGCGAAATCCAGTGACCCCGCCCGAGCCGTCCACGAGCGCCAGCGCATGGCGCTCGAGCCAGCGCGTGGAGCCATCGACGTGGCGCCAGCGAACCGTCAGGGATCCCAGCGTACGCGAGTCGCGGTCGAGCCCGCTCAGGGCGACGTCCATCCGTTCGCGATCACTCTCGTGCAGCCACTGGGCATAGTGCGTGCCCAGGATCCGCGCGGGTTCGACCCCGAGCACGTCGCGCACCGACTCGCTGCTGAAGACGAACTCGCCTTTCGAGTCCAGCTCCCAGATCCAGTCGCGCGCGACATCGATCACATCGCGCAGGCGAGCCTCTGCCTCGTCGCGCGCCACACGCTCTCCGGCTTCTCGCAACGCCCGCCGCACCGCCGGGGCCAGGCGCTTGAGGTTGCTCTTCAGGACGTAGTCAACCGCGCCACATCGAAGGGCTTCGATGGCGCGCTCCTCGCCTATGGTCCCGGAGACGAAAATGAAGGGAACCTGGGGGGATTCGCGCACGGCGATCGCGAGGGCGGACAGGCCGTCGAAGCTTGGCAGTGAGAAATCGGAGAGGATGAGGTCCCAGGGCTGTGCGCGCAGCGCGCCGACGAGGCTCTCCTCGGTCTCCACGCGCTGGCCTGAGCATTCCAGACCGTCCATGCGCAGGCGCCGCAGAGCCAGCTCCGCGTCCGCCTCATTGTCCTCGACAAACAGCACTCTCACGTGCACGTTTCTCGCACCCGCTCCGTCGTTTGCCTCCGGAACTTACCATTTTCCGTTGGCTGTGCACCGTGAGGTTGCGCAAGCGGTGCGCCGGCAGCACGACAAATGAGACTTGCGTCAACTCCCTGGCGGATCTCCCGTCCTGCCCAGGGGCGGCCGGGAAGAAGGCACGACGTTCAACTCCATTGCCATGCGGACCAGTTGGGCCAGCGATTTCGCGCCGGTCTTCTCCATGACCCGTGCGCGGTAGAGCTCGACCGTGCGCTGCGAGAGGCTCAGATCGCTGGCCATCACCTTGTTGGAGCGACCGGCCATGAGCATCTCGAGCACTTCCCGCTCGCGCGGCGTGAGTGAATGGAAGCGCTGTATCAGCTTCTCGCGCTCGCGCAGCTCGGCCCGGTTGGCGGCATCGCGCTCGAGCGCCCTGCGTACGTGACTCAACAGAATCTCTGCGGTGACCGGTTTCTGAAGAAATCCAAACGCGCCCTGAAGGAGGGCCTCCACGGCGGTCGGGACCTGCGCGTGTCCACTGATGAATAAAACCGGAATGACTGCACCGCGAAGGTTCAGCTGCTGTTGTAACTCCAGACCGCTCATGCCCGGCATCTGCACGTCCAGCAGCAGGCAGCCGGGCTCGCGTGGGTCATAGGAGTGAAGGAAGGCCTGCGCCGACTCCACCATGCGGGACTGAATCTGCTCGCCGGCCAGCACGGCGCTGAAGTAACGACGCGTGACGTCGTCGTCATCCACTATGTAGACGGTGGGTGTTCTCTCGCTCATGCGCTCCCTCGTATCCAATTATGCGACAACTGCGGCATGTACGGATGTGCGCAGGTCGCGCTTCCCCTTGCCGGCGCTCCAGCGCCGGCATGGTGCCGACGATAATGCAGCTCAGCTCCGGATTAAATATGGACGGTCCTCGGCATGTATGCCCGTAAGCTGATGGAGAGGAGTGCGAGCACTGCGAGCGCAGTGCCTCGAGCGGCGAGGCAAGTCGGTGCGTGCGACCCCGTGAGTTGGTCTGTTGCGCCGCACCACTAGCCCGCCGGAGCGACAGCGATGCGCTCGCTCAACAACCTGCCGCTGACTGCCAAGCTGCTTCTTCTGCTCGCGGCGCTGCTGTTGGCCATGACAGCCGCAAGCGTAGCGACCAATCCTCTATTGCACCTGACACCGCCCGCGGGGAAGGCGGCTTTACGGTTGGCGCTCGCGGGCGTGTTACTCGGCGCGGGGGCGACATTGTGGCTGGCAGGGACCCTCACGGCGCCGATGAGCTCCTTGATCCGCACGCTTCTGGCGATTGCGGACCGGCGGCTGAGGGCCGGCGCCGCTGCCGATGACACGCAAGGTGGCAGCGCATCAGCGCAAACCGCGCAGCTGCGCTTTGGAGATTTCACCGCGCTGGTGACCGCGATTCCGCTGTTGGATGCGCAGGGCAGGATATGCGGCAGCGTGATCGAGCGGGTCGATCGCACTCGCGAGCTGCAGATCGAGGAGCAGGTCAATAACCTCGTCAGCGGCGCGCTCGAGGGGAACCCCGGGCTGCGTCTCCGGGCGGCCTCGGCGGTCGAGGCCGCAGCCCTGCTCGTCTCTCAGGCGATCCAGGACAGCCGCCAGCCCGTGGCGGATCTCGGCAGCGCCCTGCAGCGGATGAGTGAGGCGGCCCTGGCGCAGGAAGCACTCACGCGGGAGATGGCGGTGTGCATCGAGAGCCTCCAGTTTCACGACCGCCTCGTGCAGCAGCTGGCGTTCGCCCGTGACCTGCTCGTCAGCGTCTTGTCGCAGAAGAAGCCGGACATGGCCTCTTACGGAGCCACGCGCTGGAATGCGGTGCTCGCTGCACTCCGTTGCCGTCCTGGCACGCATAAGCGCCGCGGACTATCAGGGCTGCCCTCGGTTGCGGCGCGCGCCGATCACGGGAGTTGCGAGCTGTTTTGACACGCTTGTGGCGCTCGCCAGTGAATCAGTGGACGGCGAAGGCTTTCATCAGGCGATAGGTGTACTCGACGCTTTCGTCGAATGCCTGGACCCCGATGCGCTCGTCGCGGCCATGCGCGCGATTATCCTCGACATCGCTCCACAGCCCGCTCACATCGTAGGTCGGCATGCCTGCGCTGCGGGTCTGACGCCCGTCACTGAAGCCCGTGGACATCGTGGGCACGATGGGTACGCGCGGCCACATCGAATGCACCACGCGCGTCACTCTCTTGAGCATCGCCGGAGTCAGCGGGGACTCCGGGCTGAGGATCGGCGGCGCATCGAGGGTGACGCTGATACGCGGGTCATTCAAGGTGCTCACCAGAGCGGCCTGTACATTCTCAGCGGTATCGCCCGGCAGCATCCGGCACTGGATCGTCGCCCGGGCGCGCTGTGGCAGGGCGTTCTCGGCGTGGCCACCTGAGATCAACGTCGCAACACACGTGGTTCGCAGCTGCGCGTTCAGCCTGACGATCTGGCTCAGGCGCTCGCCGGCACCCGGATCCGGCGGAGAGGCCGCCACAGCCAACATGTCGGCCCGCTCACTGTCGGTCTGCAGGGACGCGAGCGCGCGGAAGCTGGCCCGCGTGGTATCTGTCAGCGTAACCGGGAATCGCAGCCCCTCCAGGCGGCCGAGGCCATCCGCCAGGCGGTAGATGGCATTGTCAGGTCCGGGCAGTGAGCCATGCCCACCCGGGCTGGTCGTCTCCAGTGTGAACGTTACGTATACCTTCTCGCTCGTGCCGATCTCGAAGAACAGCCGTGCGCCATCCTTGAGGGAGCCGCCGCCGCCATCGAGATTCAACACCAGATCAGCGTCGATCAGGTCGCGGTGCTCCTTCAGCAGAAACGCCGGCCCGTTGGCATCTCCTCCCGCCTCCTCATCCGCGGTGAATGCGACGATGATGTCGCGTGCCGGCCTGAAGCGCTCGCGCTTCAGGCGAATCAAACTCTCCATGAGCGCCGCATCACCCCCCTTCATGTCTTCCGTACCGCGCCCGTAAAACCAGCCGTCCTGCTCGGCGAGCTGGAATGGATCCCGCGACCAGTCCTCGCGTTTCGCCTCAACGACGTCCAGATGCCCGAGATACAGGACAGGTCTGCCGCGGCCCTTGCCGCGCAACCGGACGATCACATTGCCCTTGCTGGGCTTGTCGGCCGGCGCCAGCAGCACGACGTCCTCGGGCACAAATCCGGCACCCAGCAGCTGCTGGCGGATCACCTGCGCGGCGGCGGTCGAGCCCTGCTCGTGGGTCGTATTGATGTCAATCAGCTCTTGGAGGATCGAGCGCGCCAGCTCGCGGTCGGCCGCGGGCGGAACGGGCCCGGGCCTCGCGGTGTCTGCAACCGCAGCGTGGGCACTCGCAGCGGCAGTGCTCGCCAGGACCGTGAGTACCGTCACCGGCAGGAATGGGCGCTTCGCGCGCATGCACGCCTCCTTCGGATCGCTTTCAGGCCTGCGCGAGTGAGCGAGCCGCTCACTGCTCCAGCACAGGCGCAATCGGGCGCGCAGTATAGCCGCACCGGCCGGAGGGGCGTCCGGCCCAGCGGGGCCGATCGCGAGGAGCCGAGCGGTGTCTTGCCCTTTAGCGGCTGTCGTGAGCGCCGCCCATCACGGGCCGCTTGAGCCGAACTCCGGTACCCATACAGGTTGGTCTGCACCATGCGAGCGGTCGTCGCCGTCGGCCTCCTTCGGCCGATCGTGACGCTCGCTCTAGCGCTGAATCGCGCGTGGCGGCTCCGCGGTCAGCTGGGCATTGAACCGATATCGCTCGAGATCGGCTCGCAGCATCGTGACACCTCGTATACGTCACCGTGCGGGTTCTGCCGCATAAAGCGTGCCGAAAAGCGCATCCTGGCTCGCGCACGGACCTGCTCTTTTGGGGGATGGGAACCGGCAGCGCGAACCTGCATCTTTACGCCTCGGGATCTGCGTGCGTGAAGGCTCATGTCTGCGTTGCTCGTCGCCGCCGTGCTGATCATTCTGCTGGCCCTCATTGGGGTGCTCGCACTCATTGCCTGGCTGCAGATCACGCGCGATGTCATTGCGGAGGAGGCAGACGAGGAGCAGGAACGTGACGGCGGCGGGGGACCAGGCATCAGCACGGATCTCGAGCGAGCGCTCTGAGGCGAGCACGCCCGGGCGCGAGGAGTAATACATCATAAAAGAATCGTAACATTCTGATTTATATATCTTTATATTTTCACAAGCCTCGGCGAAGCAGAGGCGCGAAGAACATCCGGCGTTTGCGACCACGCTCCGCGGTCCGCGCGTTCTGCGCTCGCCGGTTGCCGGCCTGCATCCAAAACAATGTTCTGTCATCGTGAGACCACAATCGGCGAGGGTGGTGTCCCCGCGTCCGCGGCATGATGCGCGCCACCCAGGTCCGAAGCAGGCACAGGTTGCGCTGATGTTGACGAGCAAGCGGGCAGAGGCTTTCGATCACTGGATCCGCACGTCCTTCGTGCACATGAATACCGAGCTGGAGAACCGGTATTTCGCGCAGGAAGACCGGGCTCGGGTCGAGGGTGTCGGCGAGCCGATCAAGGCGTCTCTACGGGATGAGGGGCGGGTGCACGTGGCCGCTCTGCTCGCAGAAGGTAACACCGGCGACGGGTTCGACAGCGCCTTCGGTGTGCTCGGTAATGTTGGTATGTACCTGGGCGCCCTGCGCCGCCATGAGCTGACCAACCCGATGCGCGAGGAGCGCTCGCCGTTCGTGGAGGCCTCTTCCCTGGCGCTGCACGTCGGCGCATCGCTCGGCATGGCGCCCCGGTTCTCCACGGCACATCTGGCCACTCACAACAGGGCTGTCGCAGGGGTCCGCAAGAGCTTCACCTCGCTGCCGGACGAATTCCTGTTCATCGATGAGAACACTCGAGGCATCCTGGCGCTGCAGAGGACGGCGGAGGCGCTGACGGGCATCGTCCACCTTGGCGTATCCAGCCCGGTCGCCGACGTTCTGTTCGAGACCGCGTCAGGCTCGTTGCGCGAGGTCCTGCGCTACAACGCCCGCCTGTTCGACAACCTCGACGTACACCGGTTCTTCTACTCGGTGCGGCCGTACTACAAGCCCTACAGAGTCGGTCGCCAGGAATACCGCGGCGCGAATGCCGGCGACTTCTCCGGCATCAACGAGATCGACCTGCTGCTGGGTCTGTGCCAGGCCAACAATCCCTACTACGCGCAGCTGCTGGTGGACAAGATGCAGTTCATGCTGCCGGCCGATCAGGCCCGGCTGCGCGACTGCATGATGCGCGTCAGCCTGCTGGACGAGCTGTTGAGCCTGCTCGAGCAGCACGGGCACACGGAATGGTTCCAGCGCAATGCCCGCGCCTACCTGGAGGTCTGCGATCTGTTCGGCCAGACCGCCGCGCAGCATCACGACACCCTCGTCCGGCGCTTCATTGAAGAGCCGGCGCAATCGATGGACGCACGACATCTCGAAGGGCTGACCGCAAGCGGACCACCCCTGTCCGCGCTGCTGCGCTCGCTCGAGCTGCTGCGGGACCTGCGAATCGCGGTCGATCGAGCCGACCTGCCGACGAGGCATGCCGACCTCGCGCGCCTGCGTCAGCGCCTCACCGGCGGCCGCTAGCCGGGGGCGGACGCTTCGTCTCAGGCCTGATGGATGGTCTTCAACACCATGCAGGCCTCCAGCCCCTCGGGGCCGTCCTCGGAACCGTGGCCGGAGTCCTTCACGCCACCGAAGGGAGCATCGGCTGCGGCGATCGCTGTCGTGTTGATGCCGACCATGCCACTCTCGATGGCATCGCCGACCAGCATGGCCCGGCGGCCGTTCTCGGTAAAGCAGTAGGCGGCCAGTCCGTACGGCAGGCGGTTCGCCTGCTCGATCGCCTCGTCGAAGCTCTTGAAAGGCCGCATCAGCGCGATCGGGCCGAACGGCTCCTCGTTCATCACCCGGGCCGTCAGCGGCACGTCGGCGAGCACGGTGGGCCGGAAGAAAAAGCCGCCATGACTCGTCGAGCCGTTGCCGCGCTCTCCGCCGGTCGCAAGCCGCGCTCCACTCTGCACAGCGTTGGATACGAATCCGTCCACGGCCTCCGGTCGACGGGGGTTGGCCATCGGTCCCATCTGGACTCCTTTCTCCATACCGCTGCCCACGGCCACCTTGGCCGCACGGGCAGTGAACTCCTGCACGAAGCGCTCGTAGATGCCTTCCTGCACGTAGAAGCGGGTTGGGGAGACGCAGACCTGCCCGGCGTTGCGAAATTTGGAGGCTACGACAATGTCGAGTGTGCGCCCGAGGTCGGCGTCGTCGAACACCAGCACGGGAGCGTGTCCTCCCAGCTCCATGGTCGTGCGCTTGCCGCCCTCGGCCGCGAGTTTCATCAGATGCCGTCCGACGGCAACGGATCCCGTGAAGCTCACCTTGCGAATCACGGGGGAGGCGAGCAGGTGCCGCGAGACCTGGTCCGGCACTCCGAACACACACGTGACTGCTTCCTTGGGCAAGCCCGCATCCAGCAGGCACTGCACGACCTCGAGCGCGGATCCCGGGGTTTCCTCTGCCGGCTTGACGATGATGGAACAGCCCGCACCAATGGCCGCCCCGAGCTTGCGCGCCGGATTGACGACAGGAAAATTCCACGGACAAAAGGCAGCGACCGGTCCGACGGGCTCCCTCATCACGCGGACCAGAGTCCCGGTGGGTCGCACCAGCACGCGGCCGTAGACGCGCTTTACCTCGCCCGCATAGAAATCGAACAGGTTGGCCGCGGCGCTCACCTCGGCGCGCGTTTCGGCGAGGGTCTTGCCTTCTTCGAGCGTTGCAATCATCGCGATACGCTCGATTCGCTCCCGCAGCAAGCGTGCGGCCCCGGCAAGGACGTTGGCGCGTTCGTCCGGACTCTTGCCGCGCCACAGGCGGTAGCCACGCGCCGCTGTGTCCAGAGCGCGGTCGAGGTCGGCCGCCGTCGCCAGCGGCAGCTCGCCGAGAACCGCCCCGGTGGCGGGATTCAAGACCGGATGAGTGGGGCGTCCGCCTGGAGCGATGCGCTCGCCGTCGATGCGCAGAGCAAGCTGGGTGTCGTAGCCGTTCGCCATGGTGATATCCGCGAGTGTTGAGTTTCGAGCGGGGTTGGAAAGTATAACGCCGCGCGGCCGATATCGCCTACACTGCGGCTCGGTCGTTGCCGCTGCCGCAGCACTCCATGCGCCCGGAACACGAGACAGTCCTGCACAGCTGGTGCAGACAGACAGAGTGGAACGCGCCCACGATCGTGGGCGGTGCCGGAGCCCATCTGCGCACGGCCGATGATCGTTTGATTCTCGACATGAGCAGCCTCGCGGAGTGCAGCAACCTCGGTCACCAACACCCGCGCGTCGTCGAGGCGATTCGCGAGCAGGCGCAGCGGCTGTGCTTCGTGACCAACGCGTGGGGCGCCCAGCCGCGTGCCCGGCTCGCGGAGCTGCTCCTGGAGAAATCCGGGTTTGCCGGGGGTCGGGTTTTCTTCACGCTCGGCGGCGCGGACGCGAACGAGCACGCGATCAAGTTTGCGCGCCAGGTCCGCGGCAGCCCGCTCGGCTGGGTGATAGCGCGTGATCGCTCGTACCACGGGGCGAGTTACGCAATGATGGCGGTTTCGGGGGATACCCGCACGGTGCACCAAGTGGATACTGCTGCGCACCGGGTGCGGCACGTCCCACCGCCCTACTCATATCGCTGTCCTTTCGGCACGCAGGATGCCGATGCCTGCGGAACCGCCGCAGCGCATCGCATAGCGGCAGCAGTGGACGGGCTGGGCGCAGCGGAAGTCGCAGCGGTAATCATGGAGCCCAACGCGGGAACCAACGGGATCGTTGCGCCTGCGACCTTCTGGCCGGCTCTCAGAGCCTCGACCCGGACGCGGGATGTGCTGCTCATTGCGGATGAAGTGATGAGCGCCTTCGGACGCTGCGGGCAGTGGTTCTCGTGGCAGAAGTATGGTGAATCGGGCCGCCCTGACATCATGACGCTGGCGAAGGGGCTCACGGGAGCGCATCTGCCCCTGGGGGCCGTGGTCGTCTCGGCCGAGGTCGCGCGCGTGCTGGAGCCGCAGATGTTGCAGACAGGTTTGACATACTGCGGTCATCCACTGTCGTGCGCCGCCGGGGTCGCCGCCATGGAAAGTTATCAGGCAGAAGGATTGATCGCGCGCTCCCGTCGCCTCGGCGCGCTCATGTTGGAGCGGCTGCGACGCATGCAGGCGGGACAACCGGTGATCGGCGAGGTGCGTGGCGGCGATGGCCTGTTTGCGGTCATCGAGCTGGTGGGCGACCGGGTCAGCCGCGAGCCGCCTGCGCCGTGGCCGCAAATGCATCCCGCCCTGCGCGAATTGCTGGAGGCGGCTTTGCGGGCGGGAGTCTCCTTCGCGGCCCGTGGGAACCTGATCCTGCTGGCCCCGCCGCTGGTCATCGAAGAGGGGGATCTCGGCCAGGCGCTCGAGCTGCTCGAAGCGCTGCTGGCGCGGGCTGCCCCTGCGCTATCATCCGGGCAATGCCTGTCCTGAATTCGTCCCGGGAGCCTCCCATGTCCTCGCGCCACATCCGTACGGAGCTTCCGGGGCCCAGAGCACGCGCCTTGCTCGAACGCGATCGCGCGGTCAGCTCTCCCTCCTATCCGCGCGACTACCCCTTCGTCATGGCGAAGGGGCGCGGCGTGGAAGTATGGGACGTCGACGGCAACCGCTTCCTGGACTTCGCGGCGGGTATCGCCGTGTGCAGCACGGGGCATGCCCATCCGCAGGTCGTGCAGGCGATCAAGGAGGCCGCGGACGACTTCCTGCACATCTCGAGCGATTACTGGCACGAGCGGATGACCAAGCTGGGCGAGCGGATCAACTCTCTGGACCCGCTGGGTCAGCCGGCGCAGATCCTGATCTGCCAGAGCGGCACCGAATCGGTCGAGGGCGCGCTCAAACTCGCGCGCTACGTCACGGGCCGGCCCCGGTTCATCGGTTTTCTGGGCGGCTTCCATGGCCGCTCCATGGGCTCGCTGGCCTTTACCGCCAGCAAATACACCCAGCAGGCGGGCTTTTTCCCGACCATGCCGGGCGTCACGCACGTCCCGTACCCGAACACCTACCGGCCCTTGCTCGCCGGCGCCGACCAGGGGCGGGCGACGCTCGAGTACATCGAGAACGTGCTCTTTCAGAGCAACCTGCCCGCAGCCGAGGTGGCCGCCATTGTGGTGGAGCCGATCCAGGGCGAGGGGGGCTACCTCGTGCCGCCGGAGGGGTTCCTGCAGGGGCTGCGCGACCTGTGCGATCGCCATGGAATCCTGCTGATTTTCGATGAGGTTCAGTGCGGCATCGGCCGTACCGGGCGGATGTTTGCCAGTGAGCACTGGGGCGTGCGGCCCGACATCATGACACTCGCGAAGGGCCTCGGGTCCGGTCTGCCGATCGGCCTGGTCGTGGCACGCCGCCAACACATGGAGAAATGGAAGCGCGGTGCGCACGGAAACACCTATGGGGGCAATCCGCTGTGCTGTGCGGCCGCGCTGGCGACGCTGGATCTCGTCGAGCGCAGTTATGCCGAGAACGCTGCGCAGGTCGGCGAGTACTTCCTCGGCCGGCTGCGGGAGCTGCAGAAGCGTTTCGATTGCATAGGCGATGTGCGTGGCAAGGGCCTGATGCTCGGAGCCGAGCTCATCGCCGATCGTGCCTCGCGCAAGCCCGCCGCGGCACTGTGCCAGAGGGTCCTGACGCGGGCGTTCCACAATGGCCTGCTGCTGTTGTCGTGCGGGGTCAGCACGCTGCGTTTCATTCCACCTCTGCTCGCCAGCCGTGCCGACGTGGACGAGGCGATCGGGATGATCGAGGCCGCCCTGAGCGAAGCGCTGGTGGAGAATTGAGCGTCGCGGCACCGGCCGCCGCACGCGAGCCGCGCAGTCTCGGGCTCGGGATGTGCGTTGCCCTGGTCGTCGGCAACATCATTGCCATGGGCATCTTCGCCCTCCCGGCCTCGCTCGCTCCCTACGGTCTGAACGCGCTGACGGGCTGGCTCGTCACCCTGGTGGGATGCACCTTCGTCACGATCACCTTTGCGGTGCTGTCGCGCGCCTTCCCGGACGACGACGGTCCCTATGCCTATACGCAAAGGGCTTTCGGTGATGGCACGGCGTTCTTCATCATGTGGTGCTACTGGGTATCCACGTGGGTCACCAACGCGACCGTGGCGATCGCCGTGGTGGGGTATCTGACGGTTTTCCTGCCGGTCCTGAACACGAATCCGCTGCTGCCCCCGATCGCGGCATTGTCCCTGGTATGGCTGTTCGTCGCGGTCAATGCGCGCGGTGCGCGAACCGCGGGCTGGGTGCAGGTGTTGACTACCATCCTGAAGCTGCTTCCCCTGTTCGGGGTGATCTGTCTCGGGCTGTGGATACTGGTGACTCACCCGTCGGAGTACGTGCGCAGCGTCCCTCCCAACAAAGCGTCCTGGAGCGAGGTGAGCGGCGCATCGACCCTCGCTCTGTACGCCATGCTCGGGATCGAGTGCGCGACCATTCCCGCCTGCCGGGTGCGGGATCCGCAGCGGACCATCCCCGCGGCGACGGTCATCGGCGCAGCGCTCACCGCGGTGATCTACGTGAGTGTTTCGGTCATCCCGATGTTGCTCATCCCGCAGAAGGAGCTGGCCGCCTCCAGCGCGCCCTTCGCCGATCTGTTCGCCCGGCTGCTCGGCCCATCCTCCGGCCAGATTCTCGCGCTGTTCATCGTCATCAGCGGACTGGGTGCTCTCAACGGCTGGACCTTGCTGCTCGGCGAGATCACCCAGGGCCTCTCGCGGCGTGGCCGTTTTCCCAGCGTGCTGGCTCGCGAGAATGCCCATGGTGCCCCGATGCTCGCCTTCATCGTAACCGGTATCGTCGCGAGCGCGATGCTGCTCACCAACTACGATGAGTCGATCTCGGGCAGCTTCAGGTTCATGAGCGTCGTCGTGACGGCGACCAACATTCCGATGTACTTCGTGTGCGGTCTGGCGGTACTGGTGCTCGTGTGGCGCGGGCGACTGCCTGCCGGACGCCGCGCCCTGTGGTGGGCGATCGCGGGCCTGTGCACGGCACTCTATTGCGTGTGGGCATCCATTGGGATCGGGTTGCGCCCCCTTCTTTATACTCTGGGGCTGAGCGCGGTCGGCATTGCCATCTACGGCAGCGCCGGTTATCTGCGCCGGCGCGCACCGGCGGCGGGCGTGACAGTCGACCCGTAGGGCTGCCCTGGGGCGGCTACGTTCAGGTCCCTTCCGGCCGTGCGCAGGATTTCGGATGGAGTGCAGCGGCAATGCGATTGGTCTCATTCGAATCAGGCGGTCAACGCGGCGTCGCGGTAGCTGACGAGGGCGGTGGCCTGCGGGGCCGCCTCGCCGGCGAGCGCGGATACCCGGGGGATCTGGACAGCCTGCTGCAGCAGGGTGAGGCGGCGCTGCGACAGGCGGGCCAGCGGTTGCTGGATGGCAATCCATTCCGGCAGGAAGAGGTACGGTTCCTGCCGCCGCTTGCGGCGCCAGCCAAGATCATCTGCGTCGGTCTGAACTACCGCGAGCACTCGCGCGAGACGGGGTTCGAAGTGGCTGCCTATCCGGCATTGTTCGTTCGCTTCCGCACCTGCCTGATCGGCCACCGCGCGCCGCTGCTGCGCCCGCGGGTATCGCACCAGCTCGACTACGAGGGAGAGTTGGTCGCAGTGGTTGGCCGGCGTGGCCGGCACATCGCGCGCGCGAGCGCCCTGGAGCACATCGTTGGCTATTCGATCTTCAACGATGCCTCGATCCGCGACTATCAGATGCGCACGACGCAGTGGACGGTCGGCAAGAATTTCGATGGAACGGGGGCGTTCGGGCCCTGGCTCGTGACCCACGACGAGCTGCCGGCCGGGGCGGCCGGCCTGAAGCTGCAGACCCGGCTGCAAGGCAAGGTCATGCAGCAAGCCGTCACTTCCGAGCTCATCTTCGACGTCGCCACACTGGTGACGCTGCTGAGTGAGGCCTTCACGCTCGAGCCTGGCGATCTCATCGTGACCGGCACACCCTCGGGCGTCGGTTTCGCCCGCCGGCCGCCGGTGTTCATGCAGCCCGGTGACGTGTGTGAGATCGAGATCGAGCGGATCGGGACACTCGTCAACCCGGTCGCGGACGAGGGGGCCTGCTGAGCGAGTTAGGCGTACAAAGCCGGTCTGCCGCTGCGGTGGAAGGTCTCTGAAAGGCTTGCGTACGGTGAAGCTCAGGCCCCCCGGAGTGGCCGCGCTGGCAGGTACTGCAGCGTGTCAAGATTGCTTTGGCGAACACCTCAGCCGACGGCTATCATGGGGGGATGATGGATGCAGAGCGGAGCAGCCGGAGCTGCGTCAGTGAGGCCGCGGATTCCGAGTCGCTCATCCTGGTGGACGAAGCCGACCGTGAGGTTGGCCATCTGAGCAAGATCGAGTGTCATCAGGGTCAGGGCATCCTGCACCGGGCCTTTTCGCTGCTCATCTTCAATGGTGCGGGCGAGCTGCTGGTGCAGCAGCGCGCGGCAACGAAGCGGTTATGGCCACTTTACTGGTCCAACAGCTGTTGCAGCCACCCGCGCCGCTCGGAGAGCATGGAAGCGGCCGTGCATCGCCGGCTGTACGAGGAGCTCGGGCTGCGTTGTCCGCTGCGCTTTCTGTACAAGTTTCGCTACCAGGCCCAGTTCGATGCGCTGGGCGCCGAACAGGAGCTGTGCTCCGTGTTCATCGGCCGCTCGACGGACCCGGTGACGGTCGACCACGCGGAGATCTGCGCCTGGCGCTGGATTGGCCCGCCGGCGTTGCACGCGGAGATGGCCGCCGAACCGGGACGCTTCACGCCCTGGTTCATACTGGAGTGGCAACGCGTATGGGGCGAGCATCGTGCCGAGCTGCTCGGGTTGACATGAAACAGGAGTCATACGTTTGAGCGTTCCGTTGATCCAGGCCTATCGTGTTGGCCGCTATATCGCCGGCCGCAAGCTGCGGGGCGTCAAGCGCTATCCGCTGGTGCTGATGCTGGAGCCGCTGTTCCAGTGCAACCTCGCGTGCGCCGGTTGCGGCAAGATCGACTATTCGAAGGAGATCCTGCAGAAGCGGCTGAGCGTCGAGGAGGCGCTGCGGGCCGTGGACGAGTGCGGCGCGCCGATGGTATCCATCCCCGGCGGAGAGCCCCTGATCCACAAGGAGATGCCGCAGATCGTCGCGGGAATCGTGGCGCGGCGCAGGTTCGTCTATCTGTGCACCAACGCCATCCTGCTGTCCCGGCACATCGACGAGTACCGTCCCTCACCCTATCTCACGTTCTCGATCCATCTGGATGGCAGCCGGGAGCGGCACGACGAGTCCGTGTGTCAGGAGGGCGTGTTCGACAAGGCCGTGGCTGCGATCCGGCTCGCCCGCAGCAAGGGCTTCCGGGTGACGATCAACTGCACGCTCTTCAGCGGCGAGAACCCGGACCACGTCGCGGCGTTCTTCGATGAGGCGATGGCACTGGGCATCGAGGGCATCACCGTCTCCCCCGGGTACAGCTACCACCACGCTCCGCGCCAGGATGTCTTCCTCGGCCGCAGCGCGAGCAAGCGGCTGTTCCGCGAGATCTTCAAGCGCGGCCGGCGCGGCGCGCCGGCCACGGATCGCTCGGCACACAGGCGCCGCAGCCGCTGGTCATTCAATCACTCCGGGCTGTTCCTCGACTTTCTCGCCGGCAACCAGGATTATCAGTGCACGCCCTGGAGCACGCCGACCTACAACATCTTCGGCTGGCAGCGGCCCTGTTATCTGCTGACTGACGAGGGTTATGCGCCAACATTCAAGTCGCTGATGGAGGATACCGCCTGGGATCACTATGGCGTGGGACGCAACCCCGCCTGTGACAACTGCATGGCGCATTGCGGTTTCGAGGGCACGGCGGTGAACGATGCGTTCGCGCACCCCATCAAGGCGCTCGGCGTGGCCTTGCGTGGACCCCGGCTGAGCGGTCCGATGGCACCGGATCCGCCGATCCTCTATGGTGATCGCGTCCGACCCGCGCGTACCGTCGCCACGGTGCCGGTAGCCGAGGTCAAGCGCTCCAATCGCGAGCCCGACGTGCGCCAGCCTTCCGAGTTGCGTTAGCCGGCGAAGGTCGGGCGTGAACGACGCATCCGGGGCTCGACAAGTCATACCGAAGGAATCTGCCGGCGAGGGGGCATTGGGTGCCCAGCTGGAGCACTGGCGCCTGCGCATGGAAACCGCTCTGGGCGCGCGCCTGCCGCCGGCCGATGTGACGCCGGCGCGCCTGCACGAGGCCATGCGCTACAGTGTCCTCGGCGGTGGCAAACGTATCCGTCCGGCACTGTTGTTTGCGACCGGCCGCGTGCTTGGCCGCGCTGAGGAGGAAGTGGAGGCGGCCGCGTGTGCGATCGAGCTGATTCACGTCTACTCGCTCGTGCACGATGACCTGCCGGCGATGGATGACGACGATCTGCGGCGCGGGCGGCCCACGTGCCACAAGGCCTACGACGAAGCTACCGCCGTGCTGGTCGGGGATGCGCTACAGACGCTCGCATTCCAGGTGCTCGCCCGCGACCCCGCGTTGCCGGCCTCGCCCGCTGTTCGCCTGAGGCTGATCGACCTGCTGGCCGAGGCGAGCGGTACCTTCGGCATGGCCGGAGGACAGGCCATCGATCTGGCGGTGCAGGGCAGGCAGTTGCAGGTCGCGCAGGTCGAGGAGATGCACTCGCGCAAGACGGGCGCGTTGATAAGGGCGAGCGTGCTCATGGGCGCCGCGTGTGTCCCGTCGCTGGAGGCGCGCTGGCAGGCGGCACTCACCGATTTCGCCGCGCCCATCGGTCTGGCCTTTCAGATTCAGGACGACCTTCTCGACGTGCTGGGAGATGTCGCGACGCTTGGCAAGGCAACAGGCGCGGATACCGAGCGTGCGAAACCGACTTACCCTGCGGTCATGGGTATCACGGCCTCCCAGGAGAAAGTCCGGCAGCTGCACGCGCAGGCGCTGGAGGCTCTCAACCCCTTCGGTGCGCGGGCCGAGCCCCTTCGCGCCCTGGCCCAGTGGCTGCTCGCGCGCAGCTATTGAGAGCCGCTCACTTTACAATACAAAGGAAATCCGCCCGCCCGGCCGGCCCGGCGCCGTGGCCGGGTGTCCACCATGTTAAAGTCTGCCGCGTTGAGGGGTGGATAGCGCCCGCACCCATGAGGCAAGTTCGGACGATGTCGCCAGATGCGGCCAACATGGATTCCGCGACCCGTGACGAGGACTACCAGGACCAGATCCTGCCGCATGTATCCCGCACGTTTGCGCTGACGATCCCCCAGCTCCCGCCGGCGCTCAGGACCCCGGTCACCAGCGCCTACCTGCTGTGTCGTATCGCCGACACCATCGAGGACGAGCCGACGCTGGCACCCGCGGCGACGCTGGTATTGCTGCAGCGCTTTGTGGCGGTGGTCCACGGGACCGAGGACGGGCACCGCCTGGCGCAGGAGCTGGCGCCGCAGCTCTCCGGGCAGACCTTGCCCGCCGAGCGCGATCTCGTGCTCAACATGGAGCGGGTGGTGCGCGTGACGGCCGGCTTCTCCGAGCCGCAGCGCGTGGCCATCCAGCGCTGCATCGAGATCATGTGTGGCGGCATGCATCGTTTCCAGCAGACTGCGAGCCTGCGTGGACTGCCGCGCCTGACCGACCTGGACGACTACTGCTACTACGTGGCGGGCGTCGTCGGCCAGATGCTCACGGAGCTGTTCTGCGATTACTCGGCGCAGATCCGCCGCGAGCGGGCGGCCCTGCATGAGGTTGCAGTGTCCTTCGCGCAGGGGCTGCAGATGACCAACATCCTGAAGGATGTGTGGGAGGATCGCAGTCGCGGCGCCTGCTGGCTGCCGCAGGAAGTCTTCAGCCGGCACGGCATCGATCTCGCGCAGCTGGCAGCGGGTCGTGGGGACCCGCGCTTCGACGCGGCGATGCATGAGCTGACTGCCGTGGCCCACGCCCACTTGCGTAACGCGCTGTCCTTCACGCTGCTCATCCCGCCGGCGGAAACCGGAATTCGCAAGTTCTGCCTGTGGGCCATCGGGCTGGCGGTTCTCACGCTGCGCCGGATCGAGGCATCGCCCGGCTACACTAGTGGAGCACAGGTGAAGGTATCCCACTCGGCGGTCGGCATGGTCCGCACGCTGACACAACTGTCGGTGCGCCAGGACTGGATGCTGAGGTGGCTGTTCGAGCGCGCTGCCACCGGGCTGCCGCTCGCGCCGGCCGCGCTCGTGCGACGGCCGCTGCGGCCGATCCTGCGGACCGAGCCAACAGAAGAATATGGGAGCCCAGCGCACTCGGTCCCGCTCGAGCGGGCGGCGCAGCGTTCCGAGGGGAGATCCGTCCGGTGAATCGTAATTTTCCCGCGCGCGAGGTAGTCGAGGAGGGCGGCGGCCAGCGCAGCCTGCGCGTACCGGGCTTCGGTCGCCTGGCGCGGCAGTCCGCGCTGGATCGCGGTATCGAGGCGGCACAGTCGGCTCTGCTGCACGCGCAGCACGAAAGCGGCTACTGGCTGTTCGAGCTCGAGGCCGATTGCACGATTCCGGCCGAATACATCCTGATGATGCATTACCTGGATGAGATCGACTCCTCCCTGGAGGCGAAGCTCGCCGCCTACCTGCGCGCGCGCCAGGGGGAGCATGGAGGCTGGCCGCTCTATCACGGTGGCAAGCTCGACATCAGCTGCAGCGTGAAGGCTTATTTCGCCCTCAAGCTCGCGGGCGACAATCCCGGGGCGCCGCACATGCGGCGGGCGCGCGAGGCGATCCTCGAGCGCGGTGGGGCGGCGCGCTCCAATGTCTTCACGCGGATTGCCCTGGCCCTGTTCGGTCAGATTCCCTGGCGCGCGGTGCCGTACATCCCGGTCGAGATCATGTTGCTGCCGCGCTGGTTCCCCTTTCACCTGGACAAGGTCTCCTACTGGTCACGCACGGTGATGGTGCCGTTGCTCATCCTGTGCACCTACAAGCCCAGGGCGAGAAATCCGCGCCGGGTCGATATCGCAGAGTTGTTCACGACCGCCCCCGATCAGGAGCGGCATTACTTCCGGCTGCCCGAGGGGCGCGGCCGGCTGCTCGCCCGCGCCTTCCTGCTGCTCGATCGTGTCGCGCGGTGCATCGATCCGCTGATTCCGGGGGTCATGCGCCGAGCCGCGACACGGCGGGCGGAGCAATGGGTGCTCGAGCGGTTGAATGGCGAGGACGGGCTCGGCGCTATCTTTCCCGCGATGGTGAATGCGCTCGAGGCGATGGTGCTGCTCGGCTACCCGCCGGACAACCCGCAGCGTGCGACCGCCAGGCAGGCTCTGCGGAAGCTGCTGGTCGTGCAGCAGGCAAGCGCCTACTGTCAGCCGTGCGTCTCACCCATCTGGGACACGGTGCTGGCCGGTCTTGCGATGCAGGAAGCCGGCGGCGGCGAGGCCATTGCGGCCTCCGAGCGCGCGCTCTCGTGGTTGGGCACGAAGCAGCTCCTGGACGAGCCGGGAGACTGGCGCGTCGAGCGACCGGGACTGGCGGGCGGCGGCTGGGCTTTCCAGTTTGCGAATCCTCACTATCCCGATCTGGACGATACCGCCGTCATCGCCTGGGCCATGCGTCGCTCGAGTGAGCAGACTCACGAGTGGCGCCTCGATCGAGCATTGAACTGGCTCGTCGGCATGCAGAGTCGCAACGGCGGGTTTGCCGCGTTCGACGCGGACAACACACATTACAATCTCAACCAGATTCCCTTCGCGGATCATGGCGCGCTCCTCGATCCACCCACCAGCGACGTCACGGCCCGCGTGGTGACTGCGCTGGGTGTGGCAAAACGCCCTCGCGATCGCGAGGCTCTGGCGCGAGCCATCGAGTACCTGCGGCGCGAGCAGACCCCGGAGGGCGCTTGGTTCGGTCGCTGGGGAACCAACTACCTCTACGGCACCTGGTCTGTGTTGACGGCGTTCGCTCAGGCTGGCGTCGCGAACGATGATGCCGCCGTGCGTCGCGGCGTGGCATGGGTTCTGGCGCGTCAGAATCCCGATGGCGGCTGGGGCGAGAGCAACGATTCCTACGAGCGCCCGGAAGAGTTCGCGAGTGCCGCGAGCAACCCCTACCAGACCGCGTGGGCGCTGCTCGGCCTGATGGCGAGCGGGGAAACAGGCTCGAGCGCGGTGGAAGCGGGCATTGCATACCTGCTGCGCGTGCAGCAGGACAACGGCCTGTGGAGCGATCCGAGCTTCACGGCACCGGGCTTCCCCAGGGTTTTCTATCTCAAGTATCACGGCTATTGCGCGTACTTCCCTTTCTGGGCGCTGGCCGCCTACCGCAACCTCTCGCGGCCCGAGGCGGCCCATTGACTCCGAACGGAGTGGGTATCGTCTGCGCTCTGGCCAGGGAGGCACGGCATCTCGGTGGTGCCGGAGGACGCCTGACCGAGCCTTTGCCCCGGGCAAAAGCGGCCTCGCGGCTGGCGCGGATCGTCAGCCTCGACGATGGAACCCTGCTCGCGATCAGCGGCATGGGCGGCGCAGCGGCCCGCAGCGCCGCGGACACCCTGATTGATGCCGGCGTACGCGCTCTGGCGAGCTGGGGCATGGCCGGCGGGCTCGATCCAACAATTGCTCCCGGCACCGTCTGTCTGCCGGAGGAAGTGACGACACCGGACGGCAAGTCGCTGCGCACGGCCGACTACTGGCGCGAGCGCCTCGGTGGCGCCCTGAGCGGCCGCGAAGCGGTTCATCGTGGCAGGCTGCTCACGGTCGGCAGCCCTGTCGCCTCACCGGCGGACAAGGCGGCTCTGTACGCGCGAACCGGCGCCGTCGCAGTTGATATGGAGAGCGCAGCGGTAGCGGAGGTGGCCCGCGGCCGAGGATTGCCATTCATCGCCGTGCGCGTGATTGTGGACGCCGCTCACGATGTCCTGCCGCGTACGATCGCGGCCGCAGCCGACCAAGGCGAAGAGGTGCACCTGTGGCAGCTCATGGGCGCGCTGGCGCGCGCTCCTGCCGACCTTGCGCCCATCATCCGACTCGCCCGCCGCTACCGGTCCGCGAGCCGTTCACTCGCGGCGGTGGCCCGCACCGCACCGCTGGCCCGACTCGCTTTCCCGGGCGGACCTGATACCGCGCGCCCATGAAAGCGCTGGTGACGGGCGCCACCGGCTTCGTGGGGGCGGCGGTGACGCGGGCGCTCCTGCAGGCCAACTGGGAGGTGCGCGTTCTGGTGCGCCAAAGCTCGGACCGCCGCAACCTGCAGCGCCTCGTGCTGGACATCGTGACCGGCGACCTGACCGACCGTACCTCCCTCGCACGGGCCCTTGCCGATCGCGATGCGCTCTTTCATGTCGCCGCAGACTACCGGCTCGGAGCCCCGGATCCACGTGAGCTGTACCGGACCAACGTCGATGGCACGCGCAACATACTCAACGCCGCGCGCGTTGCGGGCATCGCGCGCATCGTCTACACCAGCAGCGTGGCCACGGTAGGTATCCCTGCGGACGGCTCTCCGGGTCAGGAAGACACACCGGTGGCAGAGACAGACATGATCGGCCACTACAAGCGATCGAAGTATCTGGCGGAACAGATTGCACGGGAAGCGGCGCTCGCCGGCACGGCGGTCGTGATAGTCAATCCCTCCACGCCCGTGGGCCCCGGCGATGTCAAACCCACGCCGACCGGTCAGCTCGTGCTCGATGCGGCCCGGGGCCGTATGCCCGCTTACGTGGACACCGGACTCAACATCGTGCACGTGGATGATGTCGCTGCGGGTCATCTGCTTGCGTTCCAACACGGTCGCATCGGTGAGCGTTACATCCTGGGCGGAGAGGACATGGCGCTGCGGGAGATCCTGGGGCAGATATCGGGGCTGGTCGGCCGGAGGGCGCCGAGCGTGCGCCTGCCACGCGGTCTGGTCATGCCGATCGCCTACCTCGCGGAAGGATTCGCGAGACTGACCGGTCATCGAACCCGCATCACGGTCGAAGGTGTAAGGATGGCGCGCAAGCACATGTTCTTCTCCAGCGAGAAGGCGCGCCGGGAGTTGGGTTACCGCTTTCGGCCCGCGACGCAGGCATTCGAGGACGCAATCCGCTGGTTCCGGGCGCAGGGACAGCTGCCCTGAGACTGTGGCGGTGCCGCGCGGGGGGGCACGGTGGATATTTCATTTTGATGACATCAAAATACGGCCTTTCGCCCTATATTCAGCACGGCCCGGTTCAGCATGTCCGTACAACATCCCATCGCATCTGCCCTCACCACGGCGTCCGCGCAGCGTCCGTGGGATGCCCGGCTCGCGCGCCGGCTCGTCTGGCCGCTCCGGGATACGTGGGTAAGGCCCAACCATCTGACGAGCGTACGCTTGGCGGTCGGACTGGCGGCGGCCGCCGCCTTTCTGCCAGGCACCTACCTCTGGTCGAACCTCGCGGCGCTGCTGCTGGCCCTGTCGAACTTCCTGGATCACACCGATGGCGAGCTGGCCCGCATCACCGGGCGCTCGAGCCGCGTCGGTCACGTCTATGATCTCGCCAGCGATGCCGTGGTCACGATTCTGCTGTTCGTCGCGATGGGGGCCGGTCTCGCCGTCAGGCCCGCGATCGCGCTGCCGCTCTCGCCAGTGCTGCTCGGTGCGGCCGCCGGCAGCGCGATTGCATTGATATTCTTCCTGCGCATGCGGATCGAGGACCTCGCCGGCAAGGCGGCAAACCAACAGGGCTCGCTCGGCGGCTTCGAGACCGAGGACGTGCTGTATCTGCTGCCTGTAATCACAGTGTGCAATGGCGTCTTGCCCTTTCTCATCGCGGCCGCCATCGGCGCTCCGTTGTTCGCGTTCTGGGTGGTGATCGACTACCGGCGCGTGCTGCGCCAGGGTCAGCCGCTGCCGCGCGGGTCAACCTCGGGAGCGGCCTGATCAGTCTCTTCAGCACGCAGGTGGGCGCCGAGGAGGCGGCTGACCATCCCCGCCCGCTGGCAACGCCTGCCCACTTCGAGCAGTCATTTGCCGAGCACCTGAGGGCGCTCGACCCCGTTGCCCTGCGCCGCGAATTCAGCGAGCAGGGCGCTTTCCTCTATCTGCCGAGTTTCCTGCCGCCCGAACTCACTGCCGGCCTCATCGAGTCGGTCCGACTCGTCGAGCCCTGCGTCAACCGCAATTACCTTCCCGGGCACAAGCAGGGCGGGAGTGTCAGTCGGCATACGATCGATCGACAGGCGCCGTGCATCGCGGAGTTGTACCGCTCCGCGGCCCTGCTCGACTGGCTGGCCCAGCTCGCCGGCGAGCCTCTTCAGGCCTCTCCGGAAGAGGATCCCCACGCGTATGCGCTCTATTTCTACACGCGGACCGGAGATCACATCGGCTGGCACTATGACACCTCGTATTACGCCGGGCGGCGCTACACGCTGCTGTTCGGTTTGATCGATCGGTCCTCCTGCCGTCTCGACTATGAGCTGCACACGCGCGAGCCGGCCCGTCCCAAAGTCTCCGGCTCGGTGCGGATCCCGCCAGGCGGGCTGGTGTTCTTCGATGGCGACCGGCTGCGACACCGGATCTCGCCGCTCGGGAACGACGAGGTGCGCGTCTCGCTGACCTTCGAGTATGTGACCGATCCGCGCATGCGTTGGGGCCGGCGCTGGATCTCCAATCTGAAGGACGCCCTCGGATATTTCGGCTTCCGCCAGGTATTTCGCCGGGTACGGCGGGACGCATGACGCGGGCGGCATTCTGGCTTCTCTCGGCGGGGATCCTGCTGTTCGCGGGCGTGGTCTTGTCGCAGGGACTGACGGCCGTGTTTGCCACGCTGGCGCTGGCCGGGTGGGGCCTGGTCCTGGTCGCGTTGCTGCACCTGCTGCCACTGGTCCTGGATGCGGCCTCGATCCGCGTTCTGTTCGAGGGGCAGGGCTCGATGCTGGACGCCTCGCTGGCGCGGTGGGCCGGAGAGTCTGTCAACAGCTTCTTGCCTGCCGGACCCATCAGCGGGCCCGTGGTGATGGCCCGCCGCCTGGCGCAGCGAGGCTTGCCCATGCAGGAGGCCGCCGGAACCATCACCGTCAGCACGACGCTGCAGACACTTGCGCAGATCGTGTTCGCCATGACCGGTATCGTCCTGGTGGGTGCCCAGGCGAGTCACGTGTTGCACAGATCCGTGCTCCTGCCGCTGTTGATCGCCAGTGGAGTGCTGGCCCTGTGTCTCGCCGGCTTCTACCTGATGCAGCGGCGCGGACTCTTCGGCAAGCTGATGCGCGCCACCTCGCGCCTTTCGGGCCGCCGGGACTGGTCCGGGCTGATGAGCCAGGCGCAGGCGATCGATCAAGCCATCCAGGCGGCCTATGGCCGGCGCACGCGGGTCGCTGCCAGCTTTGGCCTCAGCCTGGTCGGCTGGGTCGTGGGCACGGCCGAGGTCTATCTCATCCTGCGCCTGCTCGGGACCCCCGTGGGTTGGGGCAACGCCCTGCTGTTGGAGAGCCTGGGGCAGGCGATCCGGAGTGCGGGCTTTGCAGTCCCGGGCTCGCTGGGAGTCCAGGAGGGTGGCTACCTGCTCCTTGCGCCACTGGCCGGCTTGCCTCCCAATACGGCCGTGGCACTCTCGCTGGCGAAGCGCGCCCGAGAGATTCTGCTGGGAGTGCCCGGCCTGATCTACGTGCATCGTTCCGAGCGGCGCTGGAGACGCCGTGAGGCCTGCGTTGCCGCGACCGAGTAGCTGGCGCCATTCAAACGAGTTCGAGAGGAGTCCGATGCGAGCCATCCTATTAGCAGCCGGCCGCGGCTTGCGCCTGCAGCAACCCGAAGACGCGCAGATACCCAAGTGCCTGCTGCAGTTTGGCGGCCACACTCTGCTGGAACGACATTTGCGCCTGCTGCGCAGCGTGGGCGTGGAAGACGTCGTCCTCGCACTGGGATTCCGCCATGAGCTGGTGACCGCGGAGCTGGATCGCCTGCGCTGGCAGCCGCGCCCCCGGGTCGTATTGAATGCCCGATTCGAGCTGGGAAGCGTGCTGACGGTGCACACGGTGGCCGAGGAGATGCTCCGCGGCGGCGACACCCTGCTGATGGATGCGGATGTGCTGTATGACCGGCGCATGCTGGCGGCGCTGACGGCGGGACGCTTGCCGGTGAACCGGCTGCTGATCGACCGGGATTTCGAGGCCGGCGATGAGCCGGTGAAGCTCTGCGTTCGAGATGGTCTGCCTGTCGAGCTACGCAAGCAGGTGTCCGCGCAGGTGCACTACGACACGATCGGCGAGTCAGTCGGCTTCTTCCGTTTCGACGCCGCGGGCGCGCACCGGCTTGCCGCCATCGTCTCGGACTACGCCGCCAGCGACCGCGGCCACCTGCCGCACGAGGAAGCGGTTCGCGATCTGCTGCTCGAGCGCAGTCAGGTTTTCGATGTCGCAGACGTGACCGGGCTGCCGTGGATCGAAATCGATTTTGCGGCCGATGTGGCGCGGGCCGGCACGGAAGTGCTGCCGCAGCTCGAGCCAGTACCAGGAGAATGACTATGGATGCCGCCGGGGGCAGGCCCCTCCCCACGCCGATGGGCATGACCGAAAAGCAGACGACGCTGAGCCGCAGCGCGAAGCTGCGCCGGATGCTGCAGAGCGATTCGCTCGAGTTTCTCATGGAGGCACACAACGGACTCTCGGCGCGAATCGTGCGCGAGAGTGGGTTCGCGGGCATCTGGGCCTCCGGGCTGTCGATCTCCGCCCAGTTCGGCGTGCGTGACAACAACGAGGCGAGCTGGACGCAGATCGTGGAGATGCTCGAGTTCATGGCCGACGCGAGCGATCTGCCGATCCTGCTCGATGGCGATACCGGGTACGGCAATTTCAACAACCTGCGTCGCCTGGTGCGCAAGCTCGAGCAGCGCGGCATCGCCGGCGTCTGCATCGAGGACAAGCAGTTTCCCAAGACCAACAGCTTCCTGCACAGTGAGCGCCAGCCGCTGGCGGACATGGCGGAGTTCGCCGGCAAGATCTCAGCCGGCAAGGATACGCAGGACGACCCCAACTTCTCGATCGTCGCGCGGGTCGAGGCGCTGATCGCCGGCTGGGGCATGGAGGAAGCCCTGCGGCGCGCGGAAGCTTACCGGCGCGCCGGGGCGGACGCGATCCTGATCCACAGCAAGATCTCGAGGCCCGATGAGATCGTGACGTTTGCGCGCGAGTGGGGCGGCCGCGCGCCCCTGGTGATCGTGCCCACACGCTACTACAGCACGCCCACGGAGGTATTCCGCCAAGCCGGTATCAGCGTGGTCATCTGGGCCAATCACATGGTGCGTTCTGCGGTCGCCGCCATGCAGAGCGTGGCGCGGGAAATCCGTACCTCGGAGACGCTGGTGAACGTCGAGGACCGCATCGCCTCTGTCAATGAGATCTTCCGGCTGCAGGACGTGGAGGAATATTCCGCTGCGGAGCGGCTCTACCTGTCCCAGTCCCGTCCCATGCGCGCCGCCGTCGTGCTGGCCGCCACGCGCGGCCGGGGCCTGGAAGCGGTCACGGCCGATCGACCCAAGGTGATGCTGCCGATCGCGGGCAAACCGCTCCTGCGCTGGCTGGTGGACAGCTTCAAGAAAGAGAGCATCAACGACATAACGGTGGTCGGTGGCTATCGCGCCGATGCGATCGACACCTCTGGAGTGCGCCTGGTGCTCAACGAGCACTACGACAGCACGGGGGAGCTGACATCACTTGCGTGCGCGCTGGACGAGCTCGACTCGGATACCGTCATCTCTTACGGAGACCTGCTCTATCGCAGCTACGTCCTGCATGACCTTCTCGAGAGCGGTGCCGATTTCTCCGTCGTCGTGGACTCCTCGCCCACGGGGCCGAACAACCGCACCGTACGGGATTTTGCCTACTGCTCGCGGCGCGATGACCGCGACCTCTTCGGGACGCCTGTCCTGTTGAAGAAAGTGGCGGAAGGCTCGGGGAAGCACGCTGCCGCGAGTACCCCGGAAGGGGAAGCCGCCCCACAGGGCCGATGGATCGGCTTGCTCAGCGTGAGCCGCAGCGGCCTGGGCAGGCTCCGGGCGGTCCTGAGCGAGCTGCGGCGCCGGCCGGATTTCGGGACCCTCGACATGCCGTCGTTGCTGAATGCCTTGCTCAACGATGGGGCCGCGATCGAAGTGCAGTACGTGCACGGTCACTGGCGTGGTGTCAACGACGTCGAAGAGCTTGGCAGCGCAGTCGAGTTCGCCCACGCACAGAGCCCGCTCGGCGGTGCGCAAGGCGAGGCGGCGGCCGGCGTGGTCAGATGATCGAGGCGCAGCACTTCGTCGAGGCAGCCCGTGAATATGGTTTTGAATGGTATGCGGGCGTTCCGTGCTCGTACCTGACGCCGTTCATCAACT
>DASTDD010000110.1:0-59556 GCA_035710545.1 Steroidobacteraceae bacterium
ACGCCGCCGGCCACGCTCTTGGCCACCGCCATCAGGTCCGGCTCGATGCCCGCGTACTCCACCGCGAACATGCGTCCGGTGCGGGCGAATCCCGTCTGGATCTCATCGACGATCAGCACGATCCCGTGCTGGTCGCACAGCGCCCGCAGCTTGCGCAGCAGCTCCGGCGGGGCGGCGTAAAAGCCGCCCTCGCCGAGCACCGGCTCGATGATGATGGCCGCCACGCGCTGCGGATCCACGTCAGCCTTGAACAATTGCGACAGGGCCTGCATCGAGTCTTCGACCGTGATGCCGTGATAGGCCATGGGGTAGGGCACATGAAAGATCTCGGGCAGCATCGGCCCGAAGCCAACCTTGTAGGGCTGTACCTTGCCCGTGAGACTGATGCACGCCAGCGTGCGGCCGTGAAATCCGCCGGAGAACGCGATGACAGCCGAGCGCTTGGTGTGGAAGCGCGCGATCTTGATTGCGTTCTCGATGGCCTCGGCGCCCGTGGTCAGGAAGATGGTTTTCTTCGCGGTCGTGCCCGGCGCGATTTCGTTGAGCTGCTCGGCGAGTGCCACGTAGCTCTCGTACGGAGTGACCTGGAAGCAGGTATGCGTGAGCTTCTCGAGCTGCGCGGCCACCGCGGCCTTGACCTTTGGGTGCACGTGGCCGGTGTTCAGCACCGCAATGCCACTCGCGAAGTCGATGTAGCGCTTGCCCTCGACGTCCCAGAGTTCCGCGTTGGTTGCCCGATCCGCGTAGACGGCCAGGGAGTTCGAGACGCCCCGGGGGATGGCATTCTGGCGGCGCTGGTGCAGCTCGGAGTTGGATTTCAAGGCAGTTCCCCTTGTCAGATGAGCAAAAAACGCCTGCGGCGCTCTGCTGCGGGGCCCGAAAGATGTGTCTTTCGTTCCCCTTCGTGGGTGTGGCAGTACGATGCGCGTCGGCAAATTGTGCCTGAACGAGGCTGCGGCTGCACCCGAGGCGCCCGCTGGCGGGTCGCCACGGTCCGCGTCCGGCCGGGGCCGCCGCGAGCGGCGGGGCGCGGTCATGCGGGCATTGCCCGGACCCTCTACAATACCGCTCCGATCCACGTGGAAGAGATTCTTTGAGCCAGACACTGCGTTCACCTACCACGGCCGAGGTAGTCATCATCGGTGCAGGCCCGTGCGGGCTGTTTCAGGTATTCGAGCTGGGGCTGCTGGGCATCAGCTCGCATGTGATCGATTCCCTCGCCCGCGCCGGTGGGCAGTGCACCGAGCTGTACCCCGACAAGCCGATCTACGACATTCCGGCGCTGCCGGTGTGCGGGGCGCAGGAGCTCGTCGACCGGCTCATGAAGCAGATCGGGCCCTTTCATCCGCAGTTTCATCTCGGCCAGGAAGTGACCGAGTTCGCGCGCCAGGATAACGGTCGTTTCCGGGTAGCCACCTCGGGCGGAGGCCTCTTCGATGCGGGCGCGGTCGTGATCGCCGCCGGCGTCGGCTCCTTTCAGCCGCGGCGCATCGGCGTCGAAGGCGCGGAAGGTTTCGAGGGTCACAGGATCCACTACCGGGTGCGAGGCGCGAGCGCCTTTCACGGCCAGCATCTGGTGATCTTCGGGGGCGGAGACTCGGCGCTCGACTGGACGCTGGAGCTGGCCCCGAAGGCCGCGAGTCTGACGCTCGTGCACCGTCGTCCGGAATTCCGGGCCGCGCCTGCCTCGGTTGCAAAAATGCGCGAGCTCGTGGCCGCGAGCCGCATGCGCTGCTTCGAGGCGCTGCCGCATTCGCTCATCGTCGAGAACGGTGAGCTGCGGGGCGTGAACATCAAGGCCCCCAACGGCGCCCTGCAGGCGCTGCCGGCCGATCAGCTGCTGGTGTTCTTCGGCCTGCACCCCAAGCTCGGGCCGATCGCCCAGTGGGGCCTGGAGCTGGAGAAGAAGGCGTTGCGGGTGGATACGGAGAAGTTCCAGACGAGCGTGCCGGGTGTGTTCGCGGTGGGTGACATCAACACCTATCCGGGCAAGAAGAAGCTCATCCTCTCCGGTTTTCACGAGGCGGCGCTCGCCGCCTTCGCGATCCAGCACCACCTGTTTCCGCAGAAGAAGCAGTTTCTGCAATACACCACGACCAGCCCCATCATGCACCAGCGGCTTGGCGTGCCGGATTAGATCAAAAAAAAGGAGTGCGCGATGCGCTGGAGTCGAGACCGGGTTGCGGCGGCGCTGCTGATCGGTGCGGCGAGTGTCATTCCCCGCACGGCTCACGCGGCCGACGATGTTTGCAAGCTCGAGATCTCGGGCAACGACCTGATGCAGTATGACAAGAAGGAGCTGGCTGTCTCGGGCGACTGCAGCCAGGTGCAGGTGACCCTGAAGCACGCCGGTACGCTGCCCAAGGAGGCGATGGGACACAACTGGGTGCTGGTCAGGGCAGCCGATCTGAGTGCGGTGGCCAATGCCGGCATGGCCGCGGGACTGCAGAACAACTACGTCGCACCGGGAGACAAGCGCGTGATCGCGGCGACCAAGGTCGTCGGCGGTGGCGAGAGCGCGACGGTGACATTCCCGACGTCGGTACTCAAGAAGGGCGAGTCCTACATGTATCTGTGCACCTACCCGGGGCACAACTCCTCCATGCGCGGTACCTTCAAGTTCGGCTGACCCGGTCCTTCAGGGTGCGTCAATGGATCCCCGCCTAGCCGATCTCGCGAGACTTCTGGAGCTCGAGCAGCTCGAGATCAATCTCTTCAGGGGTGAGAGCCGTGACATCGGCGCCCCGCAGGTCTTCGGGGGGCAGGTGCTCGGGCAGGCCCTCACGGCCGCATCGCGCACGATCGAAGGGCGGCTGGTCAATTCGCTGCACGCGTACTTCCTGCGCCGCGGGGACTGCAAGGCGCCGATCGTGTATCAGGTGGACCGCAGCCTCGATGGACACAGCTTCTCGAACCGCCGCGTGGTCGCGATCCAGCACGGCGAGCAGATCTTCAACATGGCCGCCTCCTTCCATGTGAGCGAGCCCGGTCTCGATCATCAGATCAGCATGCCGGCCGTGCCGCCGCCCGAGGAGCTGGCGGATTCGAGCCTCCCGCCTGCGGAGCTGCTCGCGCGCATGCCCGAGCGGCTGCGGCGCTTCTTCGAGCAGCCGCGACCCTTCGAGTTCCGCCTGGTGCAGCCGATGGACTTCCTGCGCCCGCGCAAGGCGCCCCCCGAGCGGCAGATCTGGTTTCGCTCGGTCGGCGCGCTGCCCGAAGGCGAGCGGCTCCATCGGTGCCTGCTTGCCTATGTGTCCGATTTCTTCCTCCTCGACACGGCGACCCTGCCGCATGGCACCTCGTTTCTGACGAGCCCGATCGTCATGGCGAGCCTCGATCATGCAATGTGGTTTCACCGGCCGCTGCGCGTGGACGACTGGTTGCTGTACGCCATGGAGAGCCCGAGCGCCTCCGGTGCGCGGGGGTTTGCGCGCGCCAGCGTTTTCAGCCGTGAGGGCCGGCTCGTCGCCAGTACCGCTCAGGAAGGCCTGGTCCGGCTCAAGCAGTCCTCGGGCTCCGCGCAGGAGAAACCAGCAGGCTGATGCGCATATGCTGCTGATCGCGGCCGTGGCGGCCCTGGCGACCGCAGGTGTGTCGGGTGGTTCCGACGTCGATGCGCTCGCTCGGCTCTGGCCGGGGATCCGCGATTCCAGCGAGCAGGTGTTCTCCGGCACGGAGGCGAGCGTCTCACCCTGGGGTCTGGGTGCGGAGCGGCGCGTGCGCACCGTCGTGGCGCCGGTGAGTGCGCCCTGGCTGGGACCTCACGTGTTGTATCTGGAGGAATTCCTCCACGACGAGCCCGACAACGTACGGCGGCAATTGCTGCTGCAGCTCGAGCCCGCCGAGCCCCCGAACGTCGGCGTCGAGGTTCATCTGTTCACGTTCAGGGAGCCACGTCGCTGGGTGCACCTCGGCCGGCGCCCGGAGCGGATCGCGCGCCTGCACCGCTCGGCCATAGCACCCGTAGCGGGCTGCGACCTGCGTTTCAAGCGCGAAGGGGATCAGTTCACGGGGGGGACCCTGGGACGCCGTTGCATCGGCACCCGCGATGGAACCAGCCGCTACGTGGATTACCAGCTCGTGATCGGCGCTGACCTGTACTGGTACCGGCGGCGGGTGCTGATGAAGCCGGGCGACGATGTGCTCGAGGACGTCATCGGCTTCAACTGGTTCGAGTTGAATGAGGCGCGCCTGTTCACCTGCCGGGTCGACTGGTCGGCTACGGGGCGGCGCTCGGACCTGCGGCCGCTGCTGCGGCTGGACCTGCACGATCAGGGCGGACAGGGCCATTTCGCGACGCCCGACGGGCGCAGGCTGCAGTTGACGCTGCACAGCCAGGACTGGCCGTTCATGTCCGATCGCGATGCCTTGATCCTGCTCGTGCAGGATCAGAGCGAGCCGCAGCCGCTGGCCACGGCGTGGACGCAGATCGATGACGATGAGGTCGGGGTCGACCTCGGTTGGCTCAGGGTTACGTGTGGCTCGCTCATCCCGGACACGGACGAAGTCTGGTCCAGCGTGCCGATGCGACCGGTGCGTCCGGGCCGGCTGGCCGGTCTCCCTTCCGACCCGCGCACGAAACACCTGACTCAGTGCCTGGAGCGCGCCGCCAGCATCTCGATATCCCGCAGCAGGATGGGATTGAACTGCTGCGGCGCCTCGAGCATCAGAAAGTGCCCCGTGTGCGCGAGCACGTCCGCCTTGAAGTCAGGCAGGGATTTGCGAATGCGCGCCTCATCGGTCGGCGCCAGATCCGAGTTGATGGCCAGCACCGGCACGTGGATGTCTGCCAGCACCGGAGCCAGGTCCAGCCCCAGGAGCGCCTGCATCGAGGCTATCCCGACCTCGGGCGGCTCCAGCGACATGTCGTAAGCGACCTTCTGCATCAGCACCGGGTCCGCGCCCTTCTCGAACAACGACTCGGTGACGTACTTGCGGGTCTGGCCCACGAAGTCGGCCCGGAAAGGCGCCAGCCGGATGTCGATCTCGCGCTGCGAGATCGGCGGCAGCCCGATCGAGCGCAGAGCATCGACCGCGATGATGCCGACGACGCGGTCGCCGATGCGGCGTGTCGCCTCGAGCGCCACGACTCCACCCATGGAGTGGCCCACCAGGATCAGCTGTTGGTTGGGAATCCGGCGCGCCACGCTGGCGACATCCTCGCCGTAATTGCCCATGGACCAGTCGGTGCGATTCCTGCTGGAGGCACCGTGCCCGGCCAGGTCGGGCACCACCACGGTGTAGCGCGCCTTGAGTGGTGGGAGCTGGGCATTCCAGTAGTTCGCATCGGTGGCCCAGCCGTGAATCAGGATGATGGCCGGCTCGCCGTGGCCGTATACCCGGTACTCGATGTGCGACCCGTCGGCCTCGATGGCGATCTGCGGCTCACCCTCCGTGGCAGAAGTTCCGCCGGCAGCGGCGGATGCGCCCGTCGCCGGCTTTGCGTCGGGCGCGGGCGTATTTGACTTGCTGCAGGCTGACAGCAGCACGAGCGCCGTCAGCACGAGGGTCCACCGGCCATGGATCATGAACGAGCCTCCGGACGAGTGTGTGGGCGCCGCACCTCGCGGCGCCCAGCATCATATCCGTGCCCGCAGCACCTTGCCTGGATTGAGAATGCCGTTGGGATCGAGTGCACGTTTGATCGCGTGCATCAGGTCGAGCTCCACAGGCGAGGCGTAGCGCTCGAGCTCGCCCACCTTGAGCTGCCCGATGCCGTGCTCGGCGCTGAAACTGCCGTCGTGGTCGCGCACCATGTCATGAATCGCGCGCCGGACAGTTGCTTCGCGTGCGAGGAACGCCTCGCGCGCGGTGCCCGGAGCCTGGTTCAGGTTGAAATGCAGGTTGCCATCGCCGACATGACCATACGCGACCAGTCGGCCATCGGGCACGTGGGCGTCGATCCAGCGTGAGGCCGTCTCGACGAATGCGGCGAGCGAGGCGACCGGCAGCGAGATGTCATGCTTGAGGCTGGCGCCATCCAACCGCTGAGCCTCCGGGATGCTCTCGCGCAGTTTCCATAACGCATCCCGCTCGCGCTCGCTCTGCGCAATCACCGCGTCGCAGACGAGTCCGTCCTCGAGAGCATCGGCCAGGAATTCCTCCAGCAGGGCCTCGAGCGGGTCGACGGCTCGCGAGGAGCCCAGCTCGCACAGCACGTGCCACTCGTAGGCCTTGCTGAATGGATTGCTGACTCCGGGAATGTGGCGCGTCGTGAGCTCGATTCCGATGCGCGGAATGAGCTCGAAGGAGCTGACCCGATCGCCGCTGCTTTCCCGCAGCCGCGCGAGCAGCTCCACGGCAGCCTGAACCGAGGGGACGGCCGCCAGAGCGGTCGCGGTGGCGCGCACCTTCGGGAACAGCTTGAGGCTGGCGGCCGTGATGATTCCCAGCGTGCCCTCGGCACCGAGGAAGAGCGACTTGATGTCGTATCCGGTGTTGTCCTTGCGGAGCGCGGTGAGTGTGGAGAGGATGCGGCCGTCGGCCAGCACGACTTCCAGCCCGAGCACCAGGTCGCGCATCATCCCGTAGCGCAGCACACTGGTGCCGCCCGCGTTGGTCGAGAGATTGCCCCCCAGCTGGCACGTGCCCTCCGAGCCCAGGCTCAGGGGAAAGAAGCGCTCGGACTCATCGGCGGCCCGTTGTACATCCGCGAGGATGCAACCTGCTTCGGCGGTCAGCGAGTAGTTCAGCGGATCCACGCCGCGCAGATGGTTGAGTCGCTTGAGCGAGACGACGACCTGAGCGCCTGACTCATCCGCGGTGGCTCCGCCGCAGTAGCTCGTGTTGCCTCCCTGGGCGACGACCCCAGTGCCCCGCTCATTGCAATGCGCCAGGAGGCGGGACACTTCCGCCACCGAGCGCGGCAGAACCACCGCGAGTGCGCGGCCGTGATAGAGGCGCCGATGGTCGATGAGGAACGGTTCGGTGGCCGAGGGCTCCGTCAGGACGCGATCAGCGCCCAGTAGGGCGACCAGCGAGCTGACACCCTCCTCGATCATTCAGGTGCAAGCTCGCCCGAGCAGCGCTCAGGAAAAGACGGGAGGCAGCGCCCGCAGCGCGGCGATGCGCTCATCGAGCGGAGGATGGCTCATCCACAGCTTCTGCAGGCCGCGCGCCACCGAGCCATCGGCAATGCCGAAGGCGGCGAACTGCTGCGGAAGAGGCTCGTGCGCGGCCTTGAGCGCATCGAGCGCGGCGATCATGTTGTCACGGCCTGCGAGCTTCGCACCGCCGTGATCGGCACGGAATTCACGCCAGCGGGAGAACGCCATCACGATCAGGCTCGCGAGGATGCCCAGCACGATCTGCGACACGATGACCGAGATGAAGTAAGCCGGGCCGCGGCCGTCGTCGGAACGGAAGAGGGTTCGGTCCACGACGTTGCCGATGATGCGCGACAGGAAGATGACAAACGTATTCACCACGCCCTGGATCAGCGCCAGGGTGACCATGTCACCGTTCGCGACATGCGTCATCTCGTGCCCGAGCACGGCGTTCACCTCGCGCTCGTTCATCCGCTGCAGCAGGCCGGTGCTGACGGCGACCAGCGCGTGATCACGCCGCGCACCGGTGGCGAATGCGTTGGGTTCCGGCGACTCGAAGACACCCACTTCCGGCATGCCCACGCCCGCATTTCTGGCATGCGCCGCCACGGCCTGCAGCAGCCAGCTTTCGGTCGCATTGCGCGGCTGTGTGATGACCTGCACTCCCATGGCCGTCTTGGCCATCCACTTGGAGAGTGCCAGCGAGATGAGTGAGCCGGCGAAGCCGAAGAAGGCCGCGAACACCAGCAGGCCCTCGAGGCTGCTCCCGCGCACCGCCAGATACTGATCGAGGCCGATCAGGCGGGCGACGATCGAGAGGACGAGGACAATGGCCAGGTTGGTGGCCAGAAACAGGATGATGCGTTTCATGGTGACCTTCCGTCGGGTGCGGCCTGGAGGCGGCGCGCCGACACTTTACACACGGACTGCGCCCACAGTGGGGTCCGCGGCAGCCTTTTCAAGGGTTTATGGCCACACCCAGCGCGCGCCCGACCAGGAAGCTCACCACTCCCGCGCCGCCGCCGATCAGGACCATCCGCAGGGCTCCGCGCAGGGCCTGGCGCCCCGTGAAGAGGCTCAGCGTCATGCCAACCAGGAACAGGGCCGCACCCGTCAGTGCCGCGGTGGCGGTCAGCGCGGTGTCACCCCGCAGGCGCAGCAGGAATGGAACCAAGGGAATGGCTGCGCCGGCGGCGAAGCTGAGGAATGAGGCCATAGCCGCCTGGACGGGCGAGCCCAGATCGTCCGGATTCAGTCCGAGCTCCTCGCGGGCCAGCACATCGAGCGCCTGCTCCGGGCGCGCAAGCAGGGCGCGGCTGACCTCCCGCGCCTGCTCCAGGTCAACGCCGCGCGCCTGGTAGATCAGGGCCAGCTCCTCGGCTTCTTCCTCGGGATACTCGGCAACCTCTTCGCGCTCGAGCGCGATCTGGTACTCGTACATCTCGCGCTGCGTCCGGACCGAAACATACTCTCCCGCCGCCATGGAGAGCGCCCCGGCCAGCAGTCCCGCGACACCTGTCACCAGGACATAAGCGCCCGCCGTTCCGGCGCCCGCGACGCCCAGCACGAGGCTGGCGTTCGAGACGAGTCCGTCATTCACACCGAATACCGAGGCCCGCAGTGTATTCCCCAGAGTGTTGCGATGCCGTGCACCGACCTGCGAAAGCGAGGTAGGCATCGCATGGGTCTGGCCCGCGAGAGTCACCGCAGGTCTGTCGGCGTCTCCCGGGACCGGTACGCTGTAGACCGACAACCCGCGCAACTTCATCGCGGCCAGGATAGGCCGGAGTGATCGTGGTCCGAACAGTCTGATCAGACGCGCGACGATGCGTGCGCGCGTGGAGGGGATGAACTGACGTTGAATGTTTGAGCCCGGCGGGTTCCAGCGAGCCGCCTGCTGTTCGGCGGCGGCCGCCAGCTGCAGGAACAGCCGGCTGCGGTGGGCGTGGGGCTCAGCAGCGGCGACCTGCCGGTAGAGCCACGCCGACTCCTTTTCGTGGTACCAGCTGTCCGGGACGCTCAGTACTGCTCCCTGTCTTCCGTCTCGTCCTCGTCCTCATCGAAGTCATCGTCATCCTCGTCATCGTCTTCGTCGTCCTCATCGTCCTCGTCCCAGTCCTCGTCCTCATCCTCGTCGTCTTCATCCGCATGGGACTCCGACCAGCCCTCGGGCTCCGACGTCAGCTCGAGATCCATCTCGTGCCAGGTCTCGAGGTCGATCTCTTCGATGTCACCGTCGAGATACTCGATCTCGACGAGCTCGGAATCCTCATCCATAGTCAACACCCGGAACGGTTCTTCTTCTTCCAGGTTCTCGTACCACTGTCCGGGCACCGGCTCATAGTCTCTGCTCACACGCACTTCCCTCGAGGCTCATCGTCAGCGGTCGTAAGTTTAGGGGCTGTCCCCGGCTTGGGCAACGAGGCTTGAGCGGCCGCCGGGACAGGACGGCGGACCGATCGCAGCCCGGTCAGGGGCATGGCCGGGCGTACAGTCGCGGCATAAGTATCGATTGCGTATAGTTTTCCCATGCCAGAGCAGTCCGTGAATCCGGGGTTGCCGCTGCCGCAGGCGCGGCGTGTCGTCGTCAAGGTCGGCTCGGCTCTGCTGGTTGACCAGGAGAGCGGCCGCCTCAACCGATCGTGGCTGGAAACTCTCATCGAGGACCTGTTACGTCTGCGCAGGCGCGGCCAGCAGGTCATCCTGGTCTCCTCCGGCGCCATTGCGCTCGGCCGGCGCCAGCTCGCACTCGCCCGCGGCGCCCTGCGCCTGGAGGAGAGTCAGGCCGCAGCGGCCGTCGGTCAGATCCGCCTTGCGCATGCCTACAAGGAGTTGCTCGAGCCGGGTGGGGTCACCGTCGCCCAGGTCCTGCTGACACTGGAGGACAGTGAGAGCCGGCGCCGCTACCTGAACGCGCGCGCCACCCTCGAAGCGCTTCTGGAGCTCGGCGCACTGCCGGTGATCAACGAGAACGACACAGTTGCGACGGCGGAGATCCGTTACGGGGACAACGACCGGCTGGCGGCGCGAGTGGCGCAGATGGCGAGCGCCGATTGCCTGGTCATCCTGTCGGATGTGGAGGGGCTCTTTACCGCAGACCCCAACCGCGAGGTGGGGGCACAGTTTCTCGACCGCGTGACGCAGATTACGCCGCAGATCGAGGCGATGGCGGGAGCATCGTCCTCCAGCGTTGGCTCAGGCGGCATGGCGACCAAGATCATGGCTGCCAAGATCGCCGTCGCGGCCGGCTGTCACATGTGCATCGCGGCCGGCCACCCCAAACACCCCGTTCGGCGAATCGAGGAGGGCGGGCGGTGCACCTGGTTCGTCCCGAATGCGACGCCGGTGGCCGCGCGCAAGCAGTGGATCGCCGGGACATTGCGTCCCGCAGGAGCCATCACCATCGATGCCGGGGCGCTGCGGGCCCTGCTCGAGGGCAAGAGCCTGCTGCCCGCGGGAGTGCTCGGCTCACGAGGCCGGTTCGACAGGGGTGACACGGTCAGCGTGTTGAGTTCCGATGGCGCGGAGGTTGCCCGGGGGATTGTCGCCTACTCCGACGGGGATGCGGCCCGGATCATGGGGCGCCGGTCCTCGGAGATCGCCGGCATTCTGGGTTATCGGGGCCGTGATGAGATCATCCATCGCGACGACCTCGTGATCCTGCGCGCCCGGATCGAAGCCGGTGCCGAGCCGGCATCGTTGAGCCAGTGAGCGCCGAGCTCGGCGCGTTGCTCGATGGGCTGGGCCGGGCCGCCGTGGCGGCTGCTGGGCGGCTCGCACTGGCGGACACCGCGGCCAAGAACGCCGCCTTGCGCAGCGCCGCCGCGACGGTGCGCGCCCGCAGCGCCGGGCTCCTGGCTGCCAACCACGAAGACATGGCCGCCGCCCGGGCCGCGCGCTTGAGCCAGCCCCTACTCGATCGGATGTTGCTCGATGGCCGCCGTGTGGAGGCGATCGCGCGCGCTCTCGAGGACATTGCGGCATTGCCCGATCCGGTCGGCGCCATCGCGGCGGACTGGGAGCGGCCCAACGGGCTGCGCATCCAGCGCGTGCGGGTCCCGATCGGCGTGATCGGAATCATCTACGAAAGCCGGCCCAATGTGACCTCGGATGCCGGCGCCCTGTGTCTGAAGTCCGGCAACGCGGTCATTCTGCGCGGCGGCTCGGAATGCAGCCGCTCGAACGCCGCCATCCACGCGGCTCTCGCAGCGGGCCTGCGCGCGGCGGGTCTGCCTGAGGAGAGCATTCAGCTCGTGCCGACCACCGATCGCGCCGCAGTGGGCTACATGTTGGCCGGCATGAGCGACTATCTGGACGTGATCGTGCCGCGCGGCGGCAAGAGTCTCGTGGCACGGGTCCAGCAGGAAGCACGCGTGCCGGTGATCGGGCATCTGGAAGGCAACTGTCACGTCTACATCGATCGCGACTCGGATGTCAGGATGGCGAGGACCATCGCCTTGAATGCGAAGATGCGCAGGACGGGAGTGTGCGGAGCGGCCGAGACGCTGCTGGTGGATCGGGCGTGTGTCAGCACGCACCTTGCGCCTGTGATCCTCGACTTGCTGGAGGCCGGCTGCGAGGTCCGTGGCGATGCCACGGTCCGTACGGTTGACGGGCGCGTTCAGAGCGCTAGCGAAGAAGACTGGCGCACGGAATATCTCGACGCCATCATCGCCGCTTGCGTGGTGGATGGTGTTGACGGTGCCATTGCGCACATCCGCGCCTACGGATCTGCGCACACCGAGTCGATCGTCACGGCAAACCAGGCCACCGCGGAGAAGTTTCTGCAGCAGGTGGACAGCGCCATCGTGCTGCACAACGCCTCGACTCAATTTGCCGACGGCGGTGAGTTCGGCATGGGAGCGGAAATCGGCATCTCCACCGATCGCTTCCATGCGCGGGGTCCGGTCGGGGTCGAGCAGCTCACCAGCTACAAGTACGTGGTCCGGGGGCGCGGCCAGATCCGGCCCTAGCACGCCCGGCGCAGGCCGCTTTTCCAATCAACGAGAAAGCTCCGCCCGGGCGAGCGAGTCCTCGATGAAGTAGAACACCTGCAGGTTTACCGTCGCTTCGAAGTATCGGTGCGCCTCGGCGGTGCGGTGGGCTGCGAGATACTTTTCCCCCGCGTAGAACAGCGCTTCACAGAGGATCTCGCGACGGCGGCGCTCGTTGTGCTCCGCCTCAACCGCCTTCACCAGCGCGTCCTCGCTGATCCGCTCCTGCAGGAATTCCAGCACCGGCCGTGGCCACGGCTTTGCGACGTCGCGGGCCACCAGCACCGGGACCGTTGTTCCGGCGCGCTTCTGCGAGAGCCACAGGAGGCACTGGAAGTAGGTGGCCTGCAGGTCATCCGGAGCCTCCTTGACCGCCTGCCGCAGATGCTCGATAGCCTCCGGCCACTGCTGCTCGCTGAATGCAGCCCGCGCGAGCAGGCTCTGCGTCGTGAACGCGCCTTCCTCCGGCGGAGGCCGGCGTTGCACTGCCGATTTCGCCTCTTCGAAGCGCCCCAGACGCAGCAACTCATCGGCAAGCTCGGCGTGCAGATAGGCCGCCCGCGGATTACAGCCGACAGCTTTGGCGAAAGCCTCGGCAGCCTCGTCCGCCTCGCCGAGCACCGAGTATGTCGAGCCGAGATCGTCGTACAGAGTGGCGAAGCGACCCGCTCCGAGCGTGCGCGCGCAATCGTTCTCGGGCGGCGGATCCTTGGCGATCATGTGCGTGACCTGTGCCAGCCTGCGCTTCGCCTCGCCTTGATCCACCAGAGGCGGGAAAACTTGCGCGGCCGCGTACCTCAGCAGCGGCGTCGACGGCTCCATGGCAGCGCACAGTGGCGTGCCCAGCGCGAGCAGCAGGGCAAGAGTACGCGCGCGAATCAGGAGCGGTCCTCGAGCGGGCTCAGGTGTTGAGGCGGGCTCGAAGGGCTAACAGACCACCGCGGAGCGAATACACCTCCTCGAGGCCGCGCGAACGGAGCTCCTGCGTGGCAGCAAGACTGCGCCTGCCGCTGGCGCACATCAGAAGGCTTTTGCCGGTCGGCTGGAAGGGTGGTTGCCCATGGAGAAGCACCGCCAGGGGGACGTGCCGGATCCGCGTCACGGGGGCAGGGGTCTCGGATACTTCCTGCGGCTCGCGGATGTCGACGATCTCGAAACCCGCCTCGAGTGCCTGCTCGAGTGAGTCGAACTCGACTTCGAGATCTTGGGCACAGATCGACTGAGCCCGCAAGGCCTCGGCTCGCGCAGCCTCCGCACGCGAGTTGGCGTGCTCCGGGCAGGAGCTTGCCCGCCGGGTCCGCACGCGCGAGATCGACAGGGTGAGCAGGTCAAGTACGAGCAGCTCATCGGCAAGCTGTCCGGGTAGATCGAGGAGGAGCTTCAGAGCTTCGAATGCCTGCAGGCCTCCGAATATGCCCGGCACCGGACCCAGCACGCCCGCTTCGGCGCAGTTGCCGACGATGCCATCGCGTGTTGCTTCCGGCCATACACAGCGCAGGCACGCTCCCGAGCCCGTCCCGGACTCTCCGGGGCGTGCCGGACGCACCACCTGCAGCTGTCCCTCATATTGATAGACGCTCGAGAACACGACGGGCTTGCCGAGCTGCACGCAGAAGTCGTTGAGCAGGAACTTCGTCGTGAAGTTGTCCGTGCAGTCGATGACGAGCTCGTACTGGGATATCAGCTCCGAGGCGTTGCCGGCGCCGAGCCGCACGGCATGGGCGCGCACGTCAACGTCCGGATTTAGCGCACGGACGCGCTCAGCCGCGAGCTCCGCCTTGAGCCTTCCGACATCGGACAGCGCGTACATCGTCTGCCTGTGCAGGTTGGAAGGCTCCAGTCGATCACTGTCGACGAGCCCCAGCCGGCCGATCCCAGCGCCGGCCAGGTAGCCGACCACCGGGACGGCCAGTCCCCCACAACCCACGATCAGGACCCGGCTGGCGCGCAGCCGGGCTTGCCCGGAGGCACCGACCTCCCTGAGTGCCATCTGCCGCGAATAGTCAGGGAGCAACGTTGGGGGGCTCGGCCGGGGCTCAACGTGCGCGGCGTGCGCATGCTGTGCAACGTGCATGGGCCCGTCCCAGTGTACGGCATGCTTGGGTTCGTGCGCGTGCGACGTGTGCTCCGCACAACGCTCGCAGTTCACCCAGCCCGAATCGCCGTTCTCGTAATGTTCTTTCTTCCAGATCGGAAGCCGCTGTTTGACCTCGTCGATGATGTAGCGACAGGCGAGGAAGGCCTCGTGACGATGCCGCGCACTCACTCCGACCCAGACCGCCATCTCGCCGATCGGGAGATCGCCGGTGCGGTGGACGCAGGCCGCATGCTCCACTGCAAAGCGCGCAACCGCTTCCGCGATGATGCGCTCACCCTCCCTGATCGCCAGCGGCTCGAACGCTTCGTATTCCAGGTGACGGACCGGCAGGCCCTCGTTGTGGTTGCGCACCCAGCCTTCGAACGAGGCGAAGCCTCCGGCAGCGGGATCCGCCAGCTGCTGGCGCAACGCCGTGGGGTCGATCCTTTCTCGCGTGAGGCTGAAGGAGGCCATGGTTTCAGCCGCCGGCGACCGGCGGAATGAACACCACGGAATCGCCGTCGGCAAGCGGATTGGCCCACTCGCCGAACTCCGCATTCACGGCGACGCGCAGCATCTCCGGGGCGAGCGAGAACGGGTAGCGTGCTTTCAACTCGTCGTAGAGCTCTCGGGGCGTCTGTGCGGTCGTCTCGAGCATCTCGTCACTACGGCCGGCCTGTTCGCGCAACAAGGCGTAGTACTGCACTCTGATTCGCTTGGTTGCGGCCGAGGAGCCGCGCATCACCCGCTTTGCCGAGCTGACGGATTCCGCACTGGCCTCCCTGCGCCGCAACGCCGCGAGAGCGGCGTTGTGCTCGTCCGGCGTATTGACGTTCTCGAGGGCATGCGGGTGCGGCTGATCGAGCAGGCAGACATCGGCGTTGATGAGGAATTTTCTCGGACAGTCCTTTCCGCTGCCCACGTAGGCCGACAGGGGCTCGCGCGTTGTCGGCTCGAAGATGGCGCAAAGGGGCTCGGGCAGAGCGTTGTAACTCGAGCGATAGGCTGTTGCCTGGCGTTGCGGCTGGCGCGCCCGGATCAGATGCGTGAGGGTGGTCTGGTCCAGGTAGGGCAGATCGCAGGCCACGACCAGCCAGGCGACCCGGGGATAGCGCCCCTGCGCGGCGAGAATTCCCGCGATCGGCCCGAGATTCGGCTGCTCGTCCACGATCTGCGCGAAACGCGAGCGCACGGGATCGTCAACCTGATCGGCGCGAACCGAGACGAACACCCGCTGCACGTGCGGCTCCACCAGTGCTACAGCCCATTCGAGCTGGCTGCGGCCGTGATAGCTCAAGGCGGCCTTGTCGCTCTGCATCCGGGAGCTGCGGCCGCCGGCCAGCACCAGGCCGTACAATGGGGTGAAAGAGGCAGGTTCGCTCATGGCAGTATTTTACGCCTTGCGCCGAAAATCGCGCTTGCCGCCGCTCTTCTCCAGCAGACGGATGCTCGTGATCTCGATCTCGTGAGAAAGGGCCTTGCACATGTCATAAACGGTGAGCGCAGCCACGGCCGCTCCTGTCAGGGCCTCCATCTCGACACCCGTGCGATGATGCACGGAAGCCTGGCACCGGATGACCAGCTCGGCGCCGCCACGGCGCACCTCGATTTCGACCGCACAGTTGTCCAGGCCGATAGGGTGGCAGAAGGGGATCAACTCGTGAGTGCGCTTGGCGGCCATGACCCCTGCCAGGATCGCGGTATCGAAGACAGGACCCTTCTTGGTGCGATGCCCGCTCTGGCGCAGCGCCTGGGCGACCTTGCGGGGCACGCGAATCCGGGCCTCGGCCGTGGCGAGGCGCCGGGTTGCCTCCTTCGCGCCGACATCGACCATCGTCGGCCGGTTCCGCGGATCGAGATGAGTCAGCCGGGTCTGGTTGCTCCGGCGCACGTCAACCACCGATGTAGAACATCTCGACCTTGCGCTGATCGCCCGCGCTCTGGCGCAACTTTGCGCGCTGCTCGCTGTAGCGATCGCGGCGGGCGAGCCAGATGCCGCGGATGATCTCCAGCAACTGCTCGTCGCTGGCGCCACTGCGCAACGCATCGCGCAGATTCGTGCCATGAGTGGCGAACAGGCAGGTGTAGACGACTCCGTCGGAAGACAGGCGTGCGCGTGAGCAATCGCCGCAGAAGGGTTGCGTAACCGAGGAAATGAAGCCGACTTCGCCGGTCCCATCGGTGAATGCGTATCGCTCGGCGACTTCGCCACGATAGTCTCGCTCGATCGGCTGCAGCGGCCAGCGCGCGCAGATGCGCGCGACCAGCTCCCGGGACGGGACCACCAGATCCTGGCGCCACTCGTTGCGGCTGCCTACGTCCATGTACTCGATGAAACGGACAATGACACCCGTGCCGCGGAAGTGCTCGATGAGGTCGAGCGCGGTGTGATCGTTGATGCCTCGCTGAATGACGCAGTTGATCTTGATGGGCTCGAGTCCGGCGCTGCGTGCGTGCGCGATTCCATCGAGCACATCCTCCAGTCCTCCGAACCCGCCGCTCATGCGGGCGAACAATTCCGGGTCCAGGCTGTCCAGGCTCACGGTGATGCGCCGCAGTCCCGCGGCCTTCAACTCCGCGGCGTGCCTCGCCAGCAACACGCCATTGGTGGTGAGGGCGACGTCTTCCACACCGGGTATCGCCGTCAGGTCGCCAACCAGATCCGACAGGTTCGTGCGCAGCAGCGGCTCTCCACCTGTGAGGCGCAGCTTACGCACCCCCAGTTTCACGAACAGGCGCGCCAGGCGGACGATCTCATCGAACGAAAGACGCTCATGTGAGCTGAGGAATTTGTAGCGCTCGTGGAATTTCTCCCGCGGCATGCAGTAGGGGCAACGGAAGTTGCACCGATCCATGACCGAGATGCGCAGGTCGCGGGCCGGGCGGCCGAGCGTATCGCGCACGCTGGAGAGGGTACTGAGCGGAACGACGACTTCTGATCTGGACATAATCCCGTGGTCTGGCTAACTCTCGAACGGTATTACCACCGCGGCCGCGCCGACGCCAATCAGGCGACGCTGCCGGCTGACAGGGGGCCCCGTGCAAGCTGTGGCCGCGCAATAAGGGGGCGTGCCATCCACCGGATATGGGGTGGGAGTGACGCCTTTTCACCAGCGGTGCAGGCGCGTAACGAATCCTTTGGGATAGGTATTGGGTCCCGGGGGCAGCTCCACGAAGCCGTCGGTGCCCCCGAGGGAGGTGAAGTCCCCGGAGCCGTTGGTCGGACGTGGCATGGCCCAGGCCCGGCCCCAGTCGTCCACCTCCACCTTGACGGGCATGAAGCGGGTATGAGGCGATTTGACCTTGATTTCCCCGCCAAGTGCCATGCGCTCCGGGAGCGGGGGTGCCTGCCCCATGGCGATGAAGAGTGCCGGCAGGACGTAGCGGGAAAGGCACATCAGCGTGGAGACCGGATTGCCCGGCAGCGCGAAGACGGTAGCCCCAGAGCCCGCCGTGCCGAACCACATCGGCAGGCCCGGGCGCTGCATGATCTTGTGGAAAATGGTCTGCACGCCGAGCTCGTCCAGCACGCGCGGCACGAAGTCGAGCTTGCCCATCGACACCCCGCCGCTCAGGACCAGAACATCGTGCGTCTCGAGGTGGAACTTGAGGCGTCGCTTGAGCTGCACAGGCTCATCCGCCAGATGGTCATCGGCTACCCGTTGAAAGCCATGGCGCCGCAGAGCAGCGACGATGGCGTACGCGTTCGAGCGACGGACCTGGTGCGGCAGGATGGGCTCACCCGGCTCGATCAGCTCGTTGCCGGTCGAGATCACGGCAACCATCGGCTGGCTGCTCACACGGATGCGGGCCATGCCTGCCGAGGCGGCGATGGCTATTTCGGGAGCCTCCAGCCGCAGCCCCGTGGACAGGAGCAGTGCGCCCTGACGTGTGTCGGTGCCTCGCCGGTGAACGTTCTGCCAGGGCTCCACGGTCACGCCCGAGGAGAGCTCGGCCTCGCTGCTGTGCACGGAGATCTGCTCGACCGGCACCACGCTGTCGCACCCGGAGGGGATGACGGCACCCGTCATCACCTCGATGCACGATGAGGGTGTCGCGAGGGCGAGTGGCGGGTCCCCCGCGGCCTGGGTTGCCTGAATCCGCAGACGACGTGTTCCGTGTTGGACGGTGTTGCTGTCGAGCGCGATCCCGTCCATGGCCACGCGGTCGAACGGCGGCTGGTCCCGCTCGGCGTAGATGTTCTCGCGCAGCACGGCGCCTGCGCACTGCGCCAGGGGCAGCGACTCGATCGGAAGGCAGGTGAGGTGCTGCCCGATCAGCTCGTCGGCCTGGGCGGGGCTCAACACGGACTCACCCCTTCGGATCGTCCTTGTGTTTGGCCTTGTAGGCCCGGACCTGCTCGTTGAAGCGGTCCGCCACGCTCTGCAGTTGATCGACCGCGGCGTTGTTCTTTTGGATCTGAACGCGATTCAGATCCTCGAGGGCCTTCTTCTGCTCGGGCGTGCTCGGCTTGTCGCCGATCCTGCTCGCGGCTCCGTCATGCTCGAGCTTGATGCAGGCCAGATAGGCGTTGATCGCCTTGTCGTAGCTCTTGACAGCCTGCTGCCCGGCGATCATTTCGTCCTTGGTGGCGGTGTTGCCGTCGGGCAGCTTGTCCGGGGGCGGTGGGTAGCTGCAGTCCGCGTAAACCGGCCCGGCCGTCAGTGCCGCAAGAGTGGCCATGGCAACGAGTGCTCTCATAGGATCATCCCCGTTTGTGGTTGGACCGCTATCTTAGTGGCGCGGCAGCGCTCGCGGCTACTTTGCGCCCGGGCGGCGCCGGGGGGCCGTCGCGAGGCGAGTACGAGCCTTCCCGGGCCACAGAAAGCAGCTCCGGCCGTGGTCGTTCACCACCCCCACCGCTTGCAGGAAGGCATAGATGATGGTCGTGCCGACGAAGCGGAATCCACGTTTCTTGAGGTCTCTGGAGATGCGATCGCTGAGCTCGGTGCGGGCGGGCGCTCCCTCGCCGGCGGACCGCCGGGTGATGACCGGCTGGCCGCCCGCAAAGTCCCATAGATAGCGGTCGAACGAACCGAACTCGCGCTGCACGGCCAGGAAGGCGCGGGCATTGCCGACGGTGGACTCGATCTTCAGCCGGTTGCGCACGATTCCGGCATCCCGCAGCAACGCCGCGCGGCGCCGGGCATCGAAACGCGCGACCTTGGCGGGGTCGAAGCGCGCGAAGGCGCGCCGGTAGTGAGCGCGCTTGCGCAGAATGGTCGCCCAGGAAAGCCCTGCCTGCGCACCCTCCAGGATCAGCATTTCGAACAGCCGGCGGTCATCGTGCACCGGCCGCCCCCACTCCTCATCGTGGTATCGCGTGTAGTCGGCATCGAGGCTCGAGGCCCAGGCGCAGCGCTTTCTCTCGGCCATGTCGCTTTCCGAAAAGAGGATGACTGCGAACACTGTAGCAGGCCCTGGCTTGCAGGCCCGCTTTCAACGACCCCGGCTCGGGTTCGCCACGCCCGCGTGTATGGATCCTGCTCAGCTTGCCGTGCTAGCGTACGAGCCCCGCACGACAGATGACCGAGGTCGATTCCATGGACATGACCCGCCGTGAACTGCTGGCCGCATCGGCGCTGTTACTGGTCCAACCCGGCACTGCGCTGCCCCGCAACGGGCAGGCTCGGGCAACACTCGCGGCGGCCGCCAATGCTCCCGCGGGCGCCTCGCCGATGATCCTGTGTTGGAACGAGAACCCCTATGGCCCATCGCCCGCGGCGCGCGCCGCGATCAGCGCTGCCGTGTCGCAGGGATGTCGTTACCCGGATGATGATCTGCCGAAGCTGGTGGGGCTGCTGGCAAAGAAGGAAGGGGTGGCACCGGACCGGATCGTCACGGGAACGGGCTCCGGCGAGCTGCTGCGCGCCCTCGGCATGCTCTGTGGCCATGGCGGCGGTGAGATCGTCGCCGCACAACCGACTTATGCCGAGCTGACCGAGTACGCGACCGGCGCCGGCGCGACTCTCAAGTGGGTGCCCGTTGACAAGGAGTTGCGGCACGACCTGGCGGCAATGCGGGCCGCGGTGTCTGACAAGACACGCGGCGTGTACGTGTGCAATCCCAACAATCCGACTGGCACGGTGGTCAGCGCTGCCGCTATCGAGGACTTTGCCAGGTCGATGCCGGATCATGTGACCACGATCGTCGATGAGGCCTATCTGGATTTCGTGGCAGCACCGGACGTGCGGTCGGTTGCGAATCTCACTGCCGGTAACAAGCGCGTGGTGGTGTTGCGAACGTTCTCCAAGATACACGGCATGGCTGGGGTCCGCTGCGGCTACGCGATAGCGCGGGCGGATGTCGCCGCCGAGATCTCCAAGGTGCGAATGACGACCCCGAACGTGTTCGCCGTGCAGGGTGCGTGTGCAAGTCTGGGCGACCATGCGTTCCTGGCCGACTGCCGGCGGCGCATCGTCACCAGCCGCAGCCGCATCACATCCGAACTCAGGGCGCTGAAGTTCGCCTACGCCGAGCCGCAAGGGAATTTCGTGTTCTTCGACACCGGTGTGCCGCTGAAGCGATTCACGGAATTCATGCGCAAGCGCAACATCCTGGTCGGCAGGCGATTCCCTCCGTACGAAAACTGGTGCCGGATCACGATCGGCACCGAGCCCGAGGTGGATGCATTCCTCGAAGGACTGCGGGCTTTCCGCTCGAGCGGAGAAAGCAAGGCCTGACCACCCTCTCAGCCGGTCTGTCTCTTGATGGCGGCGTACGGGCTCAGAAGCAGCCAGCTCGGAAACGATCGGCGCAGGCTGGTCTGACCCTCCACTTGGATGCGTCCTGCGCGAAGCTCGCGGTCCAGTGGCCTGATACCGCGCCAGACCTCCGCAAGTGCGCGCACCGGGGTGGTAACGGTCAAATCGACGTCGAAGCCGGGCGGCTTCAGACAAACCTCCACGCAGCCATCGGCACAGACCAGCCAGAAACTGCACTGATGTCGAGGCGCGTCCGTGAAGCAGACCCGGATGACTGTCCGCCCTGGCGGCATGAGTGTCATATTGAGACGGCGATGCATGGTCCAGACCAGCCAGCCTGGATCCAGGTCCGCGTCGCGGATATCCCGGGCCCAGCGCTGACCCCAGCCGGCAATCCCCGCCAGAACCGGCCTTAGCTCTTCGCCCGCCGCGGTGAGGACATAGGCTGATTTTCCGACCGCTGTTGCCGCGGGCCGTCTGACGATGCCCGCACGCTCCAACGTGTCCAGGCGTTTCTTGAGCAGGCTTGCCCTGATGCCCGGGACACCACGATGTATGTCGTTGAAGCGCGTTGCCCCGGCGCACAGCTCGCGCAGGATCAGCAACATCCAGCGCTGGGTGAGAGTCTCCGAAGCCAGGGCCAGCGGACAGAACTGCCGGTACGTGTCGCTCACGGGCCCATACTACACCTGCGAACCCGCAAGTCAGGTCCAGAAAAAAGACTGGATTGGCGCACTCTCTTTCGTAGCATGTGCCTGTGGACATCAAGAACGCAGGTTCGCTGCTCACGCGACGCACGGTGTTGGCGCTTACTGCAGCGCACTGCACGTTCGTCGCCGCTCGCGCGCCTGCGGCCCTGGTTCATCGCTCAGGCGGGAGAACTGCCATGCGTTTCGATCGTGATCGATTCATCGAGGATTGCGTTGCCGCGAGCCGGGAGAGCGCTAGCCAACAGGCAGTGCACGAGGTTCTCGAGCGCGCCGTCGAGGATGCCGACCGGGTACTTGCGCAGCTTGGCATGCCCCAGCACGCCGGCATCGATGTGTTGCATCGTTCGCCGACGCTGACGATTTTCACCGCCTCCTGGGCGCCGAGAATGAGTCTTCCGGCGCACGATCATCGCATGTGGGCCTTGATAGGCATCTACACCGGTCGCGAAGACAACATCCTTTGGCGCCGCAGGGCTGGCGGGCTCGAGGCCCATCGGGCGTCCGTGCTGTTCGCGCGCGATGTCGCCGCATTGCCCGCTGATGCGATTCACTCCGTCACCAACCCGCTGGGCCGCTTCACCGGCGGCATTCATATCTACGGCGGTGACTTCTTTCATGCGCCCCGCAGCCAGTGGAACCCCGAGACGCTCGCCGAGGAGCCCTCCGACGGCGCGGCGATCCAGCGAATATTCGAGCGCGAGAACGAGCGCCTGCGGCAGACCGCCTGCAGCTCCGGCCAAGGGTAGCGGGCTGGGGCGGGACGGAGGTGTCGAGCCGTGCCGCACGGGCGGATTGCCAGTACAATCACCGGTTCGCGCCCGTAGCTCAGTTGGATAGAGCATCAGGCTTCGAACCTGAGGGTCGGGAGTTCGAATCTCTCCGGGCGCGCGAATCTCTTCGGGTCCATTCCAGTCCCATCGCGCGACATTTGTGCAACCGCGCCGTGCTCGGATTGATTGCCGGCGCCCCGAAGGGCGCCGGCAATCGCCCTCCCTGCATTGCCTCCCTCGTCCGAGCCTGTCATGGGTGTTACTACAGGAAGTGCAGGTTGCTGTACTGAAAGACCAGTACCTCGCTGATCACGACGCTGATCGCTGCAGCTGCCTGCACGAGCCTGGGTAGGAAGGTGTTGACGTTCATGATGCGCTTGCTCCTGTGTGGTGTGCCGATTGGCGGGCAGGATGCGCTTCGGAGAGGAATACAACAAACGCAAATTCTGACCTGACATTAAGGGCGGCTTAAGGAATCTAGCCACGGGAATGTGGATCACGTGCCGCCGTCATCCATGTCATGGCGGATGCGGCGGTGTCGGTCCTGGTCATCATGGGTCTGCAGCTCGCGCGAGCATTTGGCTGGCTCTGGAGGGCGCGTGGGTTGCCGGCTCGCGACCGGAACCCCCCCATCGTCCGGCCATTTTGATAGGCTCCTCTGTCCGGCAGGCGATCACCTCCACAGAAGGAGCAGCATGCTTAAATTCCTGCAGAATATCCCGGTCCCTCTCCTGCTTCTGATCGCCACCACACTCGAAGTCAGCGGCGACGCCACCATTCGTGTTGCGATCTATCAGAGCGCGGGACCCGCGCGCGTGGCGCTGCTCCTTGCGGGTGCGGTACTTCTATTGGGGTATGGATCGTTCCTCAACGTCGCGCCCGTGGAATTCGCGCGGATTGTCGGCATCTATATCGCTATGCTCTTCATCGTATGGCAGATCATCAGCTTCACGGTCTTTCGCACGCTTCCTGGCTTACCTGTCTGGCTCGGCGGTGCGCTCGTCATCGCAGGCGGCCTCGTCATTACGTTTTGGCGTACTGCATGAAGTCATGAGTAGATGTGGCCTGCGCGCGTCCTGCGGTTGACCGTGTACGGACACGCCGCCGGCCCGGTCGCCCTTGAGCGGGTGGAGCGCCGGCCGGGCTACGACTGCCCGACCGAATTGATGATCTCGCCCGACGTGGCGCCCGCGTCGGCTTCTCTCTTAGCCTTCGACTCGCGCCACCACGGCAGCACCTCAGTCATCACGAGCAGTTTCCCGGGTGCGGTCGCGGGCCGATACCCCGGCAGACGCGCGAGGATGTCGCTCCAGCCTTCGCCGGCCAACACAGTGCACAAGCGCTGTACCGCGGCATGAGGGAAATTCGGTCGCAGGCAGGCGAGGAAATAGTTCTCCTCGACCAGCGGTGTGAACTGCAGTCCGAACTGAATTGCTGCTGCCTCGACGCCGACGCCGGCGTCCGCCAAGCCACTCGCGACGCAAGCGGCCACTGCTACATGCGTTTCCTCGACGTGACGGTCATATGCTGGCGATGAGCGAGGATCGATCGAGTGCTCGTGCATCAGGTGATCGACGAGCATCCGAGTGCCCGAGCCGGGCTGGCGATTGACGAAGCGCAGCCCGTGGCGCATGACGTCGGGAAACGTGCGGATAATTCCTGCGTGCTCCCGGCGCATCATCAGGCCCTGCATCCTGCGGGAGCATCCGATCAGGCGATGCAACTCCGGCTTCAGCAGCGGCTTGAGTGCCTTCGCGAACACCGGTGATGCAGCACGGAGCGCCGGGACATGGAAGCCGGCCACGAGGCACTGGTGGTCATTCAGGGCGCGCAGGCTGTCAACACTCCCCTGGAAACGGATGTCCAGGTGCAGGTCGACATTCTTCGCTACGTGCTGCTGCAGAAGCGGCAGCGCAATGTCATGGCTGGCTCGCACGATGAGGAGCTGATGCCGCTCGTCACGCGCTTCGGCCAGCACGCGGGCGAGATCCGAGCGCAGGGCCTCGATGTGCGGCTGCATCCTGGTGCGGGCGCGGCGCTCGGCCCAGAGGAGCTTTTCGGCGAACTGCGTGGGCCGGGCGCGCTGCCCCTGCGACCAGACCAGCAGCGGCTCGCCCAGCATCCGCTCCCACTTGCGCAGGGAGCCCCATACGTACCGGTAGGAGCAGCCCAGCGCGTGAGCGGCATGGCGGATTGAGCCGGTCCGCACCACGGCTGCGAGAAGATCGAACAGCGGATTGCCGAGCTCGGCACCGCCCTGCTCGCCGGGCTCGAACGCATAGCGCAGGTGCAGCCCGAGCGGCGGCTGTGCGGGATCGCGTCCTGCGGAGCCAGTGCCCGTGTCGTTGCGGCCGCCGAGCGCTTCAGGCTGGCCATCAGCCGAAGGATGTCGAATGGAAGTCATCGCGCCGTCCGGTGCATCTATTGGGGGTCGATCCCGCGGCGGACACCGTACTCCATCGGCGACGGCATCCGCCAGCCAGCCGATCTCCCGATCACGGGCGGGTTGTCACGGAAACGCGTTTGGGGTTTGGAAGTGGATCTGAGCGACTTTCTTCGGCCGCGACCTCACTCGCCACGCAAGGGGCCTCATGAGAGGCGTGGGGGCAGCCCCCTTGCGTCTGAGCTCTTTATCCAGGGGGCAACCCCACGCCTCTCATGGGGCCCCGGGATAACTCACCAAGGGCTGCAGAGTCTGAGGTCTCCCGGTCCGCCGCGGCGCGGCACTGAAAAGGTTGCGATGTCGATCCCGTAAGTGGCGCTCAACGTGGCATCCGTGATGACCTCGGACGCCGGCCCGGTGAGGAGCCTACCGCCCGGTCTCATCAGGGTGACCCTCCCGGGGAGCAGCAGCGCATGATTCGGATCGTGCGTCGTCATGATCATGGTCACGCCTTGCTGCACCAGCGAGCCGATCATCTTCAGCGACAGCACCTGGTTCCTGAAGTCCAGATGCGAAGTCGGCTCGTCCAGCAGGATGACATCCGGTTGCTGAACCAGCGTTCGGGCCAGCAGGACGAGCTGCCGTTCGCCGCCGCTCAACTCGGTGTAGGGCCGCTCCCGCACATGCAGCATCGATACCCGGTTGAGCGCTTCCTCCACCAGAGCTGTGTCGGCCGCGGAGGGGACACCGAACAGTCCCAGGTGCGGTGCTCGCCCCATGCTCACCACATCGAACACACTGAACGGGAAGGAGGGCGTGTGTTGTTGAAAGAGAAACCCGACGCGCCGGGCTCTGAGCTCCGGTGCCAGGCCTCCGATGTCAGCTCCGTCGAGCCGGACCGTTCCCTCGTTGAGGCCCAGCGCGCCTCCGATGCAGCGCAGCAGCGTACTCTTGCCACAGCCATTGGGCCCGAGAATCGAGAGCAGCTCGCCCCGGTACACATCGAGGTCGAGGCCACGGAAGACCTCGTGCCTGCCATAACGAAAGGCCGCGCCACGCATCTCGATGACGGGCGGCCCTAATACCATGCACCGCGAGTCCGACGGAGCAGGTACGCGAAGAAAGGCGCACCGACCACCGCCGTGAGAATGCCGAGCGGAATTTCGGTGGCGGTGACGGTGCGCGCCACGTCGTCGATGAACAACAGGTAAGCGGCTCCAATGCTGAGGGTGGCGGGTAACAAATACCGGTGGTCGGGGCCCACCAGCATGCGACCGACGTGGGGGATCACCAGCCCCACCCAGCCAACCATGCCGCACACAGACACCGCTGACGCAGTGATCAGCGTGGTGCAGACGATCACGATTCCCTTGAGCCACTCGGTGCGTACGCCCAATGCACGCGCCTCCTCGTCGCCCATGGCGAGGATGTTCAGCTTCCAGCGTACCAGCAGCAGGCCGATGCAGCCGGCGAAGATCGGCGGCAATGCGACAGCCAGGCTGCGGAGCGAGGCCGCGTTGAGACTTCCGAGCAGCCAGTAGGTGATGGCCGGCAGCTTGGATTCGGGATCGGCGATGTATTTCGCGCCGCTCAGCAGGGCGCTGAAGAAGGCCGCGACGACGATCCCCGACAGCACCAACATGAGCGCGGGGGTGGTCTTGTAAACCCGAGCGAGCAGGTACGTGAGGCCGACTCCCACGAGCCCGAATGCGAAGGCAATGAGCTGCAGTTCAGCCGCCCCGCGCGACAGCAGCAGCGCCAGCGCCGCCCCGAAGCCGGAGGCCGCGGTCACTCCGAGGATATCGGTGCTGACGAGCGGATTGCGGAACATGCCCTGATAGGCCGCGCCGCTGATCGACAGACCCGCGCCGACGAGCATGGCAAGAATTGCCCGGGGTAAGCGGATTTCCAGCACGATCGTCTCGACGGACCGCGGCCAGTCGGGCGTGGACGGAACGATCTGCGCGTACAGAATGTGTGCCACCTGCAGCGGTGAGACCGGGAAGCGTCCCACGAAGAGCGAGGCATACAGCAGGCCCAGGGGGACGATGAGCATGAGTGCGAAGGTTCGCGGCTGGGTCAAGGCGCGGTCGCATTCATGATCGAGCTCAGCTCGGCATCCGTCAGGGAGTAATGAAAGAAGCGGGAATAGAATAGTTTCGTTTCCCGGTTCACGTCGAGGTCGGCGAACAACTGCGGGTGCAGCAGCTTCGCCGCCCATAGCACCTGCAGGGCGGCTTCCGCGCTGTGCCGGTCCCACAGGTAGGCGCCGCTGGGATTCACGTACACCTTGCCGGTCCTCACCGCCTTGATCCCGCTCCAGCGCGGATCGGCGAGGATGGCCTCCCGGCTGCCCTGATTGGGGGCGGTGCCGACGATGACCACATCCGGATTCCAGGCGGCTATCTGCTCCATGCTCACCGGCCGCCCATTGCCGCTGACCTCGGCGGCGTTGACCCCGCCGGCGACCTTTATCCAGTCATCAATGAGCGTGTCGCGGCCGTCCACGGTGAGTATTCCGGGCGAGGATGTATGCAGCACCCTCGGGCGTGCGGCGGCGGGCAGGCGCTCGGTGATCCGCCGGACTCTGCGGATGTTGCCCTCGAAATAACGGATGTACTCGCTGGCCACGCGCGCCTCGGGCTCGCCCAGCACCTCGCCGGTGAGGCGCGCGGTCGTCTCGAGCCCGGCCAGCGACGTGTTGGGCATCAGCACGACCGGAATGTGGTAGGCCTCGATCATGTCCAGCCATTTCGGGGGCGATCCATCGTACGCCATGAGGATCACATCCGGCCGGGTGCCGATCAGTGTCTCGATGTTGACCTCGCCCGCCGCGTTGAACGCGGCCGGCACGCTCTCGATGCGGGGGTAAAGGCGCCGCAGCCACGGCTGGCGGCGTGCCTGGAGGGTGGTTGCGACCAGCTTGTCAGCTCCGCCCAGCATCAGCACCGTGGCATTGTTTGCGTGCCACGGGTCCGCCACACGATTGACGATCGCCGGGAGCGTGACGATCCGACCGGCGGCATCGGTGACCTGGCGCGTCGCTGCGGCGGGCGAATCGGGTGCCGGGGCCGCGCTCGAGAGCGTCGCGATACACGATGCCAGGCCGAGCCATCCGGCGCAGGCGATCCCTCGAAGCCCGCTCACACCGGCTCGCCGTTCAGAAGGCGACCGTGGCCGACGCCAGCACCATGCGCGGCAAGCCGAGGTGGCCGATCAGACTGCCGGTGTTGGTGCCAGTCAGATTGCTGGGTGCCACCGTGGACCAGTAGTGCCGGTCCGTGATGTTGTCGACGGAGAGCCGCCACGTGACGCTCGTGCTCATGATCTGCGAAGTATAGCGAGCGCCGAGATCGAAAAGCTGGTAGCCGGCCGCGAAGAACGAGTTGGTGTCGTTCCCCGGCCGGGTGCCGGAGAACTGCCAGTCGAGGGAGGTCACGAGCCGCTGGAACTGCGGGACGGCATACTCCAGCAGGACGTTACCCTTGAACCTGGGCTGACCGACGAACAGCTGGTCATTCGTGCGGGCAAGCCCGGTGTCCTGCAGCCTGGCATCCAGCAGGGTCACGCCGCCGTACATCGTCAGGCCCGGCGCCACGGTGCCGATGGCCGAGAGCTCCAGGCCCTTGTTGACCTGCTCGCCGGAGATCCTGAAGAGCTCGTCGCTCGGGTCGATGTTGGCGAATGGCCGCTTGATGCGATACACCGCGGCGGTCAAGTCGATCGTGGGCAGCGAGGCCTTCACACCCGCCTCGATCTCGCTGCTGCGGTACGGTGCGAGGCTGTTGCCGGCATTCACGGTGCCGGCGGGCGCGAGATCCCCCGCCTGCAGGCTGCTTGCGTAGGTGACGTAGGTCGTCACGGACTGCTGCGGCTTGAAGATCAGGCTGGCGGCCGGGCTTGCCCCGCTGTTGGAGTACTCCGGCTGCGCGAGGCCTTTGGCATTCACGTTGGTGGTGTGAAACCAGTCCTGACTGACTCCGAGCCGGGTAGCCCATTGCTCGTTGAAGCGGATCATGTCCCCGATGTTGATACCCTGCTGGTAGCTGTTCGAGGAATTGAAGTTGAGGCCGACGTTCGGCAGGCCCGCGGCCGGGGGAGCGAAGATGAGCGGGTCATCGATGCCGGCTTTGCCGAGCAGCACGCTGGCCGCAGTCGCCGCCTTCTTGACGGAATACGAGGCCGCTTTGTACCCGGCCGTGCCGATTGTCACATCGTGGGCCAGCGATCCGGTGGTGAAGGCGCCGTCCAGATAGGCGACGTCGCTCGTCATGACGAAGCGCGGCGCGAAACCATTGGCGACCGAGGAGGTGTAGTTCCCTGAATTCGAGGTCAGATTGTTGACCGGCGTGTTGATGTTGCGCGAGGCGTCCTGGTTGAGGAAACCGGCCACGAGGTGCCAGTCGGAACTGAAATCGTGCTTGATGCGCGCGGTCGCGATCCGTGTGTCGAGGTCCACGCCCGCGAAGCTCTGTCCGTAGCCGGCTCGCGTCGGGTCCGGTGCGGGCGGCAGGTTGATCTTCTCGCTGTACGTGAACCATCCCGGGAAGCCGTGATCGAGCAGGTGATAGTCGCTGTAATTGAGCTCCAGCACGGTGTTCTCGAACGGCCGCACGTCGATCCCCAGATCGCCGAGCGAGCGCCGCTGGTGACTGCGATCGACGAACCCGTCGCCTTCCCCGAACACGCCGTTGAGCCGATAGCGGACCAGCCCGCCCTGGTCCACTTTCCCGCTCAGATCGACGTGCGCGCTGCCGATGCCGTCGCTGATGTAGCTCACCGTCACGTCGCGCAGCTCATGCTCCGTCGGCCGCTTCGAGACGAAGTTGAACATGCCGGAAGGGTTCGCGGGGCCGTAGAGGAACGCGGACACCCCGTTGACGACTTCGATCTGCTGGAACTGCTCCAGGGCATTGGCGACCGTGACGAACATCTGCATGCCGTCGAGTCGCGAGTTCTGGAAGTTGCCGCCCTGTATGCCGCGCGTCTGCGGGCGCAGGATGTCCGGACCCTGTTGCTCCTGGTAGGCGACCAGCGGCAGATACTTCGAGACGTCCTTGAAGTTGACCGCCTGCGAATTCTCGATCACCTGCCCGGGCAGCACACTGACGGAGTAGGGCGTGTCGAGGATCGGCGTGGTGCCGAGCGGCCCGAGGGAATCGACCGTCGAGGTGCGGTAGTCGCCCTGGTCGGGAGTGCGCTCGGCGGTCACGAGCACGTGCGGGAGTGCCGCCTGCTGTGCCGTGGGCTGCTGTGAGGAAGCCTGTTGCGGCGGAGCATCCTGTGCGCCGGCGATTTTCGCGGCGCACCCGCAGGCCACGGCAAGGAGCGTTGCGTGCCGAATGGATCGGGTCATGGAAGGTCTCGTCGCTGGTGGAGGGCCGTCTTCTTACGGCGCATTCGCAGCAGTGCGCGCGCTTCTCGGTCGGGCCATAACCCCAGAACGCTAGCACGCGCGGGCGGCGCGAACGATATGAACGCCCGCGCATAAGTTGGGCTGACGGATCGGGAGTCGGACTCGGCCGGGGCGGGTGCACCGGCGCGACTCACGCTACGGTTCGCTCAGAAATCTTCAGGATGATGCGCCGGCGGAGGTACGATGACGTGCCGGATGGCCCGGAGACGCCGTAAGTTGGAATCGTGAGCTTCGAGATCAGTGATGTTACGGGCTTGGTGCTCGCTGGCGGGCGCGGCAGCCGCATGGGCGGAGTCGACAAGGGTCTTCAGGAGCATCGCGGTGTGCCGCTTGCGCTCCATGCGCTGCGGCGGCTGGCTCCGCAGGTCGGGCGCGTCATGCTCAGCGCCAATCGCAACCTCGAGGCTTACCGATCCATGGGAGCGCCGGTTTGGGCTGACGAGATCTCGGACTATCCCGGGCCGCTGGCCGGGATGCTCGCAGGTCTTGCGCACTGCGATACGCCATTTCTGGCGACGGTGCCCTGCGACACCCCGGATTTTCCATGCGACCTCGTCGCCCGGCTCATGCGAGGTCTTCAGCAAGCCGGCAGCGAGATGGCGATGGCGTTCACGCGGGAGGCGGGCAAGCTTTGCCGTCAGCCGGTCTTCAGCCTGATGAGCGTCTCGGTACGCGACAGCATGAACGCCTTCGTGCGCAGCGGAGAAGGCAACGTCGGCTTATGGGCGAGCCGTCAGCGGTGCGCGCAGGTCGTGTTCGAGGAGGCCGGCGCGTTCTTCAACGCCAACACCCTCGACGAGCTGCAGCGTCTCCAGGGCCGGGAGTGAGAGCCGGCCCGCACCCGGCCGCGGACCTGCACACCCCGGTCAGACCGGAGCTTCCTCGGCGGCTTCGGCCGCTCTCTGCTGCGACGACCCGGTGGACTGCGCGGAGAGCCTGTCGAGGATCTGCCCGCCCCCGAAGCTCACCTGCGTGGGTTGCGTGCCGCCGAGTGTCACGCGCACTGCGCAGTACTTGAACTCCGGGATCTTGCCGAAGGGATCCAGGGCCGAGTTGGTCAGCTTGTTGATCGCCGCCTCGTAGAAGCAGAAGGCCACGAACACGGCACCGTGCGGCGAGCTCTCATCGGCGCGCGCGTACAGACTGATGCGGCCGCGTCTCGAGGCGATGGTGATCAGGTCGCCGGGCTTGGCGCCCAGGGCGGCCAGATCCTTCGGATGCAGCAGGGCCACCGGATCGGGCTCGATCGCATCGAGCACACCCGAGCGGCGGGTCATGCTCCCGGTATGCCAGTGCTCGAGCTGGCGGCCCGTGATCAGCACGAACGGGTAGTCGGTATCGGGCCGCTCATCGGCTGGAATGATGTCGGCCGGAACGAAGCGCCCGCGTCCGGTCGGCGTCGGGAACGACTCGATGAACACGACCGGAGAGCCCGGATCGCCTTCCTTCTCGCAGGGATACGTCACGCTGTGCTGAGCCTGCAGCCGTTCCCAGGTGATGCCCGCGATGCTGGGCATCGTATGACGCATCTCGTCGAACACGCTGGCGACCGCAGCCTCACCGGTGCCGTAATCCCACTGCAATCCGAGCCCGCGTGCGAGGTCGATGATGATTTGCAGATCCTGGCGTGCCTGACCCGGGGGATTGAGCGCCTGGCGGCCAATCTGCACCATGCGGTCAGTGTTGGTGAACGTGCCGGTCTTCTCCGCGAAGCTCGATGCCGGCAAGACCACGTCCGCAAGGTATGCCGTCTCGGTCAGGAAGATATCCTGCACCACGAGCATGTCGAGCTTGGCGAGGGCCTCGCGGGCATGATCCGCGTCCGGATCGCTCATGGCCGGGTTCTCGCCCATGATGTACATGCCCTTCACGTTGCCGGCGAGAATGCCCTTGATCACCTCCACCACGGTGAGGCCGGGCTTGTCGTCGAGCGTCTCGATCGACACGCCCCAGGCCTTGGCGAAGCGGTCGCGCGCCTGCTCGTCGCCGACGGCCTGATAGTCGGGATAGACCATCGGGATGAGCCCGGCATCGGATGCGCCCTGCACATTGTTCTGTCCGCGCAGCGGATGCAGCCCGGTGCCGGGCTTGCCGATCTGGCCGGTCATCATCGCAAGGGCGATCAGGCAGCGCGCGTTGTCGGTACCGTGGATGTGCTGACTGATGCCCATGCCCCACAGAATCATCGACCCGCGGCTGGTCGCATACAGACGCGCGACTTCGCGGATCGTGTCCGCAGGGACTCCACAGATGGGCTCCATCAGCTCGGGGCTGTAGCCCTTCACGTTCTCCGCGAGCGCCTCGTAGCCGAGCGTCCGGTCGGCGATGAACTTCGCATCGACCAGGTTCTCCTCGACGATGACGTGCATCATCGCGTTGAGCAGCGCGACGTCGGTGTCCGCCTTGAATTGCAGGTAGCGGTACGCGAGGCGGGCCAGATCGCTGCTCCTCGGGTCCATGAGGATCAGCTTGGTCCCGTTGCGCACGGCGTTCTTCAGCCAGGTCGCGGCCACCGGATGGTTCACGGTCGGATTGGCCCCGATCAGGATCACCACCTCGGCCTTCATGACGTCCATCACCGGGTTACTGACCGCGCCGGAGCCGATTCCCTCGAGCAGAGCTGCCACGCTGGAGGCGTGACACAGGCGCGTGCAGTGGTCGACGTTGTTGCTGCCGAACCCGACGCGCACCAGCTTCTGGAACAGATAGGCTTCCTCGTTGCTTCCCTTCGCGGAGCCGAACCCGGCCAGTGACTTCGGGCCATGGGTATCGCGCAAGCGCCGCAACGAGCCACCGGCCAGCTCCAGCGCTTCCTCCCACGTGGCTTCGCGGAACACCTGCATCACGTTGTTCGGATCCATCACGAAGTCGCCCCGCTTCGGCGCATCCTTGCGTCGGATCAGCGGCACCGTGAGGCGTTGCGGGTGACGGGAGTAGTCGAATCCGTAGCGGCCCTTGACGCAAAGCCGCGAGTGGTTCGAGGGTCCATCACGTCCTTCGACGTACAGAATGTGATCGTTCTTGACCTGATACGTGAGCTGACACCCCACACCGCAGTAGGGGCAAAGCGATTCGACACTCTTGTCGGGCGCCGTGAGCGCTGCATCGCGCGCCGGCATCAGCGCACCGGTCGGACACGCCTGCACGCATTCGCCGCAGGCGACGCACGTCGAGGCGCCCATCGGGTCATCCATGTCGAACACGATCTTGGCGTGCTGGCCGCGGAAGGCGAGACCGATCACATCGTTGACCTGCTCGTCGCGGCAGGCGCGCATGCAGCGGGTGCACTGGATGCACGCATCCAGATTCACGGCGATCGCCGCGTGGCTCAGGTCGGCCGCGACCTGCGGCCGCCCCGCGAAACGGGGCTTGCCGAGACCCAGGCGGGCGGCCCAGTCATCGACCTCGTTGTAGCGCGTGTAGTCCTTCTCGGGCATGTCGGACTGCAGCAGCTCGATCACCAGTTCCTGGGACTTGCGGGCGCGCGGACTGTTGGTCGTAACCTCCATGCCGGCCTGCACTGCGCGGCAACAGGAAGCAGCCAGCACACGCTCGCCCTTGATCTCCACCATGCACGAGCGGCAGTTGCCCACCGCTGCCATCCCCGGCTTGTAGCACAGCCGCGCAATCTCGATCCCCTCCCGATCGGCGACCTCGATGATCGTCTCGCCCGCGCGGGCCATCACCTCGCGGCCATCCAGCTGGAACGCGATCGTAGGCGCTTCGTTCTGCGACTGCTCCTTGCGGGTCATGACATTCATGGTCTGTCCTCAGGCCAGCTCATTCGGGAAATACTTGATCACACAGTCCACCGGGTTCGGGGCGGCCTGGCCCAGGCCGCAGATCGAGGCGTCCCGCATCACCTGCGACAGATCCGCGAGCAACGACTGATCCCAGCGCTCCGCGGCCATCAGGACGTTCGCCTTGGCGGTTCCCGCCCGGCAGGGGGTGCATTGCCCGCACGACTCGTGCTCGAAGAACCGCATCATGTTGCGCGCTGCGGCCTTGGCGGTATCCCGGTCTGAAAGCACGATGACCGCCGCCGAGCCGATGAAGCAACCGTAGGGCTGCAAAGTGTCGAAATCCAGCGGTACATCGCCCTTCGATGCCGGCAGGATGCCCCCGGAAGCCCCCCCGGGCAAGTAGCCGTAGAACGTGTGCCCCTCCTGCATGCCCCCGCAGTATTCCTCGATCAGCTCCCGCACCGTTATGCCCGCAGGCGCAAGCTTCACACCCGGATCACGCACCCGTCCCGACACGGAGAAACTGCGCAGACCCTTGCGACCATTGCGCCCATGGCCCGCGAACCAGGCAGCGCCCTTCTCGAGCAGCTCGCGCACCCAGTACAGCGTCTCGAAGTTGTGTTCGAGGGTCGGCCGTCCGAACAGCCCGACCTGGGCAACGTACGGTGGCCGCAGGCGGGGCATCCCGCGCTTGCCCTCGATCGACTCGATCATGGCCGACTCTTCGCCGCAGATGTAGGCGCCGGCGCCGCGCCTCAGCTCGATCTTCGGCAGGCCGATAATCGGCGGATGCGCCTCGAGCTTCGCCAGCTCCGTCTCGAGGATCGCCCGGCAACCGTGGTACTCGTCACGCAGGTAAACGTAGATCGCGGCAATGCCAACCGCCCACGCGGCGATGAGCATTCCCTCGATGAAGCGGTGCGGGTCCCGTTCGAGGTACCAGCGGTCCTTGAACGTCCCGGGCTCTCCCTCATCGATGTTGACGGCCATCAGCCGCGGCGCGTGCTCCTTGCGCACGATGCGCCACTTGCGGCCGGCCGGAAAACCGGCGCCGCCCAATCCCCGCAGCCCTGAGTCCTCCATGGTCTTCAGCACGCTCTCCACGTCGCGCCGGTTCTCCATGCAGTCATGCAGCAGCACGTATCCACCGCCTGCTACGTACTCGTCGAGCCCGATGTAAGGTGCCGGCACGTCGTGAATGTGCCCGGCCCGGACCTCCGACTGCACCAACTCCGCGGTGGCCCGGGGCACGGGCTTTTGATGGACGACGGCGGCGGGAGCCTGCTCGCAACGGCCGATGCAGGGAGCGGGAATGACGCGCACCTCCGTACCCAACAATTTGGGCAAGCGATCGAGCAGCTTTTGCGCCCCCGCCAGCTCGCAGCTCAAGCCGTCGCAGACCCGAACGGTGAGCGCGGGTGGAGCGGCTATGGCGCCGCCGGGTCCTTCCTTCACGACGTCGAAATGGTGATAGAAGGTCGCGACCTCGTAGACCTCGGTCTGGGCAAGACGCAGCAGCCGCGCCAGCGCCGCCAGATGGGGCGCGCCGAGCTGTCCGTAGCGGTCGTTGATCCGGTGCAGATATTCGATCAGCAGGTCGCGCCGGTAGGGCTCCGGCACCAGCGCCTCAACATCCGCAAGAGCCTGCGGATCGACGATGCGACCCTTGGGCCCCTGACGCTTGCGCTTCTTGGAGGCCGCGGCCGGGGCGGTTGGGCTGATCGGTTTCTTCACCTCGTCACTCCATACTCATGCACGCGTGTGCATGCGTCGAGTATGGTGGGGCGCTCGCGCGGGTGTCCAATCGATTATGGAGATCCGGGCATTCACGCACGTCATAAGCCTCTGTTTTTTGAGCCTCAATCGCATTGGGAAGTTCCCGACTGCTGCCCCGCGCAGCCCGCGTACGCGCCCGGAATCCGGGCCGGTGTTATTCACAAAACTTAAGATTTCCGCTGAGATCAACTGGCATGGAGGAACAGACCAACCGTCAGCGCAAGTCCGATCAGAATGACCAGCATCCGCAACAAACGCTCGCTGATCCGCTGCAACATCAGGGCGCCGACCACACCACCGATGAGAGCGCCGGCGGCGCCGACCGCAGCGTGGCTCCACCGCGCCTGAGGCGAGAAGGCAAAGATCGCGACCGCCGAAGCGTTCATCGCCACCGCGAGCACGTTCTTCGTCGCGCCGGCGGTGCGAATGGGCATGGCGGCGGCCGTGAGCGCAGCAAACATCAGAAAGCCGATGGCACCACCGAAGTATCCACCGTAGATGGCGATGCACAGCTGTGTGACAGCCGCACCGGTTCGGCCCAACCGATGCTCTCCAGCGCTGCGTGGCCCGAAGCTTCCCCAGGCGAACACGGCAGTGGCAAACAGCACCAGCCAGGGCACCAGGTAAGCGAAGAACGACTGCGAAGTGACGAGCAGCAGGGCCGCCCCGAGAGCGCCGCCCGCAACACTGATGATCACGAGCGCGCGGAACGAAAGACCTGCGGCGTCGGCCACCGCCCGGCGGCCTGTCCAGCCGGCGGCTATCTGAGATGGAAACAGCGCCAGTGTCGAGGTGATGTTTGCCGAGCGCGCGTCCAAGCCCGTCAGCATCAGCACGGGCAGCGTGACGAACGAGCCTCCGCCGGCCAGCGCGTTCTGGGCGCCCGCCCAGAGGAAAGCCACGAAAACCAGTGTGGTCATCCGAACGGCATCGTCAGATGGCAATCTGTTCCCGCGCCCGTCATGCCCGGGCCGCCCGGGCGCGTACAGCCTGAGCTTGGCAAGCCGGATACGGCGGCGGAACCCGGTGCGCGCTGGGCTGCCCAATGGGGTAGGCCGCGGCGCGCCGCCCTTGACGTGGCGGCGGCTGGCCGCATATTCGGGATGGGTTGCAGACCCGATTTACCAAGAGGCTGCCATGCTCAAGACTTTCCGGACTCATCTGGTACTGGTGCTGGCTCTCGCGTTCGTCGGGCCCGCGCTGGCGCAGACCGACCCCACGCTACACCAGATCTATGAGGCCGCGCAGGCCGGCCACCTGACTCAGGCTCAGCAGATGGTGGATCAGGTCCTGCGGGACCATCCGCAGAGCGGCAAGGCCCACTACGTGGCGGCCGAGCTGTACGCACGCGAGGGCAATTTCCCGGCGGCCCGTCGCGAGCTGAGCAGCGCGCAGACCCTGGCACCCGGTCTACCCTTTGCCAAGCCCGCTTCCGTGCAGTCCCTGGAGAGGGAGCTCGGTCAGGGGCAAGGCTATCGGGCGCCGGGCTTCGCCACCTCTCCCGCCTATGCCCGCCCGCATTCCAGCTTCCCGTGGGGCTGGGTCCTGCTGCTGGTCGTGGCGGTTGCAGTGCTCGTCGGGATCTTCCGCCGGCGGGCTAGTCCGACGGTCTATACCCAGTATCCCGCGGGCACCGCGCCCGTGGGTCCCGCGGGCTACGGTCCGGGCTACGCGGGACCTGGCTATGGTGGTCCCGGAGTGGGTTCCGGTATTGCCAGCGGCCTGGCCAGCGGTCTGGCGGTCGGCGCCGGAGTGGTCGCCGGCGAGGAGCTGGCTCACCACTTCCTCGATGGCGATCGCCGCGAAGGAAACCTCTACCCGGCCAATGACCCGGGCTCCCCTCCCGAGAACACCGACCTGGGGGGCTCGGACTTCGGAGTCTCCGACGGTGGTTCCTGGGATGACGGCGGCTCGGTCGGTGGCGACGTCAGCGGCGGCGACGACTGGACCTGACGACGAGGACCGCTGCGTCGCGAAGCTCCGGTCGTTCCGTCAGCTTGCGTTCGCGGTCAACGCATCGAAGAGCGCCTGGCCCCTCGGCACACCCAGACCGGTGCATGCGTTCCAACCCGGTCCGGCCTCGTAGCCGAGCGATGTGCCGCTGGCAATGTTGTCACCCTGAGTGATCTGACGCAGCAGCGTGGGATGGGAGTAGAGGAACGGTAAAAGGAACCCGACCGGCTTGCTCGCGCCCTCGTTGATCAGCGCAATGAGGCCCGCCCATAAGGGCGCAACTGCGCTGGTGCCCCCGACGACCCCTGACTTGCCCCCCACCACGAGGCGATAGCCGGTGTCCGGGGCGGCATCGCCGGCGACATCCGGTACGCCGCGGCGTGTCTGGCCATCATTGACGCTCGGCGGCAGAGCTGTTCCCTGTTGGAATGCCGGCACCGCAAACAGGTCGCTGATTCCTCCGCCTGTTCCGCTGTCTCCGTCATTCCAGACGGCTTCGCTGGTTATCGAGTTGCCGGAGCTCGTGATGGCGGTGCCGCCACAGCCGATTGCGAAGGGGCTGGAGGCGGGGAAGTCCACGTGCGCCTTGCCATCTGCGACGCCGTCCGTCGCCAGACTGTCCCCTGAGGCGACGCACACGGACACATCGAGTGTCGATGCGTCCTCGAGAGCGCTGTTCATGCTCTGCACTGACTGCTCCGTCCAGTTCGACTCGGCGCTGCCCCAGCTGATCGAGATCACCCCCGGCTTGTTGGTCGAGTCGTGCACGGCACTGGTGATCGCATCAACGAAGCCGGCGTCGGTGTTCGGCGCGAAATAGACTGCGATCTTCGCTCCCGGTGCGACGCCACCAGCCACCTGGATGTCCAGTGCAACCTCGCTGTCCGCGCCGTCGTCGGGAGTGGGCTTGTTCGCTCCACCGTCGACGGGCACGGCCACCACCACGGGAGCAGCGAGCCCCATCGTCTTGAACGCGGCGCTGGTATCCGAGTTGATATAACCTCCGCCGAGCTCGATCAGCGCGATGCATTGGCCCTTGCCGGAGACGCTCGCCGGGAACCCGTACAGGGCGGCTACCTCGTTGGGCAGGAATGCGGCCGCTGCCGCAGCCGCGGGTCGCGAGACGAGGCGCGGCTGCGCGGCCGGCCGCGTGTCCAGTCCGAGCACGGACTGCACCACCGGCAGCAACTCTGCCGGCAAACTCAGCGCGCCGGTGCGCGCGCGGAATGTCCGCTTGCCGTCGCTGTAGTGCGAGAGTCTGGTCTGAAACGCTGCCTGGGCCTGCGCTGCCGTACCTGACAACCGCACCAGTCGCCGCCCCGGCTCCACCGCCGAGACGGTGAGCCCATGCTCGCGGGCGAAGTTGCGGATCAGTTCGATATCGCCCGCATGTTGTGCGGCGCGATGAGCGCGCATCGCCGCGCGCCGGTCGGCGCCCTTGGCCGGTGCGGCGGGTTCGCCATCGCGGGGCTTCAGGTAGATGCTGATCTCGACGCGCTCCGCGCCCGGGACCTCCCCGATGAGCTTGCAGGAGGGGCCGGGCGCGACACGATGGCTGGCGCTGAATTCCCTGTACGACTTGCTGGGCATGAGATCTCTCCCGTGAGGTGAGCGCGCGCGGGCTATCGTAATGCAGGAGGTGGGCGATCGGCGTCCTGTCGCCCGATTGCGCCAGAGTCAGTGCTCGGGCGGCCCTAGCAGGGCATAGCGTCGGCCCTGGGGCAGCTCGTAACGATGAGTAATTGCCGCGACGCCTTCGCTCACGAGCGTGCCGGCCAAGCCATCGCCGGTCGGCTCGGGCGGAGACAACCGATCAAACAGCCTCGAAAGCTCTCCGGGCCCGCGACCGGGAAGCTTCACCAGCACTTGTGCGCGCGGGCCGTGCTGACGGAACCAGCCCGCCACGGCCGTTTCGGCAGCCGCTGTGTCGCTATTCAGCACCGAGAACGGCGGGGGAAAATGTGCGCCATCCGGAGTGTCGCCTGTGTTCCGGTCGGTCACGACCAGGGATCGATGGTCGAGCATCGCGATGGTCGTCTCGTCCGGAGTCAGCAACGCGAGTGGGATTCCGCGGGTATCTTCGCGGATCTCGTGTGCGAGGACAGGCAGATCCTGCCAACGGTCGATCGCAGGAAACACCGCGAGGCCGCCCAGCGTGAGCGTCGCAGCGTAGGCCGTGTAGGTCCATGCCAGCGCACGAAACATGTCGTCTTGCTTCTGCATGTACGCAGCGCACTTCAGGGCGATGATCGCCAGCGCGGCCACGGCAGCGGCTGCCGTCAGGTAGGTCAGGTTTCCTGAGGCCGCCGTGAGCATCGCCAGCGCGATGATCAGCGCCGCGGCGATCAGGGCGATGATTGCCCGTGTACCGGTCAGCGCAAAACGGTCGAGTCGGGCGGGCCGCTGCGCCTGATGACCGACACTGATCTCCGTCGCCCACAGACCGATGAGCAGTCCGAACCCCAACAGGATCGGCGCCGCGTAGATGTCGCGGGCGGTGGCCGCCAGGGACAGCAGCACCAGGAAGGGTACGATGGCCGCGACCGCGAATCGCCACGCCGTGCCCTGGGCACTCCGGATCCGCACCCGGCTCCAGGCGCGACGCACCGCCGCAGCGCCCAGCAACGTCCAGGGCAACAGATACACGGGCAGCTCGCGCAGATACTTGCCAGGGGAGTTGTGGTGGCCGGTCGTGTAGTCCGGAGCGCCCGAGGATGAGACGCTGGTGAAGCGGCCCAGGGTGTTGTTCCAGAGGATCGCACGCAACGCCTCAGCACCATGCTCCGTGTGGGTCACGGCGAGGATCCATGGCACGATGACCAGCGCCTGCAGCAGGAACCCTGCATAGAGCTCCCAGCGCACCAGCTCCGACCAGCGGCGCTCCCAGACGATGAGCGTGAGCAGCGCGAGCGCCGGCACGAGCCATCCCGGCGCGCTCTTCGCCATGAATCCAACAGCAGCCCCGGCGTGCAGGATCATGTAGCCGAGGAGCTTGCGCCGCCCAGGGGGTGCGGTGAACCCGAGATAGGCGCCGAGCAGGGCGATCGCACATCCCGCGAGCAAACAGGCATCCGGAGCGAGCCAGACCGCCACCCGGTACGAGGTGATGGCGGTGCACACGGCGATCGCCGCGACTATGGCCGTCGAGGGGCCCTCCATCGCGAAGGCCAGCGCGCCGATTGCAAGCGCTGTCAGGAACGCATACAGAATGTTTGGAAGTCGCGCCGCCTGTGGACTGTCGCCATAGATATGCAGTGCGGTGGCCGCCATCCAGTAGGAAAGCGGCGGCTTTTCCAGGAAGGGTGTATCGGCGAGGTGCGGCAGGGACCAGTCGTGTTGCAGGCTCATGCGCCAGGCGATATCCGCCTCACGGGGCTCATCCGGTGTCCAGGCCCCCCGATCGAGAATCCCGATCAGCCACAGGGGCGCGAGAGCAACGATTACAGCGAGGGGCCAGCGACGCACGGGCAACACCAATTCGCAACGGACAGCAGCACTGGGCGGCGATTATGCCTGATCGGCCCCGAGGGTCCGGGTGCGCTCAGCGGGCGCGCTCGGGCTGAGCCAGTCGGGTCATCAGCCGGACGGGATCGAGCCCGCGACAATGCAGACCGACCTTGGTTCGTCTCCAGAGGATGTCCTCGGCGGTGCGCGCGAACTCCTCCCGCGCAAGGTAGTCGACCTCGCGTTCGTACAACCCCGGCAGGATCTCTTCGCCCATATCCTCGAGTGTCGCGGCGTGCTCGATGACGCGCTCGATTCGTGTTCCATAGGCATGTGCGTATCGCCGGCGTATCGCCACTGGTAGCCACGGGTAACGCCGCTCCACGACCCGCAGGAATGCGGCCAGGCTGCCGTCCGGCAGATCGCCGCCCGGAAGTGTCGCGGTCCGTGTCCAGCCGGACCGGGTGCAGCCCAGCACGCGCGCCAGCATGTCCACCGCGGTCTCGGCCAGCTTGCGGTAGGTCGTGATCTTGCCGCCGAACACGGACAGCAGCGGGGCGGGCTCACGGTCCAACTCCAGAGCGTAGTCGCGCGTCACGCTCGAGGGATCGGTCGATTCGTCGCTCAAGAGAGGGCGCACGCCCGAGTAGCTCCAGACGACATCGGCGGGTCTGGTCGGCCGCCGGAAGTAACGGTTCACGACCTCGCACAGGTAGCCGACCTCCTGCGCATCGATCCGTACGGCATCGGGTGGCCCGCGAAAGTCCACGTCGGTCGTCCCGACGAGAGTGAAGTCATTCTCGTAAGGAATCGCGAAAACGATCCGCCTGTCGGCGTTCTGAAAGATATAGGCAAACCGATGCGTGAACAGCTGCGGTATGACGATGTGGCTGCCCTTGACGAGCCTCACCGCGCGCGAGGTCTGTACTGGCGTGCAGTCTCGCACGAACTCGCTCACCCAGGGTCCGGCCGCGTTAGCTGTCGCTCGCGCCCGGACCGTGAAGCGCCGTGCACCCGTGAGAAGGGTGGCGGTCCAGTGGTCTCCTTCGGCGTCCAGGCGCTCGCAGCGAGTGCGCGTAACAACCGTCGCTCCGCGGTTGACGGCGTCGATGGCATTGTGAACCACGAGTCGGGCGTCATCCGTCCAGCCATCCGAATAGATGAATCCCCGCCGGAATCGGGGCAGCAGCGGCTCGCCCGCAACGTGGCTGCGCAGGTTCACCGCGCTCGAGGCCGCCAGCAAGCGTCGCCTGGCCAGGTGGTCGTACAGGAATAGCCCGGCCCGGATCATCCAGGCGGGCCTGAGGTGCGCATCGTACGGCATGACGAAGCGCAGGGGCCGCATCAGGTGCGGGGCCGCGCCGAGCAGAACCTCGCGCTCCTGCAACGCCTTGCGCACCAGTGCGAAATGGAAGCCCTCCAGGTAACGCAGCCCACCGTGGATCAGCTTGGTGCTGGCGGAGGAGGTGTGGGAGGCGAGGTCATCCTGCTCGCACAGCAGGACGGACAGGCCGCGTCCAGCTGCATCGCGGGCGATTCCAGTGCCGTTGATTCCGCCCCCGACGACCAGGAGATCGTATGAGTCGCGCGGCCCGCTCACATGCTCCGCGAGTCTCGCGCGTGGCCGTAATAGTCGGGATAGTCTTGCGTCAGGCCCTTGAAGCGCCGATGGATCCACAGGTACTGCTCAGGGACCCGGCGCACCTGTGCCTCGATGAGATGATTGAACCGTTCGGTGTCGGCGATGGCGCATTCGCTCGGGAAGTGGTCGAAAGCCGGATAGATGGTCGCGTGATAGCCCTTGCCACCGGGCAGGCGCTCGAAGAAGTAGGGTAGCACCGCCGCCCCGGTCAGGCGCGCGAGGCGTGAGGTGAAGGTGTTCGTCGCGGCCGGGATGCCGAACAGCTCCACCATCTGCGCACCCTTCTTGCGATAGCTCTGATCGGGGGCGTACCACACGCACTCGTTCTGCTTGAGCGCGCTTATCAGCGTGCGGATGTCATCCCGGGGGATGGGCTGGCCGCCGTACTTGCAGCGTCGTTGCTTCAGGAAACGCGCCAGCACCTCGTTCTTGGTCGGCCGGTACAGGAAGCTGACCGGCGCCAGCGACAGCAGGATGCGCCCCCCGACTTCCAGGGTGGTGAAATGCGCGGTGAGGAGGATCACCCCCTTGCCGCGGGCGAGCGCAGCCTCGAGGTGCTCGCGGCCGTCCACGTGGATGAGCGGCTCCCAGCGGGCCAGCGAGCTCCACCAGGTGAAGGCGATCTCGAGCAGCCCGATCCCCAGGCTCTCGAAGTGGCGCACCAGCAGAGTCTCGCGCTCGGAGAGGCTGAGAGCCGGCAGGCACAGCTCGATGTTCCGCCGGGCCGTGTTGATGAAGCCCAGCGGCAGATGCCGCAGCAGCGCGCCTATGGGCTTGCCGACGAGGACGAGCCACCGGTACGGCAGCTGTGCCAGTAACCATAGCAGGCCGAGACCGACCCACGTGGGCCAGTAGCGCGGCGCGAACAACCGAATCGGCATCGATCTCCCGCCTCCAGTGGCGTGCGAGAATAGCTCATCCACGAGTTAGAGCTGTGACTCAATGCGACGATCGAGGATATCCGGCGCGCGCTACGTGGAAGTGCGCCTGCGGCGGCTTCATTTGCGGCGGCGGGAACGTGCCATCCTGAAGGATGTCAGCTGGAGTATCCGCCCCGGGCAACGCTGGGTGCTGGCAGGCGCCAACGGCGCCGGGAAGACCCAGCTCCTCAAGCTTCTCTCGGGCGCCGTCTGGCCCTCGCCTGGCGAGCGCTCCCGTCTGTACCGGTGGCGCCAGCAGTCCTTTCTTTCACCCTTCGAGGTGAAGGAGGAGATCGCCTACCTCGGTCCCGAGCGACAGGACAAATACGAGCGCTACGGCTGGAATCACGCCGTGGAGGCGATCGTCGGCACCGGCCTTTACCGGACGGACATCCCGCTGGAGGCGCTCAACACCGGCGATCGGCGCCAGATCCGGCTGCTGCTGCGAAGGATGGGGATCGAGCATTTGGCCGCCAGGAAGTTCTTGTCCCTCTCCTACGGCGAGCGGCGACTCGCGCTGCTGGTCAGGGCACTCGCCAGCCGGCCGAAGCTGTTGCTGCTCGATGAGCTGCTGAGCGGCCTGGATGCGGACAACCGGCGGCGGGCACTGCGCTGGCTGGAGCGCACCGCTCGCTCGCAGATGCCGTGGGTCCTTGCGACCCACCGTCTGGAAGACGTTCCGGGCTCGGCGACTCACGCACTCATCCTCGATAGGGGACGGATCGCCTATCGCGGAGCGTTTGCCCGCGCGCCCATCGAGCGCTGGCTCGGTGAGAGCAGACCGGAGAGCCGCCGGGTCCGTGGCCGTCGCCGCGGCGCCGACCGGCTGCTGCTGCGGCTCACTCATGCTTCCGTGTACCTGGATGAGCACGCGGCGCTCGAGCGCATCTCTTTCAGTGTGCGCTCGGGCGAGTGCTGGGTGGTGCATGGCCCGAATGGCTGCGGCAAGACGACGCTGCTCAGGACTCTCTACGGGGACCACCGCGTAGCCAGCGGTGGCCGGATCGAGCGGGCTGGCGTCGAGGCGGGCGTTGCGCTGGAAGTGTTCAAGCGACGGGTGGGTCTCGTTGCTCCGCATCTGCAATCCGGCCATCCGCAGGAGCTGACGGTGAGCGCGGTCGTCCAGTCCGGCCGCCAGGCCAGTGTCGGTCTGCAGGAGCCGCCGAGCTTCCCCGACCAGATCGCCGCGCGCCGCTCCCTCGAGCTTTTCGGGCTGCATCGGCTGGCTGCACGCAGCCTGCGCGAGCTCTCATTCGGACAGCTGCGCCGTGTTCTGTTCGCTCGGGCCTGGGCTTGCCGCCCGAGACTGCTCCTCCTCGATGAGCCCTACGCGGGAGTTGACGCACCGACGCGGCGAGAGCTGATGAGTCTCGTGGAGGGGATGGTCGCCAGTGGCACGGCCGTGGTGATGGCCAGTCACCATCGGCGCGAATGGCCCGCATGCACCACACACGAGATCGAGCTCTCGGCTGGCCGCGTGCGGTATTGTGGTCCGGTACGCTCACTGGAGCTCGTCGAAGCGGCCGGAGCTGAGCATTGAGAATCGTGGTCGGATGGGTGACGCTCGTGCTCGTGGTGCTGGCCGCGCTGGGTATCGCGCACGAGCCCCAGTTCTGGTTGCACTACGCGCTCGCGCGCACATATGGGACCGCAGGTCTGCCCCTCTTCTACTACCAGCCGCGCGAGCTCGTTCCGGGGGGCAATGAGCCGCCCGCGCCGCGGGAGTCTGCCGCCTCCGAATCGCTGGACAGCGGGGCTCTCGAGGCCGCCGCGACCTATGCCGGCGCGCATCGCTCGCGAGCGCTCATCGTCAGCCGGCACGGCTACCGGATCTTCGAGCGGTACTGGCAGGGCAGCAGCTTCGAGACGCTGATCGACTCCGGGCCACTGGGGCGGGTCGTCGCGGCACTGGTGGCGGGCAACGCCATTTACGGCCGCCAGATCGGCTGGCCGGATGCGCCGATCGGGATGTTCGTGCCCGACTGGCGCGATGATCCGAGAGGGTCGATCACGGTGCGTCATTTGCTCCAGTTCTCGAGCGGGCTCGCGGCACGGCCACCGAGCGCGAATCCCTGGAGCGCTGCCGCCGATCAGGCGTACGGAGGCCATATTGTCGCGCGGTATTTGCAACTACCCCTGCAGAGCTCGCCGGGTCAGAGGTGGGTCGAGCAGAGCGTGGATCCGGATTTGCTGGCTGTCGTGATCGAGCGAGCGACTCACGAGCGGTATGCGCAGTATCTGTCGCGCACCCTGTGGCGCCGCATCGGTGCGGCCGATGCGTGGCTATGGCTCGACCGTCCGGGCGGCGACGTGCACGTGGACCGCGGCTTCCTCGTGCGCCAGGGCGACTGGCTCCGGGTAGCGGAGTTGCTGCTCCAGAACGGCCGCTATCAGGGATCCGAGGTGATCGACCCGCGCTGGGTGCCGCAGCTGCTGCGGCCCTCGAAAGTCAACTCGGACTACGGAGCCTACCTCAGGTTGGGTGCCCACACGGCCCCTGGCATGACGAGCTACGATGCCGGCGATCTGTTTGTCATCCAGGGCGGGGGCACGCGGCTGTGGCTGATTCCCTCGCTGCAGCTCGCCATCCTGCGCACGGGCGATCCGCCGCCCGGGCAGGCGGATGTGCAGACGGTGGCGAATGCGAACGCGGATGCCTGGGATGATGCGAGGATTCCGAATCTCATCCTGCACGGCACCCGTGACTTCGTGCCGGCCACGCGCACGGGCGCGGGCATCTCGACCATCGTGCCGCATCACTGAGTCGGCCGCTGCTCCCGTGCACTCCGAACGCGACCAGGGCCGCCGCCCTTCCGTGAACAGGCAGCTGGGCTCGCTGTTCGTCGTCAGCGTCGTGGACATCCTGGGATTCGGCATCCTGGTCCCGCTGATCCCCTACATGGGCATCCAATTCAACACCGCACCCGAATGGATCACGCCGGTCATGGGCAGCTACTCGCTGTGTCAGCTGCTCGCGGCTCCCTTCTGGGGACGCCTCAGCGACCGCTACGGGCGCCGACCCATCCTGATGAGCAGCCTGGCGGGCGCGTGTCTGTCCTATCTGATCCTGGGCTTCGCCACCAACATCTGGTGGCTGCTGCTGTCGCGGGCGCTCAATGGCTTCATGGCGGGCAACATCTCGGCTGCCTTTGCATACGCCTCGGACGTGAGCGAGCCGCGCAGGCGTGCAGCGGCTCTGGGACTGATCGGGGCGGCGATCGGCATCGGCTTCACGGTCGGCCCCGCCATCGGCGGCGTGCTCGCCGGTGATGATCTGCGCACCGCCAATTTCCTGCGCCCGGCCGCCGTCTCCGCCTGCCTGAGCATCCTGGCGCTGTTGCTGGTGGCATTCATGCTTCCGGAAAGCAACACCGCGCGCCTGCGAGCGGCGAGGGTTGGACCCACACGAGGCGGTCCGATACGCATGCTCCTGGAGCGTCCGCTGCTGCGGCTCATTGCAGCCGCGGCGCTTCTGGTGACCAGTGCGCAATCGATGCTCGACTCGATTCTGGGCATCTGGGCGCTCAACCGCTACGGCTACGGCCCGCGAACCTTCGGCGTGCTCATGTTCGGCATCGCCTTCTTCGCAATCCTGACGCAGGGTGTGCTGGTCCGGTTCCTCGTTCCGCGCCTGGGCGAGGCGCGCCTGGCGGTGATCGGTGCGCTGACGTTCGTCGGCGGGCTGGTGTTGGTTGCCGTGGCGCCTGCGGCGATGCTGACGGTGATCGGGCTCGCCCTGTGCGGCATCGGTGTGGGCGCCTTTTCCCCGAGCGCCTCCTCACTCGCTTCCAAACAGTCCGGCCCACATGACCGCGGTGCGGTGATGGGCACCTATCAGTCCGCCAGCAGCCTGGCTCGCGTGATCGGACCGTTCGTGTCGGGGCCGGTATATGCGGCGTGGGGACCCAGCGCGCCGTTTCTAACTGGCGCCTGCGCGGTGCTGCCGGCCGCATTGTTGATCTGGAGCGCCCGACGGGGTCAGGCCGAGTCTGACGCGGGTGCCTGAAGCGTATTGGCCGCCGGCGTCGAGCTGACCGCAACCTCGACCATGCCGCCCACGATACGCAGTGGAAAAATCGGCAAGGGCACCTCTGCGGGCGGGCCCAGGACCTTGCCGTCCCGGATGTCGAATGAGGCCCCGTGCAATGGGCAGATGATGCGGGTCGCTCGCAATCTGCCTTCACACAGGCGCGCGTGGGCATGCGAGCAGATGTTATCGATGGCGTACACGCCTTCGCGCGTGTGACAGATGAGGATCTCGCGCCCGGCAACCGTGCATGCCCGCATGCTTCCCGGTGGAACCTCGGCCAGCGGCAGTACCGGCTCGAACCCCGCCTCGCTCAAAGCGCGATCTCGGTCTCGAAGATCGACACGGCCTGGCCGACGATCCAGACACCCTCGATGGCGCCTTCCTTCAGATCCAGCTCGACATTCACGCGGCCCGGACGGTGCAGCTGGTGACCCTGAATGCCCGTGAAGGAGGCGCGCTGCCCCTCGCTCGAGAGCAGGCCGGTGCGTGTCAGGTAGACTCCCAGCAGGCCATGCGCGTTGCCGCTCACCGGGTCCTCGGCAATGCCCAGCGCCGGACAGAACATGCGTGACTCGGTCAGATGGTCACTGGCGCCGCCCTTGAGCGCAAAGACGAAATAACCGGCGGCTCCCACCTGCGCCGAGAGCGTCGTCAGCCGGTTGACGTCGGGCTTGAGATGTTTGAGCACTTCCGGAGTGCGGACGCCGATCAACAGTCGCGTGCTGCTCGAGCCCACGATCCGCAGCGGACAGCGCGGATCGAGGTCATCGGTGGCGAGCGCGAGCGAATCGAGGACGGCGAGGCGCTCGCGATCGTTCAGCTCACGGCCCACGGGAGGCGTGCTCTGGCGGATCGCGATGCTGCGGTCCTCCTCCTGACCGCGGACCTCGATGTCAACGATACCCGCCTTTGACTTCTGCCTCTGGCGGCGCGGCGCGCCATGCCGGCGCGAGAGCACGTAATGGGCCGCAACCGAGGCGTGTCCGACGAATCCCACTTCGGTGCGCGGGGTGAAGAAACGCGCCCGCAGCGTGTGATCGCTGCCGTCCGGCTCGAGGATGAATGCGGTGTCGGCGTTGTTCAGCTCCCGTGCGATGGCCAGCATCTGCGCCTCGGTGAGGCCGTCGGCATTGAGCACGACTCCGGCCGGATTGCCGGTGAAGCGCTCGCGCGTGAAGGCATCGACCTGGTGGACCTGGACCTTTCTAGTTGTCATGCGCCGATTGTAATCCCATCGGGCAGCACTGGTGCACAGGCCCGGCCCGACCGCCCGGGCCAAAGCGGGCGGCCGATGCAATTTCACGACGGGGTGATAACATAGGAACGCATAACCTTGGGGTGGTCCCGTCCGCCGCGCAAGTCTCCTCCGGGAGCGGGCGGCGCACACGCAGGACCTGAGACGCCGGTGGGCCGGCGAACCCGTTGAACCTGATCCGGTTAGTACCGGCGTAGGGAGCAGGTGGCTCTTGCGGTTTTCTCTTCCGGCCCTCTCTCTGCTGTGCGCCTGCGGGTCCGCACTGGCCTCGCCCGAGGCCGAGCCGCCCCTGCAGGAAGTGGTCATCAGCGGCACACTCCGTCCCACTTCCGAGCAGGACGTTCCGCAGAGTGTCTCGGTGCTGGATGCCACCACCCTGCGGCAGGCCGGCGAGCAGCACTTCGAGGACGTGATCGGGCTCGTGCCGAATCTGAACTGGGCCGGGGACACCGCGCGCCCGCGATTCTTCCAGATCCGCGGCATCGGCGAGCTCGACCAGTACCAGGGCGCGCCCAACCCTTCCGTGGGATTTCTGATCGACGACATCGATTTCAGCGGCCTCGGCACGGCCGCCACCCTGTTCGACATCGATCAGATCGACGTGCTCAGAGGCCCGCAGGGCACGCGCTACGGAGCCAATGCGCTCGGCGGCCTGATCTACGTACAAAGCGCGGCGCCGGAATTCACCTTTGGGGGCAAAGTGCAGCTCGGTGTGGGCGATTTCGGTACGCGCTCATATGGCGCCGTGCTCACCGGTCCGGTGGACGATCTGGACTCGGCGTTCCGGATCGCCGCGCAGCGTTACACGAGCGATGGCTTTTATCACAACGCCTATCTCGACCGGGATACCGATGACAACGATGAGCTTACGCTGCGCGCACGCTGGCGCTGGCGGCCTTCGGACCAACTTCACGTCGACCTGACAGTGCTCAACGTGCACATCGACAACGGCTACGATGCGTTCTCGATCGACAATTCGCGCACGACTCTGTCGGACCAGCCGGGCGTGGACGCGCAGCACTCGACCGGAGTCTCTCTCCGTGCGGACTATGCCGGTCTCGGAGCCGTCACTGCGACCGTGATCGGCACTTTCGCCCGGACACGGATTCACTACGCCTTCGACTCCGATTGGGGCAACCCGGTCTCGTGGGCGCCCTTCACCTATCAGTTCACCGACAACCAGAGGCGCGACCGCGATACCCGCAGTCTCGAAGTACGCGTGGCCAGCAAGAGCGGGCGTGCGCTCGACTGGCTCGTCGGTCTGTACACGCTCGATCTCGCTGAAGGATTCAACGACACCAGCCCCGGGGTCTACCGGGACCCCTTCGATCCGAGCCAGGATTCCCAAAGCCTGGCCATCACCACGAGTCACTTTCATTCGCGTAACGCGGCGGCCTTCGGCCAGCTCGACGGGAATCTGGGGACGCGATGGCAGTGGACCGCCGGTCTGCGACTCGAGCGCCGTACGGCCGACTATCACGATCTGGTGAGCAACCTTGGCGAGCCCGAGGCGACGCATGCGTTCGCGCCCGTCGATCATCTGTGGGGCGGTGACCTCGCGCTCGAGTATCGGCTCGCCGGCGAGCAACGCGTGTATCTGCAGCTGGCGCGCGGCTACAAGGCCGGCGGCTTTAACCTGGGTCCGGGCCTGCCCCCGGACCAGATTCTCTTTCATCCCGAGTCCGATGTGAACCTGGAGGTTGGGTACAAGGCGGACTTTGCGCAATCCCGTCTGCGAGCCGACACGGACGTCTTCTACACCCGCCGTACGGGCTTGCAACTGCAGACAGGGGAGCAGCTCGTGCCTGATGACCCCACCACCTTCATCCTGTACGACGCCAATGCCGCCAGCGGCCATAACTACGGTCTGGAATCGGCACTGTCGTGGCAGGCGCTCGATGCTCTGGAGCTCCTCGCATCGGCCGGCCTGTTGAACAGCGCCTATCACGGTCTGACTCTCAACGGGATCGAGCTGCCGGACCGGGCGTTGCCGCACGCCCCGAGCTGGACCGCCTCGGCGGCCTCGATACTGACTTTCGGCCAGGGCTACTTCCTGCGACTCGATGCCATCGGCAAAGGCAGTTTCTACTATGACGTGCCCGCACTGGATCCCTACGCTTCGAGCGCGTACGTTGTGCTGAACGCGAAGGCGGGCGTGCGGCGCGATCGCTGGGCCGCCAACATCTGGATGCGTAACGTGACCGACCGGCGCTACACGGTGCGCGGGTTCTATTTTGGCGACGTGCCGCCGGATTTTGCCAGCGAGCAGTACGTGCAGCTCGGCGAGCCGCGCTCGTTCGGGGCGGAGCTCACTTACCAGTTTCACTGATGTGACGTCACAGGCGCGCGAGCGCCCATCGAGGCAAACATGGATATCGGAGTCGAGATCAGCCTGTATCCCCTGAACGCGCAGTTCATCCCGCCCATTCAGGATTTCATCGACCGCCTGAATGCAGACGGGCGCTTCAGGGTCGTGACCAACAGCCTCAGCACGCAGGTGTTCGGTCGCTATGAGGAGGTCTTCGAGAGCCTTGCGCGCGAGCTGCGCGTGACCTTCGAGACCAATGACAAGGCCGTGTTCGTCATGAAGGTCATCGGCCCGATGTCATGAACGGCTGGCACCATGTTGCCGCGACGCTCCTCGCGGGTCTGGCGGCGACCACCCCGGCCGAAGCGCTCTCGGTCGCGTTGGGTCTCGCGTACTCGCTGCTCGCCATCCGGCGCAGTCGCTGGTGCTGGGTGGCCGGTGGCGCAAGCTCCGCGATCCTGATCTGGCTTGCCTGGCAGCGTCACCTGCCGATGCAGGCGGCGCTGAATGTCTACTATGTCGTGGTCTCCGGATATGGCTGGTGGCACTGGTCGCGCGAGCAACGGGCGCACGGCGATCCGCCGGTCGGCACCTGGCCTCTATACAAGCATGTGCTCGCGTGTCTGAGTGTGTTGCTGGTGAGCGCACTCACCGCTCGATGGCTGGCCGCCGAGACGCAGGCGGCATGGCCCTTCCTGGATCCGCTCACGACGTGGGGCAGCCTGTTCGCCACCTGGCTCGCCGCGCGCGTCAAGCTCGAGAACTGGCTCTACTGGCTGGCGATTGACTCGACGCTTGCATTCCTGTTCGCAATGCAGGACCTGTACCTGTTGGCGCTTCTGTCCGTGGTCTACCTGGGCTTTTCGGTGGCTGGATTCCTGAGATGGCTGAAAACGTATCGCACTCTGGTGCCGGCGATCTGAGCGCCCGGGCAGCGGCCGGCTCCGAGGACTTCCCGGAAGCCGGGCCGGCGCTGCGGGAGGCCCTGGAATACGTGCCGGGTTATGTGGCGGGGGATTCCGACGTCGGCGTCGTTCGATTGTCGGGAGGCCGTGTGAATCGCAGCTATCGTGTCTCGACGCGCGCTGGGCAGTACGTGCTGCGTTTCAGTCCCGTGACGGACGCGTGGCTCGCGGCGGACCGGTCCGTCGAGCGTGCGCTGCATGCCCGGGCGGCGGCTGCGGGCATCGCGCCGCGAATCGTGGCGGCCGACCGTGAGGACCGTTGGATGATCACGGAGTTCGTGGCAGGGCGGCTGTGGGCGGCCGAGGATTTCGCCAGCCCTGGCTCGCTGGGGCAGCTCGCTGACACGTTGCGAGGCCTGCACGCTCTCGAGGTGCCATCCTGTGGACGGTTCGACTTGCTGCTCGCGCTCCGCGCCTACGTGGATCGAATCCGGCCCGCCGATGGCAGTCTCGGAGCCTGTCTGGAGCAAGCCGAGCGGGCCTGGCGCCTGTCGGGGGCAGCGCGCCGGGCGGTGACTATCGTCCATCACGACTTGCACGCATCGAACCTCATCGAAAGCCCGGCGGGACTGCGACTCATCGACTGGGAATGTGCTGCGGTAGCCGATCCGTTGCTGGACCTCGCCTGTGTCCTGTCGTACTACGAAAGCGCCTGGGCCTGCGCCGCGATGTTCCTGGAACGTGTCGGCCTGTGCGGCGTCGAAGCGCCACAACTGCGGGCGGCCGTGTGGCTGTTCGATCTGCATACATGGCTGTGGTACCGGGAAAGGCGCCAGCGCCTCGCCCCCACGCAGGCGGAGCTCGATGCGGAGGGACGCCTGTCCCTGCGCATCGCGCGCGGCCCGACAGGGTAGCGGCGAGTCCCCGGTGCGCCAGCGGCGTCCGACTGGCGCCCCACGCGTCGAATCGGCAAACTAGCTGCCGGCGGCCGGTCTGTGCCCGCCGACACCCTTCGGTTGCAGAGGTTGTTTCATGGCGCTATTGCGTGTCGTCGATCGCGACGGAGTCGAGCACGAGGTCGATGCGAAGACCGGGCTGAAAGTCATGGAGACGCTGCGTGAGCTGGACTACGGAGTCGCGGCCATCTGCGGCGGCATGTGCTCCTGCGCGACGTGTCACGTATATGTCGACCCGGAGTGGACGGGCAAACTGCCGGCCCCGATGTCGGATGAGCGCGAGCTCATCGCCGAGCTGTCGCATCACGAGTCGAACTCGCGCCTCTCCTGTCAGATTGAGTTCACCCCGGCGCTCGCCGGCTTGCGCGTCACGATCGCCCCCGACGAGTGAGGCACGCATCATGTCCGCTCCCAACGTTCAGGTCGAATCCCGCGGCGCCGTGGCGCTCGTCACGCTCAACCGCCCTGAGAGCGCCAACACGCTGAACCTGCAGACCGCGATGGACCTGTTGGCCGCGGCCATGACCTGCGACCGCAATCCCTCCGTCCGCGCGGTCGTGTTGAGCGGCGCGGGCCGCCATTTCTGCTTCGGGGGCGATCTGCGCGCCATGGTCGCGAAAGGGGTCGCCCCGGATGGCTACCTGCGCCAGCTCACCGGTTACCTGCATGCGGCGATCTCCCACTTCGTGCGGATGGATGCGCCGGTCATCGCCGCCGTCAACGGCACAGCGGCCGGCGCGGGGGTGGGTCTGGTGGCCATGGCCGATCTGGCCATCTGCGCCCGGACGTCCCGCTTCAACCTCGCCTACACGGGAGTAGGCCTGACGCCGGACGCGGGGACGTCGTTCCTGTTACCGCGTGCCATTGGCGCCAGGCGCGCGATGGAGCTGCTGTTACTGAACCGCGCGCTGTCGGCAGCCGAAGCGCTCGAATGGGGGCTCGTCAACCAGGTGGTCGAGGACACGCAGCTCATCGACGAGGCAATTGACATCGCCGAACGGCTCTCCGTGGGGGCGGCCGGGGCCATAGGCAAGACCAAGCGCCTGATGGCGCACTCTCTCGGGGCGCTGGAATCCCACATGGTTCTCGAGAGCGAGACCATTGCGTCGCAGTCGGCGACGGCCGAAGGCATGGAGGGCATCAACGCGTTTCTCGAGAAGCGTGCCCCGGAATGGGGTCCGCGCTAGCGGCGCAACGGCGCATGCTCACCACGACCATCGCATTTCTGATCGCTGGCGGCATCATCGTCGCGCGCATCTATTTCAAGCTCCGCAAGATCCAGAATTCGAAAGTCGAAAGCTGGGATGCGCGGATGATCGAGCAGCTGCGCTCCAAGGGCTATGCACCCTTCAATGACTACAGGGTGGATTTCTTTCTTGCGCTGCCCGACGAGTCGGCCTGCCAGGCCGTGCGGGCGCGGCTCGAGCCGGAAGGCTTCAGCGTGGACACGAAGCCGATGGCGGACACCACGGAGCTGCCCTTGAGCCTGCACGCGACGAAGCCCATGCGACTGATCGTCCCCGACATCCAGGCCCAGAGCCGCCGCATGACGGCGCTGGCCACCGAGTTCAACGGCCGCTACGACGGCTGGGCCGCCTGAAACCTCTCGCTGCGATAGCTTTCGCGTCGCTGCCGTGCAGGCGCTCGCGGGGTGGCTAGCGAAGTGGACGGCTGACTGACTTCAGCGCTTCTCGGTCTGACGCCGGACCGCTTCCGTGGCCGCCGCGATCGCCTCGGCATCACCCAGATAGCGGTGACCGGTGGGCTTGAGCTTCGCGTCGAGCTCATACAGCAGCGGGACTCCCGTCGGGATGTTGAGCTCGACGATCTCGCTCTCCGGAACGTCATCCAGCATCTTCACCATCGCCCGCAGGCTGTTGCCGTGCGCGGCCACCAGCACGTTGCGCCCTGCGCGCAGCTCCGGCGCAATACGGCTGTGCCAGTAGGGAAGGACGCGATGCAACGTGTCTTTCAGTGATTCGGTCGCGGGGAGCTCCGCGATGTCAACGTCTGCGTAGCGCGGATCGAAGCGCGGATGACGCTGGTCATCCCCGTCGAGCTTCGGCGGCGGTACGTCATAGCTGCGGCGCCAGATCTTCACCTGCGCTGCGCCGTGCTCTTCCACGGTCTGGGCCTTGTTGAGTCCCTGCAGCGCGCCATAGTGGCGCTCGTTGAGACGCCAAGAGCGCTCGACGGGAATCCACATGCGGTCCATCTCGTCGAGCATGAGCCAGAGTGTGCGGATCGCACGCTTGAGTACTGACGTGAAGGCGATGTTGACATCGAGCTTCTCGCGCAACAGCTCGCGTCCGGCTTGCGCCGCCTCGCGCCGTCCCTGCTCCGACAGATCCACGTCCGTCCAGCCGGTGTACAGGTTCTCGACGTTCCACACGCTCTGGCCATGACGGACCAGGATCAGCTTTCCAGGCATGTTGCGGCCTCTCAGTCGGCGAGCTTGCGAACGGATTCCACCCCGACCGACAGCGTCGCGAAATCGTTGGCGCCGGAAGCGCGCATTTCGGCCAGCGTCCGTTGCCACAGTGCAATGTCCCCGCGGCCGGCTTCCGCCCACGCGCTCACGCGGGCCGCAGCATTGCCGGATTCTTTGGACAGCACTCGCTCGGTCAGGCGCCGATGAATACGCATGGCGGCCCCTCGCAGCCCCGTCCGGGCAATCGCCTGCCACGGCCCCTCCACCGAGAGCTGCTCGATCTGCTCGCGCAGCCAGTCGAGTCCGACCCGCGCGCCGACCTCAAAGTACGCCCGCGCCGCTTCCGCGACGCTGACTTCGTGATGGGCGGCAATCTCGACGATATCCAGCGCGGCGTTGTGGGCGCCGAGGCTGGCTATGCGTTCGGCGAGCTTGGGTGGCACTCCAGCGTCGAGGTGCTCGCGGCGGACCTTCTCGAAGCGCTCTCGGTCGGAGCCGCTGAGCACCTCGGTGATCTCGGCCTGCAACTGCCGGACACCTTTACGGAACTCTGCGACTGCCGCATCCACCTGCAGCTCGCGTTTGCGATGCGCGAGCAGCCAGTAGGTGACGTGCCGTAGCAGACGACTCGTCTGGAAAGCCATCGAGTATTGCAGTTTCGCGGGGACCTTCGTGTCGAGCGCCTCGATCTCGGCCCATGTCTCGCGCATGTCGAAGATCTCGCGCGCTGCCGTGTAAGCGCGCGCAATCTGCGCTGGCTCGGCACCGGAGTCTTCCTGAGCACGCGGCACGAAGGCCGGCCCCATGCGATTCACCAGGCTGTTGGTCGTGGCGGTCGTGATGATTTCGCGGCGCAGTCGGTGCTGGCCGATGGCGCGCGGAAAGCGCTCCTGCACCGGGGCCGGGAAGTAGCGCACCAGCTCCGAGGACAGATACGGATCCTCGGGGACATCCGAGTCCAGCAGGTGGTGGGTGAGCCAGATCTTGCTGTAGGCGAGCAGGATCGACAGCTCGGGACGGGTCAGTCCCGCGCCACGCTTGCGGCGCTCGCCCAGCTCGTCGTCGGGCGGCAGAAACTCGAGCGCGCGGTTGAGCTCGCCCGAGCGCTCCAGGGTGCGGATCAGGTGCTGGTATTCGGCAAGGCGCGCGGCGGCCTGCAGCTCGAGCGTGCTGATCGCCTGGCTCTGCAGATAGTTGTTGCGCAGCACCAGCGCCGCGACCTCGTTCGTCATGCGCGCGAGCAGCTTGTTGCGCTCGCCGCGTGTGATCTTGCCGGCCTGCATCAGCGGGTTGAGCAGGATCTTGATGTTGACTTCGACGTCGGAGGTGTTCACGCCGGCCGAGTTGTCGATGAAATCCGTGTTGAGCCGGCCGCCGCCCAGGGCGTACTCGACGCGTCCACGCTGTGAGAAACCGAGGTTGCCGCCTTCACCCACGACCTTGACGCGCAGCTCCATTCCGTTGATGCGCACCGCGTCGTTGGTACGATCGCCCACTTCGGCGTTGGTTTCTTCGCTTGCCTTGACGTAGGTCCCGATGCCGCCGTTCCACAGCAGGTCGGCGGGCATTCGCAGTATCGCTCGGATGATCTCGTTGGGCGTTGCGGAGCCGCTCGTCATGCCGAGCATCGAGCCGGCCTCGGCCGAGAGCGGAATCGACTTGGCCGAGCGGGCAAACACTCCGCCGCCGCGCGAGAGCTTCTTGCGGTCGTAGTCGTCCCAGCTCGAGCGCGGCAGGTCGAACATGCGCCGGCGCTCGGCAAAACTCGTGGCGGCCTGCGGTGCGGGGTCCAGAAAGATATGCCGGTGATCGAAGGCGGCCTGCAGGCGGATGTGGCGCGACAGCAGCATGCCATTGCCGAACACGTCGCCCGACATGTCACCGATCCCGATCACGGTGAAATCCTGCTTCTGGATGTCAACACCGATCTCGCGGAAATGCCGCTTCACGCATTCCCAGCCGCCGCGCGCGGTGATGGCCATCTTCTTGTGGTCATAGCCGGCCGAGCCGCCCGATGCGCAGGCATCACCGAGCCAGTAGCCGTATTCCAGGGAGAGTGCGTTGGCGATGTCCGAGAAGCTCGCCGTGCCCTTGTCCGCGGCCACGACGAGGTAGGCGTCGTCCGGGTCGCGACGCACGAGCCGTGGCGGCGGCACGATCCTGCCGGCGACGATGTTGTCGGTCAGGTCGAGCAACCCGCGTATGAAAGTCTGGTAGCAGGCGACGACCTCCGCCTGGATCTCCTCGCGTGTCCCGGTGGGCAGCTTCTTGCAGACGAAGCCGCCTTTGGCTCCGACCGGGACGATGAGCGTGTTCTTGACGTTCTGGGCCTTCATCAGGCCCAGAATCTCCGTGCGGAAGTCCTCCCGCCGGTCCGACCAGCGGATGCCCCCGCGGGCCACGTAACCCATGCGCAGGTGTACGGCTTCGACCCGCGGGCTGTAGACGAATACCTCGAACTTGGGGCGCGGCAGGGGCAGGTCCGGGATCTTCGCCGGGTCCAGCTTGAACGCAATGTACGACCGGTCCGCCTGATAGAAGTTGGTGCGCAACGTCGCTTCGACGACATTGAGGTATGCGCGCAGAATGCGGTCTTCATCCAGGCTCGTCACCGAGTCGAGGTCGGCGCGCAACTGTGCGACGAGCTTCTCCGCTTCGCGCGGCGCGCCGCGCGCGGCCGCCGTCCTGTCCGGGTCGAAGCGTCGCTCGAACAGCCGGATCAGGTTCCGGGCGATGGCCGCATTGGCAGCGAGGGTCCGCTCCATGTAGGCCTGGCTGAAGGGCACGCCCGTCTGCAGGAGGTAGCGGCAATACGCCCGCAGGACAGCGATCTCGCGGGCGGCCAGTCCGGCGACGAGCAGCAGGCGGTTGAAGCCGTCGTTCTCGACATCCCCGCGCCATGCGGCGAGGAAGGCTTCCTTGAATGTCGGTTCCACCCGCGCGATCTCGATCGGCAGGCGGTCGCGATGCTCGAGCTCGAAATCCTGTATCCAGGCCGCGCCTCCTTCGGGCCACGCCAGCTCGTAGGGACGCTCGGAGATCACGCGCAGTCCGAAGTTCTCCAGCATGGGCAGCAGGTCGGAGATCGGCACCGGATCGCCCAGCTTGACGATCTTCAGGTGCACGCGCTCGGCCTTCTGCTGGGGCGGCCGGTGCAGGCTCAGCCGCAGGGCGCCGGTTTTCACATCCGCCGGAGTCGCCGACGGCTCCCGCAACGCTTCTAGATCGGCCAGGTCGTCCAGGGCATCTCGCGGCTCGACATCTTCCTCGTAGGCCATCGGAAAGGAGCGCCGATAGCGGCCTGCGAGGGCAAGGCCGCCGGCTTCGCCCTTGTGCTGGATCAACACCTCGCGCAACCGGTCCGTCCAGGTGAGCGCCGCCTCGGCAATCCGGCGCTCGATGGCAGCGAGGTCGACCTTCTGCCTGCTTTCCGGGTCCGTGTGAACGACGACGTGCGCGCGAGCGTGGTTGGATCCGGAGATCTGCACCTGGGTCTCGACACTTCTGCCGGCGAAGCCCTCGAGGATGATCTGCTCGATGCGCTGGCGGACCTCCGTGTTGTAGCGATCCCGCGGCACATAGATCAGGCACGAGTAGAAGCGATTATAGGGATCGCGCCGCACCAGCAGCCGCACGGTGCGGCGCTCGTACAGATTGACCACGCCGCGCGCGATGCGGATCAGGTCCTCGACTGCGGCCTGGAAGAGCTCATCGCGCGGATAGGTCTCGAGTACGTTGAGCACCGCCTTGCCGTCGTGGCTCTGCGGATCCAGACCGAAGTGCTCGATGACCTGCTGCACCTTGCGCCGCAGGACCGGGATATCGCGGGGGCTGCGATGATAGGCGGTGGACGTCCACAGGCCCAGGAAGCGGTGCTCACCGCATACGCGGCCGCGATCGTCGAAGTCCTTGACGCCGACGTAGTCCAGATATTCGCCGCGGTGCACGGTGGCAGTCGAATTCGCCTTGGTCAGGATCAGCAGCTCACGCTCGCGCGCCCGCGTGCGCACTTCCCCGCGCAGCACGATCGGCGCGGGGCGCGCCGCGGCTGCGGAAGCGCGCAGGATGCCCAACCCGGATCGCCCCTCGGGAA
>DASTDD010000111.1:0-2296 GCA_035710545.1 Steroidobacteraceae bacterium
AACGGCCGCGGCCTCCGCGGCGACTGGCTCCGGCTCCTCGGCGCGTGGGCTGTGGATCGACACGACCGGCGCGTTGCGGTGTGTCAGCTCCGGAATGCTGACTCCTCCGGGCAGCGGAATGTCCGAGAGGAACTTCGTCTCGTTCAAGTTCATGGCCGACAGGTCCAGCTCGAGGAACTCGGGGAGATCCTTGGGCAGCGTGACGACCTCGACGTCGGTGCGCATGTGCGACACGACACCGCCCTGGGTCTTGACCCCCGGGGAAATCGTCTCGCCCTTGAAGTGGATCGGCACCTTGATGCGGATGCGCTCGCTCTCGACGACGCGCTGCAGATCGACGTGCACCACCACGTTGCGCGCCGGATGCATCTGCACGTCCTTTACTATCGCCTCCTGCTGCGTCCCGTTGCTGACATTGACCTGCACGATCGACGAGTAGAAGCGCTCGTCACCGATCATCGTCAGCAGATTCTGCTGATCCAGCACCAGCTGCTCCGCCTCCTTGTGACCCCCATAGAGAATGGCCGGCACCTTGCCTGCGTGACGCAGGCGGCGGCTCGCACCTTTGCCATGCGCTTCGCGGGGGTCCGCCCCGAAAGTGAATGAAATACGCATTGAAATCTCCAGTTATCGCAACAACGCGCCGCTTCCGCGACCAGAAGCGGCACACCTTCTCAATTGGCCGAAGCGGCCTGCGGCCCTTCGGCGGACACACTTCGTAGCACGCGGGCAAAAGGCGTGGCTCTTGCCCGCTGCGCTTCAATCCACGTACAGCGAGCTCACCGACTCCTCGTCGCGGATACGGCGGATCGTCTCGGCCAGCAGCGCGGCCACGGACAGCTGGCGGATGCGGCCGCCGCCGCGCGCCTGCGCCGACAGCGGGATGGTGTCCGTCACGATCAGCTCGTCGAGCGCCGACTTGGATATTCTCTCCACCGCGTTTCCCGACAGCACGGCGTGCGTGATGTAGGCGACGACCTTCGTCGCCCCTTCCTCTTTCAGCGCCTGAGCTGCCTGACATAGCGTGCCGGCCGTGTCCACCATGTCATCCACGAGGATGCAGGTCTTGCCCTCGACCTCTCCGATGATGTTCATCACCTTCGACTCGTTCGGGCGCGGGCGCCGCTTGTCGATGATGGCCAGCTCCGCATCATCGAGCCGCTTGGCGAAGGCCCGTGCGCGCACCACGCCGCCGACATCGGGCGACACGATGATCTTGTTGGTGTAGGCCTGCTTCCACGCATCCCCGAGCAGCACGGGCGAGGCATACACGTTGTCCACGGGGATGTCGAAGAACCCCTGGATCTGGTCGGCGTGCAGGTCGATCGTCAGCAGTCGGTTGACGCCCGCTCCCGAGATCATGTTCGCGACCAGCCGCGCGGTGATGGCCGAGCGCGTCGCGCGTGGCCGCCTGTCCTGGCGCGAGTAGCCGAAGTAAGGCACCACCGCCGTGATGCGCGCCGCCGATGCTCGCCGGCAGGCATCGACCATCACCAACAGCTCCATCAGGCTGTCGTTCGCCGGCGGACAGGTGGGCTGCACAATGAAGACGTCGCGTCCGCGGACATTCTCCATCAGCTCGACATTGACCTCGCCGTCGCTGAACCGGCCAACGGAAGCGCGCCCCAGCGGTGTCTGGAGATTGCGCGCAATGTCCGCCGCCAGCGCCGGATTGGCGTTGCCAGCGAACAATGCCAGCGTATCGGCCGTCGTGCTCACAGTTCCTCTTCCACCGCGTGCGTCAGTCCCGCTCGCCTGCCGGCGCGCCTGCCCATCCGGCAATGGCTGGTGTGGAAGGGTTCGAGCCTTCCACGGGCGGAATCAAGAGCCGGCACCAGCCCTGGCATTCGAGGCCCGGTCTGAGCCAGTATAAAAAGTGGGCGGATAATACACGATCCCCTCGGCCGAGGCGCGGCTGCCCCGGCTCCCCTCCCTCAGACTGAGCTGTCCTGGCCCTCCTGATCATCGCCGTGAGGATATGAGGTCGCGCCTCCTGGATTCCAAAGCTACTAGTTTTGGAATCCGCCTGCTAGAGTATTGGAATCATGAAAACCACTGTAGATATTCCAGAAGGGGACCTGGCGGATGCCATGCGCTTTGCGCGCGCCAAGACCAAGCGCGAGGCGATTGTGGCGGCGATTCAGGACTTCAACCGCCGCAAGCGCATGGCCGAGCTAGTGAAGTACGCGGGCACCTGCGACGCCATGATGAGCGTCGAAGAGCTTCACTCCCACCGCCACAAAGGCTGAGACCGTTGCTGCTCATTGATACCTCCTCTTGGATTCACCACCAGCGT
>DASTDD010000112.1:0-3792 GCA_035710545.1 Steroidobacteraceae bacterium
GCAATGGCAACTCAGCGTGATAGCGCCGGCTCACAGCCAGGCGTTGCGGCCGGGACTCGCAGGTGGGCTCGCGCCGGAAGCCACCGATCCGCGCCGCCTACTGCGGCCGGGTCGGTGCCGCACCAAACATGCGTCTGATCACACGGCGATCCCAGTACCGAGTTCCGCAGAACTCTCTGATCCGGTAAGGGAGGCGCTGCGACCGTCCGCTGCGGTCTACGGACCGCTCGCCACGGCATTTTGCCCGGCTAACCCACGGGCGATACATTGCAGTGCCCATGGATGCCTCACCACATGCCGTGAGCCGGCCGCCCGCATCGCGGAGTTATTGGCTTTGCCAGCTCGGAGGGTGGGGTCTTTATTCGACTCTGCAGTTCGGTGCCGGTGCTTCGCTCATGCACCTTCCCTGGGCGCGACTGGGCATCGAGATCCTGGTTCTCAACGGCATCGGCCTGCTCTTTACCCACCGCCTGCGCGCCTATATCCGCGCTCACAATTGGCGCTCGTACGGTCTTCGCAGGCTGGTGCCGCGAATCGTGGTAGCGAGTCTGCTCCTCGCGCTGCCGCTCGGATTGGTGTCTCCGCTTACCTCGGTATCCTCGCTGCAGAGCTCCGAGTCGCTCATTCAACAGGTGGCCCCGAATATCCAGCTTCACTTCGGTCCGCTCATCCGTGTTGTGCATCAATGGGCCAACTGGACGACTCTGTTCGCACTCTGGCTCGCGCTCTACTTTGTCGCATTGTCGATCCGGCGGCGCCGGGACGCCGAACTGCGACAGTCAGAGCTGACACGGTCGTTGCAACAGGCTGAGCTGCGGCTGTTGAAAGCGCAGCTCAACCCCCATTTTCTCTTCAACGCCCTGAACACGGTGCGCTCGCTCATAGCCGACAATCCGCAGGTAGCCCAGGTCATCGTGACTCGCTTTGCCAATACACTGCGTTATGCGTTGAACGCGGGCCAGCACGAGATAGTGCCTCTGTCCAAGGAGCTCGAAGTCGTTCGCGACTATCTCGAAATCGAATCGCTGCGCCTGGAGGACCGACTGAGTGTTGACTACAGCGTGAGCGACGAGGCCGCCGCGGTGGGTATTCCGGCGATGCTGCTGCAAACGCTGGTGGAGAATGCGATCAAGCACGGCATTGCCGAGCTCCCCCGGGGCGGTCGCGTGAGGGTGGACGCAGTGGTGCGCGACGGCATGCTTCTCCTCGAAGTGGTGAATTCACGTCCGGCCGGCGTCGTGCGGGCAGCCGCGGGAACGGGTCTGCGTAACTCGGCCGAGCGGCTGCGGCTGATTTTCGGCCCAGGCGCCGGCATTTCGCTCGACCTTTCACAGCCGGACCTGGCGACCGCAACTGTGCGCATCCCGGTGGGAAAATGAAGGTCATCATCGTCGATGACGAGCCGCCGGCGCGCCGTGAGATGAGGCGCCTGCTCGCGGAATTCCCCTGGATGGAGATCGTCGGCGAAGCTGGCAGTGCGGCGGAGGCCGAGGCGCTGATCGAAGCACTGCATCCGGAGCTGATATTTCTTGATATCCAGATGCCCGGCGGCTCGGGTTTCGATCTGCTTGCGCGCCTGGAGCACGTACCGCAAGTGGTTTTCACGACGGCGCACGACGAGCACGCCGTGCACGCGTTCGAGGTGAGTGCGCTCGACTATCTGCTAAAGCCGATCGATCCGCGGCGCCTGGTTTCGACCCTGGATCGGGTCCGGAGAGCGCAGACGATACCCGCTGCGAAGGGCCGGTCGGTACTGGAGCAGCTGTTTATTCGCGATGGGGAGCGCTGCTGGTTCGTGCCGCTGCGCGAAGTGCAACTGCTCACATCAGAGGGCAATTGCGTTCGCTTGTCCTGGGGGAAGATCAAGCCGTTGCTGAGCCGAAGTCTGTCGGCCATCGAGCAGCGCCTCGATCCGGCACAGTTCTTCCGCGCGAACCGGCGCCAGATCATCAACCTGAAGTTCATCGAAGGTATCGAGGCGGGCGTCAACGGGCGCCTCCATGCGCAACTGCGCGACGGTCCGGAGGTTGAGATCTCCAGGCGGCAGGCGCGCCTTTTCAGGGCACTCACCAGCATATGAACGTGCCCTCAGCGCCCCGACTCGTGTCATTCCGAGGGTCGTCATTTCTCGTAGTGAAAATCAATGAGAAAGACGTTGCGCCCGGGGCCGTGTTTCGCGACCTTGAGAAGATCCACGACGCCCTTGAATCCACACTGCCGGGCTAACGACCCGGTGATGTCGGCGAGCGTGATCGGAACTATGGCCGTGACCACGACGTGGCCGTCACCCAGGCGATAGCGACCCCCGACCTTGACGTGACAGCGCTGCCAGATCCGGACCGTGCGAGTGATTTCGCCTTGGCGGATTCCGTCGCGAAGCTGCTTGGCGAAGACCACGATCGCCTCGCTTGGAGCGGACGCCTGTCAGTCAGCCGCGGGCTTGCTGCCGGTGAAAACCACCAGTTGAGCATCGAATGCCCGCTTGTAGGCGGGTCGCGCTTCGCCCCGGGCGACGTAGGCGGAGAGGTTCGGATACGTCGCCACGAGATCCGCGGCGCTCAACCTGCGCAGCACCGTCACCATCAGGAGGTCGCCGGCGCTGAACGCACCGTCGAGCCAGTCGGCGTCTCCGAGCCGGCTGGAGAGTTGGTCCAGCCGCACCCGGACGCGCTGCTCGAGGATGGGCAGGCGGGCCTCGTACCAGCTCTTGTCGTGCTCCAGGAGCCTGGCGGCCTCGCGTTCAATGATCGGCGGCTCCACCGTGTTGAGCGCGGCAAACATCCAGGTTATCGCGCGCGCCCGGGCATTCGCATCGTCCGGCAGCAGCCCCGCATGGCGCTGCGCGACATGGAAGATGATCGCTCCCGACTCGAACAGAGCGAGGTCGCCTTCTTCGTAGGTCGGAATCTGCCCGAAGGGATGGAGCCTGCGATGCGCGGGCTCCTTCATCTCGCTGAATGAGACCAGACGCACGTCATAGGGCTGGCCCGCCTCTTCGAGCGCCCAGCGCACGCGCATGTCGCGCGCCAGTCCCCTGCCGCGATCGGGCGAGCGCGCAAAAGCGGTGATGGTGGGGGTCATTGGCAACCCTCTTGCGGACTTACGCAGCGCGGCAGCTTGCGCCAAGTCACTCGTAGCAGGGCCCGATCTCGCGTACCTCGATGGTGGCCCACTCGGCCGCCGGGCACTGCCCGGCGAGCGCCAGGGCCTCGTCGCGCGTACCGCACGACAAGAGGTAGAACCCGCCGATGAACTCCTTGGCCTCGGTGAACGGGCCGTCGAGCACGCTCGACTTGCCGTCGCGCACCTTGAGCCGCACCGCCGGCTCCTTGAGCGAGTTGGTCGCGAGCAGGAGCCCCTGCTTCTTCAGCGAATCGCCGTAGTCGACCATGCGCTGATACAGGCCCTGGCCCTCGTCCATCGAGCGCTGGCGGCGCTGGCCGTGGGGTTCAACTATCAGCAACATGTACGACATTCGAAGTCTCCTGATGGGTACAGGCGGCGGCGCGGTCGCGCAGCAGGCGGCTCTCGCGCGCGTTCTGGGTCAGCCCCGCGGCACGCTCGAACTCCGCGCGCGCCTCCTCGTAACGGCCGAGCTTCGAGAGCAGGTCGCCGCGCACCGACGGCAGCAGATGATACGACCGGAGCGTGCCATCGGCCTGCAGCCGGTCGGCGAGCTCCAGCCCCGCCGAGGGGCCATAGGCCATGGCCACGGCCACGGCGCGGTTGAGCTCGACCACCGGCGAGGGGGTGAGGCGCGCCAGCTCGTCGTAGAGCGCGGTGATGTACACC
>DASTDD010000113.1:0-17021 GCA_035710545.1 Steroidobacteraceae bacterium
CGAAAAAGCGCATTCACGTCAACGGCTCGCGCGCGCTGGTGCTGGGGATCACCTTCAAGGAGAACTGTCCGGACATCCGCAACTCCAAGGTGGTGGATGTCGTGCGCGAGCTGCAGAAATTCGGTGCGCGCGTGGACATCCATGACCCCTGGGCGGACGGCGCCGAGTGCCATCATGAATACGGCTTGCGCCCGATCCGCAAGCTGAGCCCGAATACCTATGACGTCGCCGTGGTCGCGGTCGCGCATCGGCAGTTCAAGGAGCTCGGCGCGCGCGGAGTGCGCCGCCTGTGCCGCAAGAGCCACGTCGTGTATGACATCAAGCACGTCTTTGCGGCCGCGGACGTGGATGGAAGGTTATGAAGATCCTCCTGACAGGCGCCGCCGGCTTCATCGGTTTCCATACGACGCTGCGTCTGCTGGAAAAGGGCTACGAGGTCGTCGGCCTCGACAACCTGAACGAGTACTACGACGTGAGCCTGAAGAAGGCCCGTCTCGCGCAGCTGCAGATGAAGGCAGCGTTTCGCTTCGAGAAGCTCGACCTGACCGACCGCGAGGGCATGGCGAGACTGTTCGAGCGCGAGAAGTTCCCCCGCGTCATCCATCTGGCGGCCCAGGCGGGCGTGCGGTATTCGCTCGAGGCTCCCCATGCCTATGTCGATAGCAACGTCACCGGGACGCTGAACATCCTGGAGGGCTGCCGGCACAATCAGGTGGAGCACCTGGTCTATGCCTCGACCAGCTCGGTCTACGGGGCGAACACCGGGATGCCCTTCAGTGTGCACCAGATCGCCGATCATCCGTTGTCGCTGTACGCGGCGACCAAGCGTGCGAACGAGCTGATGGCGCACAATTATTCCTCGCTCTTCAAGCTGCCGACGACAGGACTGCGCTTCTTCACGGTTTACGGACCGTGGGGACGCCCCGATATGGCCTTGTTTCTGTTCACGCGAAACATTCTCGAGGGCAAGCCGATCGACGTCTTCAATCACGGACACCACAAGCGGGACTTCACCTTCGTCGAGGACATCGCCGAGGGCGTCGTCCGGGCATGCGAGCGCATCGCGCAGCCGGACCCTGCGTGGAACGGGAATGCGCCCGACCCCGCAACCAGCCAGGCGCCGTTTCGCCTGTACAACATCGGCAACAACCAGCCGGTGCAGCTCATGCGTTACATCGAAGTCATCGAGGAATGCCTGGGGCGCAAGGCCGAGAAGAATTTCCTGCCGATGCAGCTGGGCGATGTGCCCGAGACCTTTGCCGACATCGACGACCTGGTGCGCGACGTCGGCTATCGCCCCGCGACACCCATCGAGACCGGCGTGCGTCGCTTCGTGGAGTGGTTCTGCGACTACTATGGGCATACGAAGAGATGACCTCCCGCACACAGGTTCCGCTGCTCGATCTGAAGCTGCAGTACCAGCCTTTGGCCGAGCAGCTCCAGGCCGCCATGGCCCGGGTCTGCGCCAGCCAGGCTTTCATCCTCGGACCCGCGGTGAAGGAGCTGGAATCGGCCATCGCCGCTTACAGCCAGTGCCGTTTCGGCATAGGCGTGTCCTCCGGCACGGATGCGCTGCTGATAGCGCTGATGGCGCTCGACATCGGCGCGGGCGACGCCGTCATCACCAGCCCGTTCACGTTTTTCGCCACGGCCGGGACGATCGCCCGGACAGGAGCCGTTCCGCTCTTCTGTGACATTGATCCGGCGACGTTCAACCTGGCGCCCGATGGCGTGCGCACGTTCCTGCAGACACGCTGCGAGTCTCGCGGAGGGGATCTGTTCACGGCTGCCGGTCAGCGCGTTCGGGCAATCATGCCGGTGCATCTGTATGGGCAGATGGCAGACATGGCCGCGCTCATGGAGATTGCCCAGGCGCATAACCTGCGAGTCATCGAGGACGCCGCTCAGGCGATTGGAGCTCAGGACGCGCGCGGCAGGCGTGCCTGCAGCTACGGCGATGTCGGTTGCCTGTCATTCTTCCCAACCAAGAACCTGGGCGCCTTCGGCGATGCCGGCATGTGCGTCGCCAATGACCCCGCGCTGGCGGACAGGTTGGAGATCCTGCGCGTGCACGGCGGCAAGCCGAAGTACTTCCATGCGGTGATCGGCGGCAACTTCCGGATCGATGAGCTGCAGGCCGCCGTCCTGAATGTCAAATTGAAGCATCTCGATGCCTGGACGGCGGGGCGCCGGCGCAATGCAGCCTTCTATGACCAGGCGTTCGCGCAGGCCGACCTCGGTCGGGCGGTTCACACACCGGCGCCGGCCGCCGCGGGCGCGCGCCACATCTACAATCAGTACGTCATCCGCGCGCGCGATCGCGACCTGCTGCGCCAGCACCTGAACGCGAATGGGGTCGGGACCGAGATCTATTACCCGGTACCGCTTCATCTGCAGAAATGCTTCGCCTACCTGAAGCATCGCGCCGGGGACTTTCCTCTGTCCGAGCGTGCCGCCGAGGAGACGCTCGCGCTACCGATCTATCCGGAGCTCACGCAAACGCAATTACAATACGTCGTCGATACGATCGCCGGCTTTTACAGCCGGGGCTGACCGGACGCGGGCGGGGCTGCGCTCGCCTGATGCGTACCCCAAGAGGAGAGCTTCCGATGCAAACCACCCCGGGCCCCCGCACCAGCGAGTGGGCCGATCTGGCAACTCACGCCACGCGCCTGGCCGCTACACCCACCTCCGAGTTGTTCAGCCGCGATCCAGGCCGGTTCGAGCGCTTCTGGCGCCAGGCAGTGGGCCTGCACATGGACCTCTCGCGCCAGCGCCTCGACGAGATCGTCCTGGCCAAGCTTGCCGAGCTCGCCGATGCGGTCGGCTTGCGGCAGCGCATCGATGCCATGTGGCGCGGCGAGAGAATCAACGTGACCGAGGATCGGGCGGTGCTGCACGTTGCGTTGCGGCAGCCCCCGGGCGGGGGGATCGGAGGCTCGGCGATCGAAGGTGAAGTGATGGCCGAGCGCGAGCGGATGCTGGCATTCGCCGAGGCCGTGCGCACCGGGCAGATCGTCGGTAGCGCCAGGAAACCTTTCATGCGGGTGGTCAACATCGGCATCGGCGGATCGGACCTGGGGCCTGCCATGGCGGTCGAGGCGCTGCACCGCTATGCCGCGGGCGGCCCGCACTGTGACTTCATATCCAACGTCGATGGCAACCATCTGCATGATGTGCTGGATGAGGCCGATCCAGCCACGACGCTGTTCATCATTGCATCCAAGACCTTCATCACCCTGGAGACCCTGACCAACGCCCGCACCGCGCGCAACTGGCTCAAGACCAAGCTGGGCGAAGAGGCGGTGCCCGCCCACTTCGCGGCGGTGTCCGTCAACCATCAGGCGATGAACGAGTTCAAGGTGCATCCGGACTACCGCTTCCAGATGTGGGACTGGGTCGGCGGCCGCTATTCGCTCTGGTCCTCGATCGGCGTCACGCTGGCGATCGCGATCGGCCGCGACCAGTTCCTCGAATTCCTGCGCGGCGGCCACGAGCTGGATGAGCACTTCCGCAGCACGCCGTGGCAGTCCAACCTGCCCGTGCTGGCCGCACTCGCCGGAGTCTGGAACATCAACTTCATGAATCTTCCCACCCACGCGGTGCTGCCTTACGACGATCGCCTGAAGCGGCTCCCGGCCTACCTGCAGCAGCTCGAGATGGAGAGCAATGGCAAGAGCGTGACGCTCGAGGGCAGCGCGACGCAGTGGCAGACGGCACCCATCGTCTGGGGCGAGCCGGGAGACAACGCGCAGCACTCGTTCTTTCAGTTGCTCCATCAGGGTACGCCGCGCGCGGCCCTCGACTTCCTGCTGCCGGCGCGCTCCTCGTCCGCGGATCAGAATCAACAGAACCTGGCGATTGCCAACTGTCTGGCGCAGGCCGAGGCGTTCATGAACGGCCGCTCGGCCGAGGAGGTTCGCGAAGACCTCGCGCGGCAGAACCTGCCACCTGCACGCATCGACGCGTTGACCCCCCACAAGGTGCACCCCGGAAACCGACCCAGCAGCATCATCCTGTTCGCCCAGCTCGACCCGCCGACGCTGGGCAAGCTCATAGCCCTGTACGAGCACAAGGTCTTCACGCAGGGCGTGATCTGGGGAATCAACTCCTTCGATCAGTGGGGCGTGGAGCTGGGCAAGAAGCTCGCCGAGCAGCTCACTCCGGCCGTGCAGGACCCGGGCGGGGCGCATCCGGCGCCTCCCGCGGTCGCGAAGCTCCTCGCCAACATCGTCCGATTGCGTGAACGGCGCTGATCGCGCGGAGCGAACACGCGCTCGAGGTCGCTCCGGCAGTCAAGGAAGCGGCCGGCGCCGGATTGGGCGCCCGGGCCAAGGGGGCCGGCACTCAGAAGTGGCGGCTGATGGACAGTGTGATGCTCGAGATATTGTAGAAGCTGTCCGTCCGCGCGCCGACGTTGGGAGGGTCACCGGGCAGCAGGTGATCCCGTGCTACGCTGTTGGCGTAGCGCAGGTCGGCACCCAGATCCCAGTTCGGAAACACATTGCGCCACTGCGTGCCGACGCCGTAGTAGAAGCCATAGGCCGGAGTCGCCAGATCGTAGCGTGCCGCCCCGAGAAACAGATTGAAGGTCAGCGGATTGTTGAACCGGTAGCGGTAGTCGAGCAGTCGCGCGCCGATCAGGCTGTGTCCCTGCACGTTGTCGAACTCGAGGCGGGCCCCCAGGTCACTGTGATCCGACACGAAACGCCGCGCGCCCAGTGCGAGGTGGTAACCTGAGTCCACCGGACCGTTGTGGCGCGTCGCGGCGGTGGTCAGGTCGATGTTCTGGCGGCTGGCGTTGGCACCCACATCGACGAACAGCTCACCTGCCTTCTCGCCGCCGCCCTCATCCGAGCCCTCGAGCGCTTCGCGCAATGAGCTGAGCGCGCCTCCCTCATCGTAGCGGATGTAGCCGGCCAGGCGCGTGAAGCTCTGGCCAAACACGTCCCGTCCCGCATCCACCTCGCCGCCCACGACGACTCCCAGCCAAGGCCGCGAGTAGCCGAGCGACACATCCTGGTAACGCTGATAATTCTTGTAGATTCCGTATTCCTGGTTCTGCAGCGTCCGGTAGCGCAGCTGTATCAGGCCGCCGAACGGCGGCTCGTAGTTGAGGCGCGCCATGCTGCTGTGTCCCCCAACGCCGTCACCGAAGACACGCTGGTCCCCGAACCAGTTGCCGGTGACCAGCCCGTAGTTGGTCATGCCGTCAAGGTAGACGGTGTGCACGTACCACGCGTTCTGCCACTCGGTCACCTCCAGCGTCAGATCGAAGTGCTGCCACAGACGCGGGAAATGAATGCCGGCGGACAGGGATGAGTTGCCCAACAGGTAGTCTCTGCCGCGCGAGGTATCCTCACCGGCGTACTCGAAATAGACCGAGAATGGAACTTTTCCCGGAAAGAGCAAACTACTGGTGACCGAGGCTTCCTGGTTGCCGAATGCTTGATGATTGGCGCTGATGGTCTGCGCGGCCGAGGGCTTGAAGAACGCATCCAGCAGGCTGTGGATCGAGCTTCCGCCGAGGGCGCCCCCACCGTACTGCACGAGCCGGCTGGTGCCGATCGACCAGCCGCTCGCGGGCTCCGCCTCGAGGTGGAACCCCGCCAGGCGCGGGTGGCCGCTGGTGAAGCCGTGCTCGAACACGATGCGATCGGAATTGGACATGCGGGCAGCGAACAATTCGTAGTGCAGCCCGAACGAGGTGAGGCGCTGATAGTTCGACAGGGTGACCGAGGGCATCGTGGGCGCTTCGGTGCTCATGAGCATGCTGCTGTCAGACATGGGCGAGAACCAGTGTGGGCGAAAGCCGATGTCGAGTTGCGCCCCACTCCAGCCAAGACTGACCATGGAGCCGGTAAAGGAGGTGCGTCCCTCGTAGGCGACCGCTCCCAGGTCCAGCAGCATGTGATCGCCGGGCTGAACGTACACCTGCGCGGAGGCATCCCAGTGACTGGCCTCCCGCATTCCGTAGCGGTCTGGATCGACCGTGCGATCGCCGGCGCCGCTCGCGGCTGCTCCTTCCAGACTGGCCTCGGTCACGCCCCAATTGTGGGTGTAGCGGGACAGGTAGCGCTCGACACGCTGGCACAGGGCAGCGTCGATCCGACACGCCTTGGGGAGCGCATCGAGCACCGTTGCCGCGGCGATCGGCCGCGTCATGACCGGCTCATCGGCCAGGATCAGCACCCGCTCGATCTGGCTTTCGATCTCCGGCTCGAGATTCAGGGGCAGGTAGGGCGAGACCCCGCGCCCGAGGACGGCGGTGGGCAGCCCTGCCAGCAGGCCCAGCCCGATCAGGCCGGACACACATCTCTTCGCCATTCTTCGTGTATTCGTCCGAGGAGAAACCCGCTGCAGGATAACGGCCGGGCGCCAGATGCGCCATGGCGCCGCTGCATCCCCGGGTGTGTTCCCCGACGCTCGCCAGCGGAGCGGCTCCCCGCTCGGATGTGCGTAATTCACTCCTGCGCCTCCGGCTTGAGTAGAATCGCGCCTCCGTGCCGAAGTGAAGGGATCTGAGAGCGTGAGACGATCGACCGCCCTGCGGCTGATGCTGGTGAGCTGCATCGCCTGCCTGTTCCCCCTCGGTGCCGCACTCGCCCAATCCACGGGCGGCAACAATTCCGGTGGCGGCAACAGCATTTCCGACCTGGAGCAGCAGGTTCTGCAGGGCCTCAGTCCCGACCAGCGCGATGCCATCATGAATCAGCTGGGCATCGGCTCGAACAACGGCCAGAACGGCAATGGCCGGCGCAACGGCGAGAACCAACAGAACGAGATGGGCCAGGAGCGCCAGCACGAGCCCACCCCGAGCGAGCAGGCGGAGATCGACCGCCTCAGTCCCTACCTGCAGGCAGAGGACTGGGTAGTCATCACGATCGATTCCAATCCATTGCCGGCGCTGCACCTGACACCGACCCCGCAGCCCTCCACGCCGGGAGGCACCTCCGAGCTCCCCCCCAGCGTCATCTCCTCGCTGCAGCAGAATCCCGGCCTGGGTGGAGCAGCGGGCGCCGCAGCAGCCCTTGGCGCCAACGGCAGCAATCAGCAGGGGAATGCCTCGGCTATGGGGCAGGCCGCGGCGCCGCTGGGCAGCTCGGCCGGGGCGCCTGTCACTGCCACCGCGGGCGGCTACGCCCCGGAGTCGCAGCAGAACCTCGTCGCGCAGCTGAACGGCGACAATTCCGAGCAGCCCCCCCCGGAGCTGACCGATGAGGAGAAGAGAGAGCGCAAGCGGCTGATCAATCTGATCCGCTCCAAGAATCCCTACCAGCTCTCGCGCGACGGCACCCTTTACCTGCCGGGGTTTGCGCCCATACCACTGGGCGGCCTCACCGAGCAGCTCGCCAGCCTGCGGCTGGGTGTCGAGCCCGCGCTGCGTCAGCTGTTCATCCGGGTGACGAAGCTGCCGCTGCGCAAGGTGGGCACCCGCTCGCTGCATCCGTTTGGCTACGAGCTGTTTGACCGCAGCATCACCACTTTTGCCCCGGTGACCAACGTCCCCGTCCCGGCGAACTACGTGATCGGTGCCGGGGACCAGCTCGAAGTACAGCTGTACGGGAATCAGAACCGGATGATCGAGCTGCAGGTCGGCCGCGATGGCCGCATCCAGTTCCCGGATCTCGGTCCGATCAGCGTGGTGGGCCAGACCTTCGATCAGGCGAGAGCGACTATCGAGGGACGCGTCGCCCGGCAGATGAACGGTGTGCGGGCCAGCGTCACGATGGCCGATACGCGCACGATCCGCGTTTTCGTCCTGGGGGAAGCCAAGCACCCCGGGACCTACACCATCAGCGGGCTCGGGACGATCACTTCAGCTCTGTTTGCCGCGGGCGGGGTGCTCACGCAGGGCTCGCTGCGGAACATCCAGTTGAAGCGCCGCGGAGAGCTCGTCCGCCACTTCGATCTGTACGACATGCTGATCCGCGGTGATTCCACCGATGATGCGCAACTGTTGCCCGGCGACGTCATTTTCATACCGCCGGTGGGACCGACCGTGTCCGTGGATGGCGAGGTGCGCAGGGCAGCGATCTACGAGACGAAGGCCGGCTCAACGCTTTCGGATGTGCTCGAGCTGGCGGGCGGCCTCACGCCGGAAGCGGACCGCCTGAAAGGCGCACTCACGCGCATCGACGCGCAGCAGCATCGTGTCGTGCTCGAGGTGGACCTCAGCGGGGCGAACCGCAACCAGCCGGTTCACGACGGTGACTCCTTGCACGTGCCCAGGCTTCGGCCGACGCTCGATGCCGCCATCGAAGTGGAAGGCTACGTCTACACAACCGGGACCTTCGCCTATCACGATGGGCTGCGCCTCACCGACGTGATTCACTCGGTGGACGAGCTGCGGCCCAATGCCGACCAGCACTACCTGCTGATCCGGCGCGAGTTGCCGCCGAATCGGCGCATCGTCGTCCTCTCCGCGGACCTGGGTGCCGCCCTGAAGGCGCCCGACTCGCCCGCCGACGTGCTGCTGATGCCACGAGATCGCATCATGGTGTTCGACCTGCAGTCGAGCCGCGATCGGGTAGTTCAGCCGCTGCTGGATGACCTGCGGCTGCAAGCCACGAGCACGCAGCCGGACAATGTCGTGCGCGTCGAGGGGCGCGTGAACGTGCCGGGTGAATATCCGCTCGAGGAAGGTATGACGGTGCGCGACCTCGTTCGCGCGGGCGGCAGCCTGAGCGATGCGGCGTACCGCGGCAAGGCCGAGCTCACCCGCTATAACATCGTCAACGGAGACTCGCGCCGGGCGGAGCTGATCGAGGTCGACCTGGCCGCGGCGCTGCAAAACGACCCCAAGGCCAACATCCGCCTCGAGCCCTTCGATACCCTCAGCATCAAGGAGGTTCAGGCCTGGGATGAGCAGGATGAGGTGGTGCTGCGCGGCGAAGTCAGATTCCCGGGCAAGTACTCCATCAAGCGTGGCGAGACGCTCAAATCGGTGCTGCTGCGGGCGGGCGGCCTCACGGATCTCGCCTTCGTCGAGGGTGCCGTCTTCACGCGCAAGGAGCTGCGCGATCGCGAACAGAAGCAACTCGACATGTTCGCCAAGCGCATGCAGAGTGACATCGCCTTCATGGCACTGCAGGGAGCGAACTCGAATCAGGCGCAGGCGGCGACCGCGCTCACCGTGGGCCAGAGCCTGCTGGAGCAACTGCGGTCCACGCGCGCCGTCGGCAGGCTGGTCATCAATCTGAAGGCGGCCCTGGGGAATGCGCCGGGCTCCGTCTACGACGTCATGCTGCGCGACGGCGATGAGCTGCTCGTGCCGAAGTATCAGCAGGAGGTCACGGTCATCGGCGAGGTCCAGACTTCAACCTCGCATCTGTTCCGGCCGGGGTTCCGTCGCTCGGACTACATCGCTCTCAGCGGCGGCGAGACGCGCCGCGCCGACAGCGCCCGCGTCTATGTCGTGCGTGCCGACGGCAGCGTCGTCGCCAACGAGGGTTCGCGCTGGTTCCATGGGGATGCAACGCCCATCAGGCCCGGCGATACGGTGGTCGTGCCGCTCAATGCCGAGCACCTGCCAACCCTGCCTCTGTGGCAGGCTGTGACGCAGATCATCTACAACGTGGCAATCGCTGCGGCAGCAGTCCACTCCTTCTGACATAGCGCGCTCACGCAGCGCCCGATACCAGCCCCGGCGCGGAATCCTTCCGCGCCGGGGCTCGCGTTGACATTGGGTCACGACGTGCCTACACTGAGTGCGTTCAACCAATGAACGCAGGGTTGCGCCCAGAGAGAGCGCGCGCATTCACGCACACATGTTGCGTTGGTACCTGATTCACACGAAGGCTTCTGCGGAGGAGGTCGCGCGCCTCAATCTGCGCCGGCAGGGCTACGAGGTATACCTGCCGCGAGTCAGCCAGCCGGTCCGCCGCCGCGGCACCTGGACCGAGCGGGTGGCACCGCTTTTCCCACGCTATCTGTTCGCGAGAGTGTGCGAGGGTCTGCAATCGTTGAGTCCTGTGCGCTCCTCGGTTGGCGTCACGGGGATCGTGCGTTTCGGCTCCCAGTACGGTGTCGTTCCCGATGCGGTCGTCGAAGACTTGCGGGCACGCGCCGATCCCGTCTCAGGATTGCTGCGGCTTATGCTGCGTACCCCGCTCGGCCGCGGTGACCCCGTGCGGATCACCCGGGGGGCATTCGAGGGGCTGGAAGGGGTGTTCGAGCGAGAGGACGGCGCAGAGCGGGTCATCCTGCTGCTCAGCCTCCTGGGTCAGCACGCAACCGTCCGCGTTCCGGTCGGATACGTCGCGCCGAGACGACTGCTGGCGGGCTTCGTCGGATGTTGAACGAGGAGACCCACTACAAGCTCATGCGCCTGCTCGAGGCGAATCCCGGGATGAGCCAGCGGGATGTGGCGCGCGCGCTCGGCATCAGTCTCGGCAAGGTGAATTACTGCGTGCGGGCGCTCCTGGGCAAGGGATGGATCAAGGCGGCGAACTTCAAGAACAGCCACAACAAGGCCGCCTACATGTACCTGCTGACGCCGCGTGGGATCGAGGAGAAGGCGCGTCTGACGCTGCGCTTCCTCAAGATCAAGATAGGCGAGTACGAGAAGCTGCGCCTCGAGATCGAGCAGATGCGGATCGAAGCGGAGCGGAACGTTCCGCGCTAGAAGCGGGTGGGCGCGCCTGCGCGCATTCCAGCCGGTGGCACGGCCGCCCGGCCCGAGAGCGATGCGAGGATCCGCGGATCCTCGCAGGGCGGTAGCGTGCCCGGGCGCGGCGGCGGCGGCCGTGCCTGTATACTTTCGATTTCCAAGATGCGTCTCCCAGGTGATCGGTGAACTTGAGCCAGCGCCCTGCAGCCCCCACCGTCGCGGACGGCCATGAAATCAGCATCATTGCCGTGGTGCGCTCGGCGTGGGCGCACAAGATCATCGTCGGCGTAGCGACCGCGATTCTGACCGCTGCGGCAATCGCGTACGGTCTGACCGCGACGCCCATTTTTCAGGCCAACGTCGTGGTCACCCAGACTCACGATCCCACCTTCGGCGGCCTGGGGGGCATGGGCGGCTCGCTCGGCGGCCTCGCGAGCCTCGCGGGGGTGGCGCTCGGGGACACCGACCAGGACCACGAGCGCATGGCCATTCTTGGCTCACGCAACCTGGTGCGGGAGTTCATCCAGCGCAACAACCTGGTGGGGGTGCTGTTACCCCATCCGAAGAAGCCGGCGACCCTGTATCAGGCCGTGGAGCGCTTCTCGCACAGCGTGCTCGAGATCAACGAGGACAAGCTCAAGGGAACGACCACCATCAGCATCGACTGGACCGATCCGCATGTGGCCGCCCAATGGGCGAACGCCTACGTCGCGCTGGCAAACGACACCGTGCGTGCGCGAACGCTCAATGTCGCGGGCAGGAGCGTCGACTATCTCAAGAAGCAGGTCGAGGAGACCAGCATGGTCGAGCTGCGGCGCCTGCTGTACGACCTGATCGAATCGCAGACCAAGACGCTGACCCTGGCGAATGCGCGGGCTGAGTACGCATTCACCGTGGTGGATCCCGCCACCGCGCCCGAGATCCGCATCAGCCCGAAGCGGACGCTGCTCGCGCTGACGGGCATGGTGCTGGGGGGCCTCCTTGGCGCAATCATCGCTTTCCTCTATGACGGCCTGCGTGCGCCGGACAGCTCGCGCCGGCACTGACAGTCACCGCCAGAGGGCGGTGACAGGCGGCGCATGAGCGTGGCGAGGCTGTCGTCGCGGGCCTCCACCACCGCCGTCTTTTCGCGTCTGTGGCACCTGCTCAGCAGGCGGCGCCGCCGGCAGTTCATGCTGATCCTGCTGCTCATGCTGGTGAGTGCCTTTGCCGAGGTGGTCAGCCTCGGTGCCGTGCTGCCTTTTCTCGGCGTCATCACGGCCCCCGACAGGGTTCTGCGATATGCCTTCGTCGCCGACATCACCCACGTCCTGGGTGTCACCTCGCGGGCCGACCTGCTGCTGCTGCTCACCATCGGCTTTGGCGTGCTTGCGCTGCTCGCCGGCGCCATCCGCATGGTGTTGCTGTGGGTGAGCACCCGGTACACGTTCGCCACGGGTGCCGATATCAGCATCGAGGTCTATCGGCGCACCCTGTACCAGCCCTACAGCGTTCACATCGCTCGCAACAGCAGCCAGGTGATCAGCGGAATCACCAACAAGGTCGGCGGTACGGTTCTCGGCGTACTCGTACCGCTGATGACTTTGCTCAGCTCGCTCATGCTGGTGGTGGCATTGCCGGTCGCCCTGATCGCGATCGACCCGGGCGTGGCGCTCATCGCCAGCGTCGGGTTTGGCGCGAGCTATGGACTGGTAACGTGGCTGACGAGGCGGCGCCTGCGAGGCAACAGCGAGCGCATTGCACGCGAGCAGACCCGTGTCGTGAAGGCCCTTCAGGAGGGGCTGGGCAGCATCCGCGACGTCCTGCTCGATGGGGCCCAACCCATTTACTGCGAGGCGTATCGGCGTGCGGACCGGCTGTGGCGGCGCGCACAAGCCGAGAACACCTTCATCGCGCAAAGCCCTCGTTTCGCGATGGAGGCGCTCGGAATGGTGACGATCTCGGCGATTGCCTTCTGGATGACCCGCGAGCAGCGCGGGGTGGCAACCGCTTTGCCGGTGCTCGGCGCTCTGGCGCTGGGCGCACAGCGGCTGCTGCCTGCACTGCAACAGGCCTTTGCGGCCTGGGCGAGCATCGCCGGCAACCACGCCTCGCTCGCGGACACGATCGAGCTGATCGAGCAGCCCCTGCCGGCCGAGCTGCTCGAGCCGCCCCCACCGCCGCTGCCGTTCAAGAGCTCCGTGCGCTTCAGCGGCGTCCGCTTTCGCTACACCCGTGAGGGCCCCTGGGTGCTCGACGGGCTGGAGTTGACCATTCCCAAGGGCGCGCGAATCGGGCTGGTCGGGGGAACCGGCAGCGGCAAGAGCACGGCCCTGGACCTGGTGATGGGTCTGCTCGCCCCCACGGAAGGCGAAGTGCTGGTGGATGGCCTTCCGGTCAGCGGCGCGCGGGCGCGCGCCTGGCAGGGGACGATCGCGCACGTGCCGCAGAGCATTTATCTGTGCGACAGCAGCTTCGCGGAAAACATCGCTTTCGGTGTTCCCAGGGACCAGATCGACATGGAGCGTGTGCGGCACGCCGCCCACCGGGCTCAGATCGCCGACTACATCGAGAGTCGTGCGGGGGGCTATGAGGCGCTGGTCGGCGAGCGCGGCATCCGCCTCTCCGGTGGGCAGCGGCAGCGCGTGGGAATTGCCCGGGCGCTGTACAAGGAAGCGAGCGTGCTGGTGCTCGATGAGGCGACCAGCGCACTGGACAACCTCACGGAGCGTTCGGTGATGGCGGCTATCGAGGAGCTGGACCGCGAGCTCACGATCCTGCTGATCGCGCATCGCCTGACGAGCGTCGCCCGGTGCGACTCCATCGTCGTGATGGAGAACGGCCGCGTGGCGGCCCAGGCTCCCTACGAGCAGCTGCTCGAACGCAGCCAGAGCTTCCGGCAGATGGCCGAGGCGGCCCAACAGTACTGAGGACAGTTCACGCAGCCATGTCCAGAATCCTCATCACCGGCGCGGATGGTTTCATCGGCTCGCACCTCACCGAGGCGCTGGTGCGCGCCGGCCACGACGTGCGCGCGTTCGTGCTCTATAACTCATTCAACTCCTGGGGCTGGCTCGACTCCTGCGCCGCCGATGTCAGGGGAAAGTTCGACGTGTTTGCGGGCGACGTGCGCGATGCGCACGGCGTGCGCACGGCGATGCGTGATCGCGACACCGTATTGCATCTTGCCGCGCTGATCGGCATTCCGTACTCGTACCATTCCCCGGACACGTACGTCGACACCAACGTGAAGGGAACACTCAACGTCGTACAGGCGGCGCGGGACCTGGAAGTGAGCCGGGTGATCCATACCTCCACGAGCGAGGTATACGGCACCGCCCGCTTCGTGCCGATCACCGAGGAGCATCCTCTGCAGGCCCAATCCCCGTACTCCGCGACGAAGATCGCGGCGGACCAGATTGCGCTGTCCTTCCATCGCTCCTTCGGCACACCCGTCGCCGTCCTGCGCCCCTTCAACACCTACGGGCCGCGGCAGTCGGCGCGGGCGGTGATTCCGACTATCATCCTGCAGATCGAGGGCGGGCAGCGGCGGATCCGGTTGGGCGCCACCGCGCCCACGCGCGACTTCAATTTCGTCGCGGATACTGTCGCGGGCTTCCTGGCCGCGCTCGAGGCCCCTGCGGCGATCGGTCAGGTCATCAACGTCGGCAGCGGTTACGAGATCTCCATCGCAGCCCTGGTGGAGCTGATCGGCGAGCTCATGGGGGCGCAGATCGAGATCGAGCTCGATGCCGAGCGGCTGCGGCCGACCTCGAGCGAAGTGGATCGCCTGCTCGCCTCGAACGAGCGCGCCGGTCAGCTGCTTCACTGGCGGCCGCGGTACGCGGGAATGGAAGGTCTGCGAGGCGGTTTGTCCGAGACGATCGCCTGGTTCCGCGATCCTGCGCATCGCGCGAGATACAAGGCCGATCGCTACAACTTCTGAGCCGGAGGACACCCATCAACGCCATGTATGAGCCCCGCGATCTGGTCGAACGCGTCGTCGGCGCGATCCGTTCGGTCGTGGGCGGCACGGCAGACCGCGTGGCGCTGCATGAGCCGCACTTCGCCGGCAACGAGTGGACCTACCTGAAGGAGTGCCTCGACTCCACTTATGTGTCTTCCGTCGGGGCGTTTGTCGATCGTTTCGAAGCCGAGCTCGCCGCCTACACGGGTTCGCGGCATGCGGTGGCAGTCGTCAACGGAACGGCGGCCCTGCATGTGGCCCTGCAACTGGCCGGCGTACAGGCCAACGAGGAGGTTCTCGTCCCGGCGCTGACCTTCATCGCCACCTCAAACGCGATCGCCTACTGCGCAGCGGTGCCGCATTTCGTGGATAGCGAGCCGCGGACGCTCGGGGTCGATGCAGGCGTGTTACGCGACTATCTCAGCCATGTGGCCGAGAGACGCGCCGGCCTGTGTGTGAATCGCCAGACGGGCCGGATCATCCGGGCCGTGGTCCCGATGCACGTGTTCGGACATCCCGTGGACCTCGACGCTCTGCTCGCGGTGTCGCGCGACTTCAATCTGGCTCTGGTCGAGGACGCGGCGGAGTCGCTCGGCAGCCTCTACCACGGCCGGCACACCGGTACGCTCGGTCTGCTCGGAACCCTGAGCTTCAACGGCAACAAGACCATCACCACCGGGGGTGGCGGCGCCATACTCACCGGCGATGACAGGTTGGCGCGGCGTGCCAAGCACCTGACGACCACGGCGAGGGTTCCGCATCGCTGGGAATTCGGCCACGACGAGCTCGGCTACAACTACCGGCTGCCCAACTTGAACGCGGCGCTCGGGTGCGCGCAGCTCGAGCAGTTGCCCGCGCTGCTGGAAGCGAAGCGCCGTCTGCATCGCCTCTACGAGGCGGCCTTCGCGCCTCTGGAGGGGGTGCGCCTGCTCAGCGAGCCGCCCGGTTGCCGCAGCAACTACTGGCTCCAGACGCTCATGCTCGACCAGCCTTCGCAGGAGCGCAGGGATGCGCTGCTCATGGCCACCAACGACACAGGGCTGATGACCCGGCCGGTGTGGACGCTGAATCACCGGCTGCCGATGTTCGTGTCCTGTCCGCGCATGCCCCTGCCTGTCGCGGAGTCGCTCGCGCAGCGCATTGTGAATATTCCAAGCAGCGCTCAGCTCGCTCTGGAGGCTCGGCGTTGACGAAGACCCCGCTCCTGCTGATGGGCGCCGGAGGCCATGCGACGGCCTGCATCGACGTGATTGAGCAGGATGCGCGCTGGGAGGTTGCCGGCCTCGTGGTGTCTGCCGGCGAGGAGCGCAAACAGCTTCTCGGTTATCCCGTGCTGGGAGCGGATGAGGATCTGGCCGGTCTGCTCGGCCGCTTTCAGCACGCGCTCGTGGCGGTCGGCCACGTGCGCTCGGCGGAGCCGCGCCTCAGGCTGTTCGAGCTGCTGCAGCGGCTGGGGTACATCCTGCCGGCGATCGTGTCGGCGCGTGCCTACGTGTCGGCGCACGCCTTCCTCGGCAGCGGGACGATCGTCATGCATGGCGCGATCGTCAATGCCGGCGCGAGGGTGGGGCGCAACTGCATCATCAACAGTCAGGCACTGGTGGAACACGACGCCGTGGTGGCGGACCATTGCCACGTCGCGACCGCGGCGGTGCTCAACGGTGGGGTGCGTGTGGGGGCGGGCACGTTCATCGGCAGCGGCAGCCGGATTCGCGAGGGAGTCGCGATTGGCGAGCGCTGCCTCGTAGGCATGGGCCAGCTCGTTCTGGCCGATTGCGAATCCGGCACACAGCTGCCGGACAAGGCGGGTCGATGAGCACCCTCGTGATCGCCGAGGCAGGCGTCAACCACAACGGCGATCCGGCCATGGCGCGGCGGCTGATCGAAGCCGCGGCCCGCGCCGGGGCCGACCTGGTGAAATTCCAGACCTTCGATGCGGAACGACTCGCCACCGCGCAGGCGCTCAAGGCGGACTATCAGGCGCGCACGACCGATGCCGCGGAGTCGCAGCGCTCGATGCTGAAGCGGCTCGAGCTGCCACGGGAGCTGCATCAGGAGCTGATCGCGCATTGTCGCGAGTGCGGCGTCGGATTCTTCTCCACGGGATTCGACATTCCGAGTGTCGAGTTTCTGGCGAGCCTCGGCCTGGAGCGATTCAAGATTCCCTCCGGGGAGATCACCAATCTGCCGTACCTGCGGCACATCGGCCGGTACGGCAAGCCGATCATTCTCTCGACCGGCATGGCGGATCTCGAGGAGGTGCGCAGCGCTCTCGAAGTTCTCGTTGCGGCGGGGACGGCCCGGGAGCGCATCACCGTGCTCCACTGCACGACTCAGTACCCGGCGCCGATGGCGGAGGTGAACCTGCGCGCAATGCAGACATTGCGCGAAAGTCTCGGAGTGGCGGTCGGGTATTCCGATCACACCCGCGGCACAGAGGTCGCCGTGGCCGCGGTGGCGCTG
>DASTDD010000114.1:0-13718 GCA_035710545.1 Steroidobacteraceae bacterium
AGGAATGTTTCCTGCTGGCCGGCAAACGAGGCCTCGGGCAGATCTTCCGCGGTGGCCGATGAGCGCACTGCCACAGCGATTTCCTGCCCCTTGCTCATCCGTGCCAACTCGTCGGTGACCGCTTTCTGCAACTCCGCCGGAAACGGCGTTGACATGATCCAGCCGCGGATTCGCGCTCCTGTCGCGGCGAGGGCCGTAACGTCATCGACGTCCAAGGAAGCCAATTCCTCGCGGATACGCGTATCCAGCCCACCCTGCTTGAGAAAGTCGCGGTAGGCCTGCGCCGTAGTGGCGAACCCACCCGGCACGCGCACACCGAGGCTCGCCAGTGAGCTGATCATTTCCCCCAGGGACGCGTTCTTGCCGCCGACTGTCTCGACGTCGCCCATGCGCAGCCGCTCGAAAGGGATCACGTATGTGTTCAAAGGTACTCCTAGGAGATTGGCAACGTAGGAAAGCCAGGAACAGCACTTGCCCTGACCGCGCGACGGTGGCAACTTCCACTCTCACCGAGCAAACCGTGCGGGACGTGCGCCGTGAGTCGTCGAACCGTTTTTTTCGTTTCTGACCAGACCGGCGTGACTGCGGAAACCATGGGCCACAGTCTCATGACGCAGTTCGAAGGCCTTGAATTTCGACCCGTGACTTTGCCATTTGTGTCGACGGTTGACAAGGCGCTGGAAGCGGTCCGGCGCATCAACCGCGCCGCCGAAGAGGAGGGGCTGCGCCCCATCATCTTCAGCACGCTCGTGCAGGATGACCTGCGCGACATCGTGCTCACGGCGAATGGTTTGTTCCTGGACTTCTTCGCCGCTTTCGTCGGTCCGCTCGAGCGCGAGCTCAACACTCGCTCGACGCACCGCGCCGGGCGTGCCCACGGCATGGCCGACACTGCCGCCTATACTGCGCGCATCAACGCCACGAACTTCGCGCTCGCCAACGATGACGGAACGGGCGGGGATTACTCCCACGCCGATGTGATACTGGTCGGCGTATCCCGTTCGGGGAAGACCCCGACGTGCCTCTACATGGCATTGCAATACGGGGTGTTCGCCGCCAACTATCCGCTCACGGAGGAGGACCTCGAGGCTGGCCGTATCCCCAAGAGGCTCGAGCCCCATCGGCGCAAGCTGTTCGCGTTGTCGATCAAGCCCGAGAGACTGCAACAAATACGCAACGAGCGCCGTCCCGAGAGTCGTTACGCTTCGCGTCAGCAGGTGCAGTACGAGGTCCGTGCGGCCGAGGCGTTGTTCATGCGCTATGCGATTCCCTGCCTCGATACAACCGAGTGCTCCATCGAGGAGATCGCGAGTCGGATCCTGAACACCTCGGGTATCGAGCGGCGTCTGCGACCGTGAAACAATCGCGGTAAATAATCCTGCGAAACTGCCGCCGATGGCACGATTCGTGCGTGCGTTGGCAGGCGAGTTGTGCGCCGATGAAATTCGCGCAATTCATGTCTTGCGCGACCCACGAGCTGCGTTATAGTCAGGAGGATGCTGAAGCCGGTCACAAAATCGAGACCTACACGAAGCGCGCGCATCGTCGCACGGGCTGCGTTCGATGACACGCTGGCGCCGGCTTCCTGGCGTGCCCGGCCGCGCACCTTCGTGGCGCTGATGGGCCTGTACGAAAGCAACTACATCAGACTCGGTTGGCTGGTCGGCGGACTCGCAACATTCACGGGGCGGCATCGCTCGGTCGTGCCCGGAGACTGTGATCTCCTTCTCACGCTGGCGGAACGCTCGCCGTATACGACTACCCTGAATTTGACGTATGTGCTGGCCGGGGCCGCAGGCGAAGAGCAGCTTCCTGACATGCGCGTGCGGGTCTATCACGATGCGCATCTCGCCGAGGCGCAGGACTGGGCCGGCAGCCATAACCAGCCGGTTCTCAAGGCCTTGCGCAGCCACGCAGAGCGTGAACTGGATCAGCGCTGGGCCCGCAACGTGATGCTAAACAAGTGGCTGGAATATTGCGTGGAGCGAGGCCATCGCTTCTCATCCGGGGCGAGGTTAACGGCCGGCCGATGAGAAGGGGCGGTTCCCGCCACAGCTCTCATGAAGGCCCTGCGACAACTCGGATTTCTCAAGCTCAACTTCCGCCAGGAGGCGCCTCCCGAAGAGGAAGGGCGCGTTCTCGCGCTCTTCCGCAATCGTGCCGAGCTCAAGAAAGCCTACGGCGAGCTGCAGGAGGAGATCTATCGCCTGCAGGACCGGATGAAGCAGCAGGAAGGAGCGACGCAGCGCGTACAGGAGATGCTGAACGCGCTCGAGAGCCGTCTCGGCATGTCCGACACGGCCTATCCGGCGCTCGTCTTCTACCAGCTGCGCAGACTGTGGCAGTGCGGTCGCGAGCTCATCGAGCAGTTCGTGGCGGACCTGGCTCGCCAACAGGATGAGCGCGAGCGGCGGGCGCACCTCGCTGAGCACAACCGCCGTCAGTTCGCCAGGCGGCAGGCCGTGGACAAGGATCTGCGCAACGCCGAGTCGCAGGCGGCCGAGACCGCAGCCACTGTGGCCGCGCTCGAGAGCGAGCGCGCGCGCCTGACGCGGTTCTGGCACTATTTCAAACGCCGCAAGGTCGAGCAACGAATTGCCGCTGCGGTAGCCGCGGCCGTGGCGGCCAACGCCACGCTCGGCGAGGCGCGCGCCGCAGTCGCGGTGCTCGAACAGGAGCCGATTCCCGAGTTCCCGGGGCTGTCAGTCGAGACGCGTCGCGCAATCAATCTCGCGGCCATCGCTTATGCCGAGGTCCTCTGTCTGCGTCTGGCGAAGACGCGCCTCGTGACTCTGGCGCGCGAGGCCACCAGCCGCCGTGAAGTGACCGACGACTACGGCTCGCAGCAGGAGTGCGAGCTGCTGATGGACGAGATCGAGAAGGCGCGCGCGATCATCCAGGTTCGCACGAACATTGCGCGCGAGATCACCGGTCGGACCGAGCGACTCAAGCCGGTCGCGCGTTACCGAAATGCGGCGGACACGGCGCCCACGGCAGATTCGCTGGCCTTCTCCGAAGGCGATGTGCTGGACACCGATCCCCTGGGAGCGAGCGCGGCGGGCATGCCCAACGTCCTTGCCGAGGACACCTGGGATCTGTTCAGAATACTGCTGCGATAGCCGCGGGGCCGGATGGCGGTCCGGCTCCGCAAGCCTGCATGTCAGCTTCGCCTGGCGGTCTTCTGCGATGGCCCCGAGGTGGGGCGCACACCAGTCACCATGTCGGCCATGACCTCGGTGGCCTGCGACAGCACGACGTCCGGCAGCTCGTTCTTGTCCTTGTCGATCTCCTCGACCGACTTCACGGGCGGCAGGCTCTTGGCCGCCCGACGGCTATTCTCGCGGTCGAGCCGCTCCTTGTCCTGGCGGGCCCGCTCCTCGCGGCGCTCCTTGAGGTTCAACGAGAGCGAGTGCTGGTCGCGTACTGAATCGATCGCGGCAATGTCGGACACCAGCCAGCGGTAATCCGGATCGCGCTGCGCGCGAATGTCTTCATCCGAGACCAGCGCCGAGACCGGGATCGCGCTGGGCGGCTCGCTCTTCTGGAACGGCACGCCCGCGATCCGATCCCACGGGAGCGCCGCCTCGAGCGCGCTCTCACCCACTTCCTTGGTGTCGATCGGCGAGGGCAGAGTCAGGTCAGGCTCGACGCCGCGATGCTGGGTGCTCTCGCCCGTCACGCGGTAGAACTTGCCGATCGTCACGGTGAGCTGGCCGCTGACGGGCTTCTGTGACCAGCGATCCAGGGGTACCAGGTTCTGCACCGTGCCTTTGCCGAACGTGCGCTGTCCCAGGATGATTCCGCGGTGGTAGTCCTGGATCGCGCCGGCGAAGATCTCCGAGGCGGAGGCGCTGAAACGATCCACCAGGACCGCCATCGGGCCGTCGTACGCCGGTGACTGCTCCGGATCATCCAGAACCTCCAGCCTTCCGGTGGTGTCCTTGAGCTGCACCACGGGCCCATGATCGATGAACAGCCCGGTGAGCGCCGTGGCCTCCGGGAGGTAGCCGCCGCCGTCGCCGCGCAGATCGAGAACCAGACCGTCGATGTTCTCCGCCTTCAGCTCATTGAGGAGCTTGAGCACGTCGCGTGTCGTGCTGCGGTAGTTCTGATCGCCAGCGTTCTGGGCGGCGATGTCCTGATAGAAGCCCGGAACCGTGATCACGCCGATCTTGAGGGTATGGCCGTTGCGCGTGATGTTCTTGACCTCCTTGTGGGCGGCCTGCGCCTCGAGAGTGACCTTGTTGCGCACGAACTCGAGGGTCTTCTCCTTGGAGCCGGGAGCTGCGCCGGCGGGCAGGACCTGCAGGCGCACCAGCGTGCCGGCCTTGCCGCGGATCAGCTGCACCACATCGTCGAGGCGCCAGCCGATCACGTCCTTCATTTCCCCATCGTGGCCCTGACCGACCGCCGTGATGCGATCGTTCTGGCTGAGAGTCTGCGCGACCGCCGCCGGGCCGCCCTCGATCACGCTCATGATCGTCACGTAGTCGTCCACGAGCTGCAGCGAGGCGCCGATGCCCTCGTAGTTGAGGCTCATCTGGATGCGGTATTCCTCGGAATTGCGCGGCGAGAAGTAGCTCGAGTGCGGATCGAAGGAACGCGCGTACGCGTTCATCAGATTCTCGAACACATCCTCGGAGCTGATCTGGTCGACTCGATGCAGGACGTGCTCGTAGCGCTTGCGCAGCAGCTCGGAGACCTCGGGCCACTGCTTCCCGGTGAGCATGAGCGACAGGGCGTCGTTCTTCACACGCTTGCGCCACAGCTCGTTCATGTCGTTCTCGTTCGCAGGCCAGGGGGCCTTGGCGCGATCGAACTCGAACGATTCGTTCACGGTCCAGTCGGGCTCGGTCTTGAGCAGATCGATCGCGTGCTGGATGCGTTCACGGTTGCGTTGCTGGAAACGCGCGAATATCACGTATGCCGGCTCGATATCGCCGGTCCGGATCATGTCGTCGAACTTCAGGCGGTACGCCTGGAACTCGGCAACATCGCTCGCGAGGAAGTAGCTGCGCTGGCCGTCCAGGAAATCCAGATAGCGCTGGAACACCTGCTCCGACAATTTCTTGTCGATCGGCATGCGACTGTAGTGGGCTTCCTCGAGAATACGGCCCACCTTGCGGGCCGTCGCCCGCTGCGCGTCGGTCGGGGCGATCGCGCCGGCCGGCAGAACCGAAGGACTGGCGGGAGCGCGCGAGGGGCCCGCCAGGGCGAGCGCCAGCACGGCCAGGGTTGTCAGCACTGAGGCGGCCATCCACCCGGTCGTGCGGCGAAGGGATTTATTCAGCATTCATGAGGCTCGCGGTTTCTGAGGCAGTACACTTTGGAGCAAGGCTAGAGCGTGCGGTTCGGCTCAGCAAGTGCGGGAACCGCCGTTCAGCGCAGAAAATCGCCGCGGGTGCCACCAGCCTGACGCTGAAAGGCGACCCGTGCATCCTCTCGAGGTCGGTCGGCAGCATGCGTCCTCTCACCATATTGCTCGGAATCGTGATGGGTTCGACGGTCTCGCTAGCCGTTGGATTAGTAATGACCTGGGTGGTCATCCTGTTCCTCCCCCGGGATGCGGAGCGGTTTGCGCCCGAACAGGCGCCTCTGCTGCAGGCCATCGCGATCTTCACAGCCCTCGCGGCGGCCACTGCCGCCAGCTTCTACGGTGACCTGCGCAGCCGGGCATGGCGCCTGGCGGCACACGTGGTCACCGTGCTGCTCCTGGGTGCAACCATATGGGTGTATTGGCCGCGTTAAAGGGTCCCGGGCCAGCTCGGACTTGGCGGACGGCTGCTTCCCGGTGACCAGGGAAGGCCTCGGCTGAATCGATCGGAGCCTCGGGGCGAGCCGCCGGTTCCCAGGCGCGGCTCCGCTTCCCGCAGAGGGTGCCGCTTCCGGCAGGTGGCGCCCATGCCGTCTCACGCCCGCTTCGGCTTGCTGCTCCACACGTCGTGCTTCTTTCGGCTCGTGGTTTCATAGGGATCGTAGCCCGGCCGCTCTCCCTGATGCTCATCCAGCATGGCCAGCCTGAAACGGCTGGCAAGGCTCGACTCATTCCCAGGCGCCTCCGAATCCCGTTGAGGTTGCTCGCCACCCTGGAGGGGCGTTTGCTTCATAGACCGGTCCCCGCGCTCAATTGTTGTTGCTTCTGGTTGCGGCGCTGGCTGCCTCGCACGAGCGGGGCCGCGCGAATACAGCTTGTCACGGAGACGCCCAGGCACGGTGCGACGCGCTTCACAGTCCCCGGGCTGTCACAGGCACCGAGTCAGCCCCCCGAGCGCCCGGGCGAAGCGGCTGACACTCCCAGGGACCCGGTTGATTTCGCTGGTATTACTTAATTCGAGCGCGGAGCGGAGGCGGGCCGGCGCAGGACGGCCACGAATACGCGCAGAAGCAGGATCAGGATGGCGGGACCGAGCGCGACGAGCCAGAAAGTGGGCGCTCCACGACCCAGGCCGGCGAAGAAATCAGCGAGCAGCGCCAGCGGGCCGGCATGGGTATTGGAACCGTGCGTGTAGGGTCCGAGCGCGTGGTTGCCGGCCAACCAGATCAGGATCGGCACGACGGTCACGCCGAGAATCAGGCAGTGCGCCAGAATGAGCACCTCGCGGCTGAACCAGGACAAATCCGCGAAGGAGCGGCGGAGGCGAGTGAACACCGGCAGCAGGACTCCTTGAGGCCAGGCGGGGCGCGGCCTAATCTCGCCCCTGGAGCGGCGCTCCGGAGGTCTGCGTCCTGATAGGGTGCAAGATCGCGCCCCAGGACGAGCCCCAGGCGGGCCCAGAGTATACGCGCCCATGCAGAAAATCAGAGCAGCGGTCGTCGGTGTCGGCTATCTGGGCCGCTTCCACGCACAGAAATATGCCCAGGTGCCCGAGTGCGAGCTGGTCGCCGTGGTCGATGCGAGCCGGCCGGCCAGGGAGGCCGTCGCCACGGAGCTCGGTGTGCGGGCACTCGCCGGGTATGAGGAGTTGCTGGGTGCGGTCGATGCGGTGAGTGTCGTGACTCCGACTCCGTCGCATTTCAAGATTGCCCGCGACTTTCTCGCAGCCGGCGTGCACGTGCTGGTCGAGAAGCCGATCACCGAGAGCTCCGCACAGGCGCGCGAGCTCATCCAGCTGGCAGACAGCGGCAAACGGGTGCTGCAGGTCGGGCATCTCGAGCGCTTCAATGCCGCCATACTCGCGGCCGAGCCGTACCTGCGCACGCCCCGCTTCGTGGAATGTCACCGCCTGGCTCCGTACCGGGAGCGCGGAACCGATGTCAATGTAGTCCTCGATCTGATGATTCACGACATCGATATAGTGCAGACCATCGTGGGCGCCCCGATTGCAAGCATCGATGCGGTGGGTACGCCGGTATTCTCCGAGGAGATCGACATCTGCAATGCGCGCATCAGATTTGCCAACGGCTGCGTTGCCAACGCCACCGCCAGCCGGGTGAGTCTGAAAACCGAGCGCAAGATGCGGGTGTTCGAGGACGATGCGTACTTGTCTCTGGATCTGCAGCAGAAGATCCTGACGGTCATTCGCAAGCGTGCCCCGGCAGACGGACCCGGGCCGTTGCCGGTCACCATCGAGGAGCAGGCGCTCGAGCAGGGCGATGCACTCAAGGCCGAGATCGAGTCGTTCCTGCGATGCGTGCGCTCGGGCGCCGCGCCGGTCGTGAGCGGGGAGGCAGGTCTGACCGCGCTCGAGACCGCCACCCGGATCACCGAGCAGGTGAACAAGTCTCTGGCGGAGCGCGCTGCGCGCCGCTGAAAGGTTGGTCATGTCCACTCAACCCGAGCACTTCCGTCGTCCCGCCCGCAATGTGACGGTGGCTGCGATCCAGATGTCCTGCGGCTGGGACATCGGCGCCAACCTGGCAAGGGCCGAAGCGCTGGTCCGCGAGGCGGCCGCGCGCGGCGCGCAGATCATTCTTCTGCCGGAGCTCTTCGAGGCTCCCTACTTCTGCATCGAGCAGGACAACCGGCATCTCGCCCTTGCGCGCACCGTGGAGGAGAGTCGCCCCGTACAGCACTTCGCGCCGCTCGCGCGTGAGCTGGGAGTCGTCCTGCCGATCAGCTTTTTCGAGCGCTCCGGACCGGTGTTCTTCAACTCGATTGCCATCCTCGACGCCGATGGCACGAATCTCGGCACCTACCGCAAGTCGCACATTCCCAACGGCCCCGGCTATCAGGAGAAGAACTACTTCAGTCCCGGCGACACCGGCTTCAAGGTCTGGGAGACGCGTTTCGCGCGCATCGGCGTCGGGATCTGCTGGGATCAGTGGTTCCCGGAGACGGCGCGCTCGATGGCGTTGCTGGGGGCGGAGCTGTTCTTCTTCCCGACGGCCATCGGCTCCGAGCCGCCGCCGGCGCTGCCGGTGAATTCCCGCGAGCACTGGCAGCGTACCCAACAGGGCCACGCGGCGGCCAATCTGACGCCCCTCATCGCATCCAACCGCCACGGCCTGGAGCGCTCATTGCAGGCTCCTGACAGCCTGTACATCCGCTTCTACGGATCCTCGTTCATCGCGGATGCGACCGGTGCCAAGATTGCCGAGGCCTCGCAGGACGCTGATGCAGTGTTGACGGCTCAGTTCGATCTGGAGCAGAGCGCGCAGCTACGCAACAACTGGTTCGTGTTTCGAGATCGCCGGCCCGATCTGTACGGCTCGCTGGTGTCGCTCGATGGAGGCCGGCGCGACCCTGGTTAATGGGAAAAACGGCCTGCGGCCGTTTTTCGGACATCAGCTTCGTTTCCGGCCGCGAAAGGCGCGACTTTCGCGGCCTGCGCGCGATGGGCTTCACCGCGTCGCAATCCAGCGGCGCGCGTCCTTCAACTCGGAGACAAACCGGTCGAATTCCGCGCGCCGGCGCATATCATCGGGGATCCGGAGCAGCAGAGAGGGATGAATGGTCACCCACAGGTGCGTCGTGGGGCTCAGCCGCACCGGCGAGCCGCGCATCTGCGAGATGGTCACCACCTGGCCGAGCAAAGCGCGCGCGGCCGTGGCGCCGAGCGCGATCACCAGCTTGGGCCCGATGAGGCGCAACTCCTCCACCAGCCACCAATTGCACGCCTCGATCTCGCTCGCGCTGGGCTTGATGTGCAGGCGGCGCTTGCCGCGCGGCTCGAACTTGAAATGCTTGACTGCGTTGGTCACGTAGACCGCTTTGCGGTCCAGACCCGCCCCGAGGAGCGCCCGATCGAGCATGGTCCCGGCGGGGCCGACGAAGGGATGGCCCCGCAGATCCTCGGAGTCTCCCGGCGCCTCGCCAACAAGCATCAGGGGGCTGGGTGAGCGGCCCTCGCCCGGAACTGCGTGAGTGGCCGTCTTCCACAGCGAGCAGCGCCGGCACTGGTTGACGGCCTCGGGCAGCTCGCCTATCGAGGTGAGAGTCCGGGCTCCAGTGAGCTCCTGCTTTTCGTCGCGGTCCGTGCGCTCGCGACGCCCGCCCTCGAGCTCGTAGTCTTCGCTGTTCATCTGACGCTTCAATGGTCGAAGCCGCCCGATGGTTCCAGTCAGGACTTAGGCGCGCGTTCAATCGGTTGTACCTGTTCGACTGCTGCGGGCCCAGGGCCTCTTCGAGCGTCCGCCCATTGTCCGACCGCCGCACGGCAAAAGGCCGCGACTTGGCTCGTGTCGATACGGCGAAGAAGCGAGCCTCGAATGCCGACTTCGCAGCGCGCTGGGACGTCGTATACCTTCCGTTGCGCGGTGTGACCGCGAGGTACTCGTTACGAAGCAAGTGTGTGCGGCGGGCGTGAGGGCTCCCGGCCTTTCGGCCGGGAGTCATCAGCTGGTGGAGGCGGGGGGACAGCGCATTCCGCGGTTTTCACCGCAGGCTGGACTATGCCTTCATCCTCGACGTCCTCGCGAACGTGTGGATGCGGAGCGTCTTATCGAGCCAAGTCTGCCGCTCGATCCTAGTGCGCGCCCAGGGAAAATGGCCCGCGGCGCGTCTATGAGTCTCTACAGGGCAGGCCTGAGGTTGGCCCTCTTCCTACCCCTCGGCGTCGCCATGCCACCCCCAGCAGGATGGCAGCAGGTTTCACCGATGTGAGCTCCGTTTTCAACCAACCCTTACGGGTCGGCGCGACCCTTGATCGAACCCCCGTCCGCAAGCGCTAGACTCCAAGCTCTACGTACGTAGCTCTCTCTTTGTTTCTCACGCCGCGCTACCCGAGGAGCAGGGAAGACGCGTCGCCAGCCACGGTGACTCTTAACGACACGGCCCGTCGCACACCGTATCGCGATCCTATGAGCGCGTCCCCTGATTCAGTCGCATAGGCACGAGCTGGTCAGAGGTCAGCTGCGTTTAGGCAGCTAGAGCGTAGTTGTCGTCGTTGGCAACTATGATTTGCAGCATTATTTACGAGGACACTGCGCCTCGGTACGCCCCTGAAGGTTTGCAACCCACGTCGAAACCGGTCGCCCCCAAGGTCAACGCTAGGATACCGCAACCGGAGGGTCTGCGGCCAAAAACACGGCGTCCGCCGCGCCCCCGCCAGGGCCCCGGCTCAGCCACGCCGTAGCAAGCGCGCCTTGTCGCGCTGCCAGTCCCGTTCCTTCTCGACGGCGCGCTTGTCGTGTTGCTTCTTGCCCTTGGCGAGCCCGACTTGCAGTTTCGCGCGGCCGTTCTTCCAGTACAGTTCGAGGGGCACCAGCGTGTAGCCTCGACGCTCCACCGCACCGATCAAACCCGACAGCTCGCTGCGGTGGAGGAGGAGCTTGCGTGTGCGCGTCGGGTCTGCGATGACGTGGGAGGAGGCGGAGTTGAGCGGCGAGATGTGCGCGCCGAACAGAAACGCTTCGACCCCACGAACGAACACATACGCTTCCTTCAGCTGGGCGCGTCCGGCCCGCATGGCCTTCACTTCCCACCCCTGCAGGGCGAGACCCGCCTCGTAACGCTCCTCGATGAAATAGTCGAAGCGCGCCTTGCGGTTCTCGGCGATCAGGCGTGGCGACTCTTCGGATTTGACCATATGCAGGGGAACGCAACGGACACAGCGGCAGTGTACCGCAGCGCTGGGGCGGGCCCGGGGGAGACCTGCGCAGAGTCATGACAAATGGGGGCGTCCTTGCAACAATCAATCCATGCGAGAGGTTAAGCACTCGGCGCTGGTGGCCCAGACGCCGGACCGCGTGTTTGCGCTGATCAATGACATCGAGAGCTATCCGCGCTTCATTCCGTGGTGCACGCACGCGAGCGTGCATTCGCGCTCGGAGCGTGAGGTGGTCGCCACGGTCGGCGTGCGCCGCGGGCCGCTGCAGGGGGAGTTCACCACGCGCAATGAGCTCGAGCCCGATCGTGGTCGCATTCTGATGCACCTGGTGAGCGGACCTTTCCGGATGTTGGAAGGCGAGTGGCTGCTGACTCCGGTTGGAGAGAAGCCGGACGGGTGTCGCGTCCAGCTCAACATGAAGTTCGCGTTTCGCAATCCCCTGACTGCGGCGCTCTTCGAGCAGAAGTTCGCCGAGACTGCCGCCTCGCTCGTGGATGCTTTCGTCGCGCGCGCGAGGGCGCTGCCCCCGTGATCGGGTGCGCCGACGCGCCGGGCGCCGGGGCGTGACTGGCTCACCGCGAAAGCAGTGCACCGTGGCGTACGCCACGCCGAGCCAGCAGTATCTGTGGGCCGTGGACCTTCCCTGGGAGGCAACTGTCGCCGATGCCATCGAGGCCGCAAGGCGCGTTGCGAACGCGCCAGAGGTGCCGTGGGACACCGCGCCAGTCGGGATCTTCGGGGAGTTGTGTCAACGCTCGGACCGGCCCGCCGCCGGGGACAGGATCGAGATTTACCGCCCGCTGCGCTGCGATCCGCGCCAGCGCCGGCGCGATCAGGTGCAGAAGCAGCGCAAGGCGAGAGCCCGCTGAGCGGTCGGTCGCGCGCCGGCCGTGAGGTGAGTGCCGGGCAGCGGGCCCTTGCAGGTCATCGAATGCCGCGCGTCGGCCGCCGTGCCGGTCACATCACGGGGAACTTCTGGATCGACGGCCCCTGCTCGGGACCCTGTGGCGCCTTGTTGGGGACGTTGATCTTGTCGAACTTCTCCACCTTGTCCCCCTGGAACAGCACGATCAGGTGGCGCTCTTCGGGCCGGTGCAACCGTCCCCTCTTGAAGTAATACAGATAGTCCCAGCGACCCTTGTCGAAGGCGTCCGGAACCATGGGCGTCCCCAGCAGGTAACGCACCTGGCTGCGAGTCATGCCCACCTGCAGCTGATCAACCGTGCGAGCCTCCAGGTAGTTGCCCTGCTGGATGTTCATGCGATACACGCAGCCCTCGAGGCCGACGGCCGGCAGCAGCGCGGCCAAGAGCGGAAAAAAAATGGCTTTCATGTCGCTCCAATGGGCGATAATGGCGGCGAATCATACCCGATCGCGTATCGTCCGCCGCCTGCGCGCCGCGCGCAGGGCAGGCCTGGACCTGAAGAGCAGCAGTGGAAGGCAAGGACCTCCGCAAAGCCGGCCTGAAGGTGACGCTGCCAAGGCTGAAGATTCTCGAAATCCTCGAGAGCAGCGCCACACGCCACCTTTCCGCCGAGGACATCTACCGCAATCTCCTCGAGTCCAACGAGGACATCGGCCTGGCGACCGTCTATCGGGTGCTGACGCAGTTCGAGGCCGCAGGCCTCGTGACGCGTCATCACTTCGAGGACGGCATGGCCGTCTTCGAGCTCAACCAGGGGACCCACCACGATCATATCGTGTGTCTGGACTGCGGCCGCGTCGAGGAGTTCATGGATGCGGGCATCGAGGAGCGGCAGACCGCCGTGGCGCAGCGCCTCGGGTTCACGATCCGTGATCATTCCCTGATCATGTACGGCCACTGCCGGCGCACCAACTGCGCCTATCGCAAGAAGAAAGCGAGCTGACCGGGCGCGCAGCGACGCAAATCAACGCCGCTTGGAGGCTGGGCGGGCCGGCTCTTCCTCGACCTCTTCAGGGGCTGTCGCGGGCGCTGGCACGGCGGCGCGCGAGGCAGCCGCCCGCGGGACGCCTGCGGGCGCCGCCGGCCTGGACATTTCCGGCGCAAGAGTCTCCCTGGCCTCCCCCTGCGGGGGAACGGCGACCCGGGTGGTGGGAGCAGGATCGCCTTCCGGCTGCGCAGGGACCTTGAGCATCTCGCGCGCATGCTCCCGCGCCCTGGCCGTCACCTCGATCCCTCCCAGCATCCGAGCGAGCTCCTCGACCCGATCCTGAGGTCCGAGCTCCGTCAGTGCGGTGCGTGTCGTCTTGCCGTCGTTGAGCTTGGTGACGCGCAGGTGGTGATGACCCTGCGAGGCCACCTGAGGAAGGTGCGTGACGCACAGGACCTGGCCGCGCTCACCCAGCGCGCGCAGCTCACGACCCACGATTTCCGCCACCGCGCCGCCGATCCCGGCGTCGACTTCGTCGAAGACCATGCAGCGCGTGTCACGCGCCGCGCAGGCGACCTGAACGGCCAACGACAGGCGCGAGAGCTCACCGCCCGAGGCCACCTTCGACAGCGGCCGCAGCGGCTGACCGGGATTGGCCGTCACGCGGAAGTCGATCTGGTCGACGCCGTGTTGGGTCGGCTCGGCCGAGCCATCCTGCGTCACTTCCACCTGGAACCGCCCGCCCGACATGCCGAGAGTCTGCATGCGCGTGCTGATGTCCTTGGACAACACACGCCCGGCCGTGGAACGCTTGGCCGACAGCTGCGTGGCAAGCGTGCGGAAGTTCTCCAGCGCTGCTCCCAGGTCCTTGCGCAGG
>DASTDD010000115.1:0-28686 GCA_035710545.1 Steroidobacteraceae bacterium
GCGCCCGCCAGCTCTCTGGCCGTAATTTGATCGTTTCTCATGATTGGAACCTGCATGGTGCCGCTGGACGATCAACGCGGGCTGCGCGCCTCGGTTCCGTGGCGGCACTGATGCCGCAGGCCTGCCCGGCTGCAACGCAGCAGGTCACGCGAGCGCCTCGAGCACCGAGGCATGTAACAGGCCGTTGGTCGCCAGCACGGTGGTGGTCTGCAGCCCCACGGGCGCACCCCGCAGGTCGGTGAATTTGCCACCCGCTTCGCGCACGATCACGACCAGCGCAGCAATGTCCAGGATGCTCACGTCGGACTCGATCACCGCCTCCAGCGCGCCACGCGCCAGCAGATGGTAATGGAGGAAGTCCCCGTAGCCCCGAATGCGGCTCACCCGGGTGATCAGCTCGCCGAAGCGGGGCCAGGCAGCCGAGCGCGCCAGGGTCTTGAGGTTACCGCTGGAAAGAATGCTGCCGCCAAGCTCTGCAATGCCGCTTACCCGGATCGGCTGACCATTGAGAAAAGCACCCTTGCCATCCTCGGCCCAGGCCACCTCGTCGCAGGCCGGTGCACTCGAGACTCCCAGGACGAAACGCCCTTCGCGCATGAGCGCGATCTGGGTGGAGAAGAAGGGGCACTCGCGCACGAACGACTTCGTGCCGTCGATCGGATCGACGAGCCACACATTGGCGGCGTCGAGTCGATCTGCCCCGGTCTCTTCCCCATGAAACCCGTAGCCCGGAAAGCGTCGGCTCAGCACTGCCCGGATAGCCTCCTCCGCTCGGACGTCGGCTTCCGTCACCGGCGTGAGATCCGCCTTGGTCTTCACCTCGAGATTGGCGCGGTAGAGGGAACGAATGACCGCCGCGGCCGCGTCAGCCGCCTCGCGCGCCGCCTCGAGCTCTTTGGAGGACATGCTGTATGTTTCGTCAGTTGAGGCGGTGCAGCCTCGCCGAGGGCCGCGAGCCTGTCAACGGTGCTAAATTCACGCCCTCCGGGCGGGTCCGGCGCGAGGACGCTTTCATGGGCAACCGGCTGAGCAAGATCTACACGCGCACCGGCGATGACGGCACCACCGGACTGGGCGACGGCAGCCGCGTTCCGAAGAACGGGGCCCGCGTCGAGGCGTACGGGACGGTTGATGAGCTCAACAGCAACATCGGCGTGCTGCTCGCAGCCCCAGGGTTGCCGCGCGATGTCAGCGCCTGCCTCACGGCGATCCAGCACGAGCTGTTCGACATGGGTGGCGAGCTGTGCATTCCAGGCCATCAGGTCATGACCGCGGCGCACGTGTCAGCCCTGGAGGAAACGCTGGACCGCTTCAACGATGCCCTGCCGCCGCTCAAGGAATTCATTCTCCCCGGCGGAGGCCCCGCAGCCGCGGCCTGCCACGTCGCGCGCACGATTGCGCGCCGCGCGGAGCGCCGTGTGCTCTCACTGGCAGGTGTCGAGACGGTCAATCCGGAAGTGTTGCGTTACCTGAACCGCCTTTCGGATCTGCTCTTCGTGCTGGCTCGAGTGTTGGCCCGGCAAGAGCTCGGCACCGAGGTGCTCTGGCGTCACGATCGGAGCAAACCCGCCTGAGGCGAACGAACAGTCGTGGCTCCGACAGTCCTCGGCCCGCAGTTCGACCGGCTCTTCGGCGCCAATGTCGTGTTCCACGCCCAGGCACGGGAATACTCGGTGCGCGGATTCCCGGGGCCCTTCTCGATAAAGGGCGTGACTCGCGGAGAAGCTGTGTGGCGCGTGGGGGGCCAGCGCTTCGTCGTGGACTCGACGAGCTGGCTCGTCGTTGATCGCCTGTCGGCCTACGACCTGGAGATATGCTCCGCCGAGCCGGTGGAGACCTTCGTCGTCTTCTTCGCCGATGCGCTCCTGGCGGATGTGGCGACGGCGCGCCTCTCCTCTCTGGAGCGGCTGCTCGAGGACCCCGCGGCGCGGACGGAGCCCGAACTGCCGATAACCCGGCGCCTGTGGAGCGGCATCGCTGACTTCCAGCGTGCGCTGCAATCATTGCGCGCTGCCACGCAAAATCCGGATGGCACGACCCAGGGGATGCTCGACGGCGAACTGCGGGTATGTCTCGATGCATGTGCAGACCTGACTGCGCGTGCTCGTGAGGAGCAGCAGCGCATTCGGGCGGCACGGCCCGCTACCCGACGCGAGCTGTACCGGCGCGTCCTGCGGGGCAAGTCGTATCTGGATGAGACCATGGCGCAGGTGTTCGACCTGGAAGATGCGGCCCGCACTGCGTGCCTCGCGCCTCATCACTTTCATCGCACGTTCCGCAGTGCCTTTGGCATGACACCGTACAGCTATGTGACGGCGCGGCGCATCGCGACCGCAAGACGGCTGCTGGCCGAAACCTGCTCCACCGTGGCGGAGATCTGCGCAACCGTGGGCTATGAGAGCCTGCCCTCGTTCACCACGCGATTCCGGCGCATCGTGGGCATGGCGCCCGGCGAGTTCCGCGGTCAACTTCGCAAGGAAGGATAAAGACACGCGGCCGGCCGCTCGGTAGCATTCCGGGCATGCAGGCATTGCTGGATGCGATACAGGCCAACCGGGCCGACGAGGTGAGACGGCTGCTCGAGGCGCACCCCGAAGCGGCCGGCACCCGCTCGCCGGCCGGGCTCTCGCCGCTGACTCTCGCGACCTACCTGGCCCGCCCGGCGCTCGTCGAATTGATCCGCGCTCATCGTGGTCAACCGGATTTCTTCGAGGCCTGCCTGCTGGGGGACGAGCCGGCAGTGCGGGCGCACCTGCAAAGGGGTCAGGACGTGAATGCGTATGCACCGGACGGATTCACGCCCCTGGGACTCGCCGCCTACTTTGGCCATCAGGCGGTCGCCAGATTGCTCCTTCAGCAGCAGGCGGATGTGAACGCGTGCGCACGCAATTCCCAGCAGGTCGGGCCGATCCACGCGGCGGTCAGCCGCAACGACCTGGCCATGCTCGAATTGCTGCTGGCGCATGGAGCTGATCCAGACCTGCCCCAACAGCAACTCTTCCGGCCACTGCATGTTGCGGCCGCGAACGGTAATGCCGTGATGATCGGGCTGCTGCTGCTGCACGGTGCGCGGTCCGATTTGCGGACTGAGAGCGGCAAGCTGACATCGGAGCTGGCGCGCGATCGCGGACACAACTTCCTTGCGGACAGACTCCAGACGTTCGAAGGTAACGCGCCGCCGCGATCAGCTTCCTAGCTCCCGTGCGCATGCGGGCGAGCCGAAGTCGGCAAGGGGCTCCTGTGCGGAGCTTTCGAAATGGCGTCGCGCTCCTACGTGAAAGCACGCGTCGCCCCTGTGTGACTCAGCGCCGCCGTCTCTCCAGCCGCCCGTGCGCGCGCAGTATTGCTTTCCAACGCTCCCAGTCGAACGAGGCCCAGGGGTCGGACTTGCGCCCCGGAGCGATGTCGCAGTGACCGACGATATGCTCCGCTGAAAGCGACGGGTAGGCCGCCAGCAGCGCCTCGACCAGCGCTGCGAGCTGGTCGTACTGCGGGTCCGTGTAGGGGACGCCGTCGGCGCCTTCCAGCTCGATGCCGATGGAGAAGTCGTTACAGGCGGTGCGCCCGCGATAGTGGGACTGGCCGGCGTGCCACGCTCGCTGACCAAAGGGAACGTACTGGGTAATCGTCCCATCCCGACGGATCAGCGCGTGTGCGGATAGCCGCGCCGCGGCGAGGTCGTGGAAGAAGGGGTGTTGCTCGGGCGGCAGCTTGCCGGCGAACATCAGGTCGATCCACGGCCCCCCGAACTCCCCGGGGGGCAGGCTGATCCCGTGCACCACGATCAGCTCGGGAAGTACGCCGGCCGGACGGGCGTCAAAATTCGGAGAGAGTACCTGGCGAGCCCCCATCAGCAGGCCGGTCGCGGTATCGATCTGCATGGACGTCACCGCGCCATCATGCCTCAACGCGATACTTTAGTCCAATCAATGACTTACGGAGCGAACGCACGGGCGGCGGCCCTGCAACCCGATGCGGTGCGCGGTTTCCGCATCCGCCCGGCGGCGCGGATTTAAACGCCGGCGCATTTTGCTGCGTCTAATTGGCAATGCCCCGGATTGTAGGCCTTCGATCGAGTGGCCGGGCCGTACGCCCGGAGGAGCTGCGCCCCCGATCCAGGCCAGGTGCACTTCGCACCCTGCTCGCCTGTGCAATTCCCACGGCTCTGCTCAGCCTCGCGGCATCCGCGCTGGCCGGTCAGGATGCGCAAGGCGCGATCACCGCTTTTGTCGGTGTCAACGTCGTGCCGATGGACGCCGACCGCGTGCTGCGGACTCAAACCGTTCTCGTCGAGAACGGCACCATCGTGGCGGTGGGCCGCCGGATCGCGATTCCAGGGACGGCCCGGATTGTGGAAGGACACGGCGCGTACCTGTCGCCGGGCCTGGCGGACATGCACACGCACTCGGACACGCGGGAGGATCTGAAGGTTTATCTCGCCAATGGCGTGACCAGCGTCCTCAACATGGGAGACGCGTCTGCCGGATTCATCGACCAGCTTCGGCCCGAAGCGAATGCCGGCCGCATCCCCGGCCCGCATGTCTACGCCGCCTTCATGGTCGATGGCTCACCGCGGTACAACAACCTGTTTGTCACCACGCCGGACGAGGCGCGCGCGATCGTCGCCATCGCCAAAACCAACGGTTACGATTTCATCAAGGTCTACAACGATCTGCCGGCCGATTGCTTCCAGGCCATTCTCGACGCGGGCAAACGGCTGCAAATTCCCGTCATCGGCCACGGCGTGACCGCCGTGGGGCTCAGGCGGCAGCTCGAGGAAGGCCAGGTGATGGTCGCCCACACCGAAGAGTTTCTCTATACCGTGTTCTACGATCCGGACCATATTCCGGAGGCAGGCGCTCCCGACCCGGAGAAGATTCCTGGCGTGATCGAGTTTGTGCTGCGCACGAAGGCCTTCGTCACGGCGGATCTCAACACCTACGCCACCATCGCTCACCAGTGGGGCAAGCCGGGAGCGAGCGCCGAATTCCTGCGCAAGCCCGAGGCCCGCTATCTGGCGCCAAACAGCCGCATCATCTGGGCCCGCGAGAGCTACCGGACGCGCAGGGGGTCGATCGATGCGAGACTGGCCTTTCTGGCGCGCTTCACCAAGGCCATGAGTGAGGCGGGCATTGGCTTGATCGCCGGGACCGACGCACCCAACATCCCGGGCCTCCTTCCGGGCTTCTCGCTGCATGACGATCTGGATGCTCTGCAGGCCGCCGGCCTGTCGCGCTACCGCGTGCTGGCGATCGCAACTCGCTCGGCGGGCGAATTCATCCAGCGTTCGCTGCCGAACGCCGAGCCGTTCGGAACCGTGACGACGGGCAGCAGGGCGGACCTGATCATGACCGCTGTTAACCCGCTCGACGATCTTGCAACGCTGCGCAAGCCGCTGGGCGTGATGGCGCGCGGCAAGTGGTATACGGCCAGTGACCTGCAGGCTCTCCTGGATGGCGTCGCGGCCGAATACAACTCGAGCACGAGGCACTGAGACTGATTCGCGGATTTGCGGGGAGCTTGTCCCGGATCGGCCCGGTCGTGCCACAATCCTGCGCATGAGCACCGCAAACCTGCCCTACGTCCGCAGGGATCTGGCCCACGTCTGGCACCCCTGCACGCAGATGAAGGACCACGAGGACCTGCCGCCGATCCCAGTGCGCAGCGCGCAGGGAGTCTGGCTGGAGGATTTCGAGGGCCGCCGCTATCTCGATGCCGTCAGCTCCTGGTGGGTCAACCTGTTCGGGCATGCGAATCCGAGAATCAACGCGGCGGTGCGCGACCAGCTGGAAAGGCTCGAGCACGTGATCCTCGCCGGCTTCACGCACGAGCCCGTGATCGCTCTGTCCGAGGCGCTCGTGAAAGTTCTCCCGGCAGGCCTGACACGCTGCTTCTACGCGGACAACGGCTCCTCAGCGATCGAAGTGGCCGTCAAGATGAGCTTCCACTACTGGCGTAACGTCGGCCGGCCGGACAAGAAGCGCTTTATCACCCTCTCCAACAGTTATCACGGCGAGACGCTCGGCGCCCTCGCGGTCGGCAACGTCGAGCTGTACAAGGAGATCTATCGTCCGCTGCTGATGGACGTGATCACGGTGCCTTCGCCGGACTGCTTCGAGCGTGAGTCCGGCGAGAGCTGGGCCGATCATTCGCAGCGCAAGTTCGCCTTCATGGAGGCGGCGCTCGAGCGTCATGCCCACGAGACCGCGGCGGTGATACTCGAGCCGCTCGTACAGTGTGCCGCGGGCATGCGCATGTACCATCCCGTCTATCTGGAACGGCTGCGCGAGGCTTGCGACCGTCACGGCGTGCACCTCATTGCCGATGAGATCGCCGTCGGATTCGGGCGTACCGGCACTTTGTTCGCGTGTCAGCAGGCGCGCATCCGGCCGGATCTCGTCTGTCTGTCGAAAGGGCTCACGGGCGGCTACCTGCCGCTGTCCGCCGTCGTCACGACCGAGGAAGTGTACGGGGCCTTTTACGATGAATACGTCAAGCTCAATGCATTCCTTCATTCACACAGCTTCACCGGCAACGCCCTGGCCTGCGCCGCGGCACTGGCCAGCCTGAGGATCTTCAGCGAGGACAACGTCCTCGAGCGCAACCGGGGGCTCGCGGCGCGCATGGGCAGCCGGGCGCGCGAGCTGGAGAGCCATCCTCACGTGGCGGAAGTGAGGCAATGCGGCATGATCGTGGCCATCGAGCTCGCCCGGGACAAGGTGCGGCGCGAGCCGTATCCGTGGCAGGAGAGGCGCGGGCTGCGCATCTACCGCCATGCGCTCGAGCGCGGGGTGCTGCTGCGGCCCATCTCGAACGTGGTGTACTTCATGCCGCCCTATGTCATCACGCACGAAGAGATCGACAGGATGGTCGACGTTGCCCGCGAGGGGATCGAGCTCGCGACATGCGCTTGACACGCGTATATGTCGATGCTCCGCTGGTTATCGGGCAACGCCGGCAGGTGCAGGGGAGCGCGGCGAACCACATCGCGCGCGTGTTGAGACTGGAGGTCGGCGACATGCTCACACTATTCGATGGACGCGGCGGCGAATACGCCGGAAACATCGACGCGATCGGCAGGGGCTTCGTGTCCGTCGCGGTGCGCGAGCACCGCCCGCTCGAGCGGGAATCCTCCCTGGATCTCACCCTCGCGCAGGGCATCTCGCGCGGTGAAAGGATGGACTGGGTGATGCAAAAAGCGACGGAGCTGGGAGTGTCCCGGATCGTCCCCCTGCTCACGGGGCGCAGCGTGGTGCATCTCGATGTTCGCCAGGCGCTCAAGAAGCTCGATCACTGGCGCGCGATCGCCGTCGCGGCCTGCGAGCAGAGCGGGCGCAATCGGGTCCCTGAGATCTCCGAGCCGCATGCCCTGCCCGAATTTCTGCGCGCGTCCCGCGACGGCGCGCGGTTGCTGCTTTCGCCCCGCGCGAAGCAGCGACTCGTCGATATCCCCTCGGCCGGACTTCCCGTGACCGTGCTGATCGGGCCCGAGGGCGGCTTCAGCGAAGACGAGCAGCACACGGCGCAGGCCGCCGGCTACATACCCGCTCGCCTGGGCCCGCGCGTGTTGCGCACTGAGACGGCCGCGGTAGCCGCGCTGACGATCCTGCAACAGCGCTTCGGTGACCTGTGAAGTACCTCGTCATCGCGGTGCTTGCGCTGATTCTCGGCGGTTTGATCGGACGCTCGATCTGGGGTGAAAAGGCGGCGCAGCCCGATCCCGTTCAGGTCATCGTCACTCAGCTCAAGACGCACGCCGTGATCCAGCACGAGCGACAGCTCGCTATCTGGTATCGCGCCTGCCCGAGCGTCCTCGGCAAGACCCCGCAGATCTTCATCGCCTGGCCCGCGCGACTGTCCTATCAGCTCGAGTTGGGGGACGTGAAGGTCGAGCGGGACGGCAGCGTCATCAAGGTGCGGACCGCGGCCATCCATCCCGATGAGCCCGCCGTACCGACCGACTTCATGGATTATCTGTCCACGACCTCGATCTTCACGTTTGCCAACGAGCAGGAGCTGGTCAACCACGAGATCGGCAAGGCCACGCCGATCGCACGGTATCTGACCACGTATTTCCTCGCGCGCGATCCCTCGCTGCAGGGAGACTTCGCGGCGGAGCTGCAGCGCCTGGTCGAGCATCTCGCCTCCGCGCTCGGCGTACCCTTCACGCAGATCGACGTCGATGTGCCGAAGCCGGAGGTCACCTGGCCGAAGCTACCGAAGATCGAGCTCTGCGAAGGAACCATGGCCTCGGTCAACGGCCTGCCATTTGCGAAGTTCGCCGATGGCGCAACGATCCCGATCGGGTTCCACCCACCCCAGCCCACGCATCCCGGCGAACCGGCGCCCCCGGCTCAGGCCCCCCGGGGAATTGCCTCGATCTACGGCGCGGGGCATTGAGATCGCCGCAGGCGATCTCCGCGAATTAACTGACAGTCGTCTCGTCGGCGATCATTTCCTCGAGGCGCTCGAGGTCGGGCACGAGCGGAGTCTCGTTGACCATCCGCACCTGACAGATGATCGGCGCCCGCTCCTCGAACACTCGCGAGTTGTCAGGACGGACGACATCGGAGCTGACCCGCACGAGCTGCGGAAAGCCCTGTGACACGATCCCGAAGTAACCGCCTTCCACGCGCGTACCCAGTGCGTGGAGAATCACGATGCGGGTGCGGCCCGAGGCAGGCGGGATCATCTGCCCGCATGCCCCTTCGAACGACACCAGCGGGACCGCCTTGCCGTTCCAGGGGACCGTGCCGATGTACCACGGCGGCGCACCCGTCATCTCGGATGGCACGTGGAAGCCGACGACTTCCGCCACGCAGGCGCGCGGAATGATCAGACGGCCGTCGGTCAGTGGGACGAGCAGGCTGTAAATCTCCGTGACGCGCTCGGCCATCTCAGCTCCGGCCCTCGCCGAGGCGCGCGAAGGTACCGCTAGCCTGTGCCGCGCGCCGGCGCTCGACCAGCGGCTCGATCGCATCCAGCAGTTGCGCTTCCTGATATGGCTTGCCGAGGTAGTCGTCCACGCCCAGCTCGATCGCTCGCGCACGGTGCTTTTCGCCCACACGTGAGGTGATCATGATGATGGGCACGTCCTTGAGCCGAGGATCGTTGCGCACGTGGGCCGCAACCTCGTAGCCGTCCATGCGCGGCATCTCGATGTCGAGCAGGATGATGTCCGGCACCGTGTCCTGGAGCAGTGTTACAGCGTCCATGCCGTCGCGCGCGGTAACGACGCGCATCCCGTTGCGCTCGAGAAGCCGCTGCGTCACGCGCCGGACCGTGATCGAGTCGTCCACGACCATCGCGAACGTCCGCTTGTCGGCCCTGTCCCTCTGCGGCAGCGGGACGGGCGGTGCACGACCGCGCCACTCCGCGCGAACCAGCGCGCCGATGTCGAGAATGATGACGATGCGGCCGTCGCCGAGGATCGTCGCACCCGAGATGCCGCGGATTCCGGAGATCTGCGGGCCCACCGATTTGACGACGATCTCCCGGCTGCCGACCAACTCATCCGCCACCAGGCCCGTGGAATGCTCCCCCGCCCGCACCAGAACCACGGGAATCGTGACGTCCTGCTCCGGTAGCGGCGAGGGCTCGAGACCCACGAAGGTCGCCAGGTGCTGGAAGCGATACTTCTGACCTCCATAGTCGAACGCCGCAGCCTCACGTCCCAGGTGCGTGCTCACCTCAGACTTGGAGAGACGCAGCACGCCTTCCACCGTCGGCAACGGCAATGCGTAAAACTCTTCGCCCGTGCGGACCACCAGCGCGTGGCTGATCGCAAGAGTGAAGGGCAATCGAATGGTGAACGTGGTCCCCTCACCGGGCTTGGTCTCCATGTGCAGAGCACCACCGAGACGCTTGATCTCGGTCGCCACGACATCCATGCCCACGCCCCGGCCCGCCTGCTGGGTAATCGTGCCGGCGGTGGAGAAACCCGGCTCGAGGATGAGCTGCATGGCATCTTCGTCGCTCAGAACGCGGCCCGGCGGAATGAGCCCGAGCGCGGCCCCCTTCTCGCGGATCGCCTGCAGGTTCATGCCGCTGCCGTCATCCGACAGCCGCACCATCACCTCGGCACCCTCGCGGTGCAGCTCGAGCACGATTCGTCCGGTCTCGGCCTTGTTGACCGCGACGCGCTCACTGGGCTTCTCGATCCCGTGCACCACCGCGTTGCGCAACATGTGCTCGAAGGGTGGCAGCATGCGCTCGAGCACTTGTCGATCCAGCTCCCCGGAAGCGCCTTCCACGGTGAGCTCTACACGCTTTCCGGTGTCGGTAGCTGCCTGTCGGACGATACGCGCCAGGCGCTGCACATGTCGCTGGAACGGCACCATGCGCGTACGCATCAAGCCGTTCTGCAGCTCCGTGATCGTGCGCGCCTGTTGCTGCAGCAGGTTCTGAGTGTCCTTTGCAAGGTTCTCGAGCAGCTGCTGAATACTGGCAACGTCATTGGCCGTCTCGGCAAGCGCTCGCGAGAACTGCTGGATCGAGGAGTATCGATCGAGCTCGAGCGGGTCGAAGTCGCCGCGGTGACCCGACTCGTCCTCGTGCCGATGCAGGATCTGCGCTTCGGTCTCGATCTCGAGGCTGCGCAACTGCTCCTTCAGGCGCGTGACCGTGCGCGACAGCTCACCCAGGTTGAAGTCGATCGAGCCGAGCTGCTGTTCGAGGCGCGACCGCGCAATGCTCGCCTCCCCCGAGATGTTCAGAAGCTGATCGAGCAGCTCGGCGTCCACGCGCGCCATTTCCTGCCGCTCGGGTGATCCGACCGGCTCGCGCCCGGGTGGTACGGCCTGCGGGGGCAGTGGCGAATCGTCGCTCGCTCGCGACTCGGCCATGCGCCCGAGAGGCACCGACACGGAGATGGTGCTCGCGGACTGGCCCGCATCCGCCGCCAGCGCAGGATCCAACTCGCTCCCAGCGAGGTCCTCGATCGCTGGGGGACCGTCTGCGAGCATCTCCGGCCCAAGGTTGCCGGACGTCAGCTCGGCCTCCGCAAATTCCTCGATCGTCACCGACGCAACGACGGTATCAGGGAGCTCTGCGGACCCTGCCTGCGGCGCGCTATCGGCCGCCGGCGCCTCGGTCGGTTGCTCCCGCTCGGACTCCTCCTGCTCTGGCGCGTGCGCGGCGGCCGAGGTGGATCCAGTCTCGATCTCGCTGCTCCAGGGAGGCACAGCTCCTGCAGGCGGAGCGGAGATCTCGCTCGTCCAGACCGGCCCCGCAGGCTGGCGGGTGGGCGCGGCGATCTCGCTGCTCCAGCCTGCAGAAGGCGTAGGTGTCGGCGAATCCGGGGGTGGGATGACCTGAGTCGCGACCGGCGACGGCGCTGGTGGAGGCTGTACACCGGCGGGCACCCCCGCGTCCTCATGCTGGGTGGCCGTTGCGGCTCCCGGCCGGGACAGGGCCTGGATTCGCGCAATCATCGCGCGCGCCGGAGCGACGCGGCCACCGTTTGCCACCGACTCGCGCATCCGCGCCAGCTCGTCCAGGCTCGCCTGGATGACTTCAAACACCCGCTCGTCGGCGGCCACCGAGCCGTTGTCGATCTGCATGACGAGGGTTTCCAGCTCATGACTGAGATCGCCCATGGCGGTGATTCCAGCCATGCGCGCGCCGCCCTTGAGCGTGTGCAGAGGTCGCTTGAGCGCCGAGCGGTACTCGGCGCTCGCCGGGTCGGCGCGCCAGTCGCTCAGCGCCCCTTCGGAGAGCTCGATCAGCTCGGTCGCCTCGTCGGTAAAGATCGCTGCCACTTCCGGATCGAAGTCCGCAGCCGAATCGGCCGGCTCCTCGGTGCTCGGCAGCGCGGGCGCCTCCGTCTGCGCGTGCGCGGCCGCGGCGATACGCTGGTCGAGCATCCTCTCCGCCTGGGCGATCCGCTCCTGCAGCCCCCAGTGCGTCTGAAAGTAACCCGTGGCCTCGTCCAGATGCGTCACCACGGTCTCCATCGCCGACATGCAGTCGCCGAGCAGCGTCATGTCCTCGGTCTGCAAGCCCAGCCCGCTGCTGAACACGCGGCGCAGCCAGTGATCGAGCGGCTCCGCCAGGCGGATACCATGCCGCGCCTGAGCCATCTTCGAGCTGCCCGAGAGCGTGTGGCAGGCACGATAGACTTCCTCGGGAATGGCATGGGGCTCGGGCAGCCCCGCTTCCCGCTGCAGATACGTGCGCACGGTGGCGACGTGTGTACTGGTCTCGCGCGCGTAGATATCGCGCAACACGTCGTCCTGGGTCTGCTGTGCGGCAGGCAGTTCAACCTCGGCCGCGGCATTGCGCGCCGTCTCATCAAGCAACGCCAGCTCGTCAGTTGCGGATGTCGAGTGATCCTGTCCGCTCGGTGGCAGATCCTCGCGTGCAGACTGCTCGCCGGATGAATCCGATTGCGCAGTGGAAGTCCACATTGGTGCGCCGGGCTCGGACTCAGCCTGCGGGGTTCCCTCGGTCTGGGGGGATTCGTCGCCTGTCCCGGAAACAGCAGCGGGCCGGCCATCGAACATCCCGGCTGCGTCGGATGAAGGCGTCAGATCGCGGATGCCTTCATGGGCGAGCGGAGCGTCCTGCTCGCCGCCAGACGCGGCCGCTTCGAGCTCCAGTGCGTCGGCGCTCGGTGACGGCTCACCGTCCCAGGCAATCCAACCCTCGGCCGGTTTCTCGGCATCCGGTCCGCTCGGGACTTTCTCATCGCCTGAGAAGGGCGCCGCCGAGCTTTCCGCCGCCGCAAGGTCTTCGACAGGCGCCGAGACCGCAGGCACGGCGGCTACAGGTTGAGATGCGCGTTCTGGCTGCTCTCGGGTGTCTGGCTGTGGCGGAGAAACGGGGATACGTGCGTCGGGGGCTGAGTCCGCGAGCGCAGTCTCGCCAGCCACGCCCGCCGGACGTCCTGGAGACGGTCGGCCCGCCGCCAGAGCGTGCGCGCGAGTTGAGATCGATGCCGCGTCTACGCGAAGTGCGCGCCCCGTCTCCAGGTGCTCGATGAGCTCCGGGAGCGCTGCCACCGCCTCGCGCAGTACCTCGACGATTGTCGGCGTTCGGCTGAGGGTGTTGTCGAGGATCCGGTTCAGCAGGTTCTCGATGGACCAGGCGAATTCACCCAGCTCGCGCGCACCGACCATGCGCCCGCTGCCCTTCAGGGTGTGGAACGAGCGCCGTACGGTGATCAGCGAGTCCCGCTCGAGTGGATTCTGGTCCCAGGCCGGGAAGAAGCGTTTGATCTTGACCAGCTCCTCGTGGGCCTCCTCGATGAAGAGCTTCAGCAGCTCCGGATCGGCAGTCTCGAGCACACTCGCAGCAGGCGCGCGGGCCTGAGTCAGCGTCGGGGCCCCGCTACCGGCGGCAGCCGGGCTGGGGAGGGACTCGGAACCGAACGCCGGCGGCGGTATCTGAACGGTGCGTGCAAAGGCGGAGGGCTCCATTGGAGCGACGGTTGGGACCGCGGGTGCCACCTGGCTCTCCAACGCGTGCACGCACGCCTGCGCGTTGTCGAGCATGTACCAGGGATCGCTGCGTCCCGCCTGCAGCGTCTCCATGTAGTACTCGACGCTGACAATAGCGTCTGCGAGCCGATCCAGAAACCCGGGGGGCAAGCCCTGACCGCCAGGCTGCATCACTCTCTTGAGCTGGCCCGTGATGCCCTCGATGATCTCGACCGCACGCGCCTTGCCCAGCATGAGCAGCCCGGCCTTCAGGCCGCGCATCAACTCCTGCCAGCTGTCGAGGCCGGCCGCATCGAGAGTGCCGCCGACGTTCTGAGTGATGGCCTCCTTGATCCGTGCCAGGTTCAGGATGCACTCGCGCAGAACGGCCGACTGCACCTGCTGGAATTCGCTGTCGTCGCCTTCCTCGGGCTCGGCCGCGCTCTTGGGGCGGATCAGTCCCACGAGCTGACTGTCGAGGCGATCTTCCACCGCAATCAGCGCGGCGGCGATCTCCACCAGGCTGCTTTCGTCGGCCTTCAGGGACCCCTGGACGACTCTGTCCAGGAGTTCCGTCTGCTCCTGCACATGGCCGCGCAGCTCGCCCAGGCCGAGCACACCCAGCGTATCGCCGATCTTGCGGAGCATCTCGACCTGCGAGGACAGCTCCTTGGGCTGCCCGGCCCCGCGTCGGACGAAGATGTCCAGAACATCCTTGACCTTGGACAGATCCTCGCGGATCGCAGCCGCGACCGTCTGCATGAGCTTCACGCTCGGAGCGGAGAGATTCTCGCGCTCCTGCTCGATCGACTCGTCCACCGGCAGCAGCTCCGCGAGCCGGAACGAGGCACGGACCGCCGACACGCGTGGACCCGAGGACTCGGCGCGACCCACGTAATAAAGAAGGTTGTTCAGCAGCTCGACCGGTGGCGTCTGCGCGTAGCGCGCCTCGCTCTGCTCGTACAGCCGCCGGATCTCGCGGTCGCCCAACCCCAGCAGGCGCTTGACGGAGACACCGCCCTCCAGCCCGTTTTCCTGCAGCGCCTCGATGACCGCCCCGGTCACCCACCACAACTGGAAGACCGGCTGGCGCGTGGCGATCTGCTCGAGCTTCTGCGCCACGGCCGCGAGGATGTCGAGGTTGTGCTCGATCCGCTCCCCGCGGATCCAGCCGATGAGACCCACCTGAAAGCGCGCCCGCAGCCTGCGCGCCCATTGCTCGACAGTCATCGGCGGCTCGCCCGGTGCCGCGGCGACCGGCTGTGCCTGCTTGTCCGACTTCAGGTTGAGCAGCAGCAGCGTGCCTTCGGAGAGCAGGGCGCTCCCGCGCACGGCGCGCAGATCGTTCAGCAGCGGAAGCAGGACCAGAGCGAGATCGCGGCCACCGGCGAGCACCCGCTCCAGGTAGCTCGGAAGCTGCACCATCGCGCGCATGAGCGCATCCAGGCTTTCCGCCTGACTCTTGCGCTCCGCGGCCGTCGCCAGCAGGTAGCTCGCTACCTGCTCCATCTCCTCGGCGAGCAGCGCGGCCCCGTAGATCTCGAGCACCCGCAGGACACCCTGGACCTGATGAAGCTCCTGTGCGCAACGCTCCAGCAAATTGACGTTATCAGGCTGCTCAACGTAGTTCTCCAGCGCGGTGCGCGCCTCGGCGAGCGTGACGTTCAGCTCACGAGCGACGAAATCCAGCGTCTGGGAAGCGACTTCCGGCATTCAGGACTCGCGAATGATCAGGTGCCGCCGAGCGCGTGCGAGGCGTGCGTCGCGCCCTGGCGCACGGCGGTGGTGGACTTGCTCTCGTCGAGGCGCTTGAACGCGCTCGTGTTGCCGATCGGCTCGCTGGTCGAGCCAGGCAGGCGGAAGCCCGCGGCCGCCTTGCGCAATCCCGCCGACAGCTCGGCCAGTTTCGCGATGGCGGCGGAGGTCGCGTGCGTGGACTCCGCGGTCTGAGCGCTGATTTCCTTCAGGATCTGCATGTTGCGCGCAATGTTCTGGGCCGCGCCGGTCTGCTGGCGCGAGCTGGCCGAGATGTTCTGCACCAGGCTCGCGATCTGGTTGGAGACCTGCTCGATCTCCTCGAGGGCGGCCCCCGCATTCTCGGCCAGCAGCGCACCGCCGACCACGTCGGTGGTGCTGCGCTCCATCGATACGACCGCCTCGTTCGTGTCCGTCTGAATCGTCCGCACCAGCACCTCGATCTGCTTGGTCGCATTCGCCGCCCGCTCCGCGAGCCGCTGCACCTCATCGGCCACCACCGCGAAGCCGCGCCCGGCATCCCCGGCCATGGACGCCTGGATCGAGGCATTCAGCGCCAGGATGTTGGTCTGCTCGGCGATGTCATTGATGAGCTCCACGATGTTGCCGATCTCCTGCGAGCTCTCGCCGAGGCGCTTGATCCGCTTGGAGGTCTCCTGGATCGTCTCCCGGATGGTATTCATGCCGTCAATGGTTCGCCGCACGGCATCCCCGCCCTTGTGCGCAACCTCGACCGAGTGGCGCGCCACATCGGCCGCACGCTCCGCGTTGCCCGACACTTCCTCCGCGGACGTGGCCATGCCCCCCGCCGACTCGGTGGCCGAGGCGATCTGCTTCGACTGCGCACCGCTCGCCTTCGCGAGGTGGCCGGAGAGAGCCTGCGTCTGCCGCGTCGCGCTGTCGAGCTGGATCGCGGACTGGTTGATTGTGGTGACCAGGCCGCGCAGTGCGTCCACTGCGTAGTTGATCGAGTCGGCGATGGCACCGGTGATGTCCTCGGTCACCGTCGCCTGTACGGTGAGATCGCCGTCGGCCAGACTCGACAGCTCATCCAGCAGACGCAGGATCGCCTGTTGGTTGCGGTCGTTCTCCTTGCGTTGCGCCTCCACCGCCAGACGCTGCTGATCGAGCGCGCGCCGCAGCCGCCAGGCCCCCACGAGACCGAGGATTACGAGCGCGAGCGCAGCCGCCGCGAGGGCCAGTGGGACCCACGAAGGTGCCGCGCCCGATCCCTCGATGGCAGCGGTGTCGGAAGCCGGCTCTGATGCCAGCGCGCGTGCGTCCGTCTTGACTGCTCCGGCAGCGGCCTGCGCCGCCGGCAGAGCGGGTGCCGCGGTGACCGCCTTGCGGACCGCGCTGTTCAGATCGGTATAGATCGAGTCAAGCGCCCGCAGGTGCTTCTCGCCCTCCGCCCCCGTGAGCCTCGGCAAACCGAGCGCGGGGCTGGTGCCCATCAAGCCTTGAATGACCTGGCCGAGATAGTCCGAGCTGTCCGCCAGGCGTTGCGCGGTCTGGCTGGGGTTGGTCGAGCCCGAGGCGAGCGCCGCGACATCCTGTTGCAAGCGTTGAGCGCGTAGCTCGAAGCGCTCCAGGGCCCGCGTGGCGCTCTCCAGATTGGGACCGGACAGTCCACTGGCTGCCGTCGCCACTTCGGACAGCAATCGCGGGACGAGCTCGCGTGTTTCGCGAGCAGCGCTGTTGGCATCCGTCAGCGCGCTCTGTGCCTGCAATACCGCGGCAGCGTTGCCGATCAAGCGCACAAAGCGCTCATCATGTGTGTAGGCCGGCGTGGGGCTCCGCGCGGCATCCGCCTTGAGCTGCTGGAGTCGGCTCTGAAAGTCCGCAAGTGCAGCGGGGTCGCCCGTCGCCGCGCTCTGCGCATCGATCGCAATCGCATACAGCGCCGCCGTCGGTTGCGTCGCACTCACCGCGACCTTGGGCCGGCTCACCACGTAATACGAGATGGCGCCCGCAACGAGGAGCAGCGCGATGGCCGCCAGCAGGGCGGTCTGTCCGGCGGCAAGCCGCGGCGGTGCCGTCGGCGCCGTCAAGCGGCGGCCTCCGTGAATGCCGCGCTCTCGAGGATGGAGCGCAGATTGAGAACGGGCCACTGCTCGGAGGCGCGACGGAACGCGCCGGCAAGGTAGCGCTCGCAGCGCGCCACGGTGGGAGGCGCTTCGGCCGTGAACTCGCCTTCGGCGAAACGCCGGAATCCCAGCACTTCGTCCACGAGCAGTCCCGCCGGGATCTCGCGGTGGTTCACAACCAGGATACGCGTGTTGCGTGTCAACGGCGTCACGCCGCTGCCGAGGAACTGCCGCAGATCGATGATCGGCAGGAGCTGGCCGCGCACGTTGGCGAGCCCTTTGATCCAGACCTTGGCCCCGGGTACGCGCGTCAGGCTCGTGGGTACGCTGAGCACCTCGCGCGTCTCCTCGCGGGCAACCAGGTACAGATCTCCGGCCATCCGCAGCGCGACGCCGACCCATTCGCGGCCCGCGGAGCCTTCCTGGCTCACCAGTGCGGATACGGCGCGGCCGCGCCGCTCGAGCTCTGCCAGAAGCTCGTACGGACGGTCGCGCAGCGACTTGAGAGGGACCTCGTCAGCCATTCGAGTTCTCGTGCGCTGGGCGCAAGCTCTTACGGGAAGACCATCTGTTGGGCAGCATCAGACTCACTTCTCAAGCGGACAGCGTCGCCTGAGCCTTGGCAACGAGCTGGTCGGGAGACACGGGCTTCACCATGTAGTCGATCGCGCCTTGCCTCAGTCCCCAGATGCGATCGGTCTCCTGACCCTTCGAGGTCACCATGATGATCGGAATCGTGCGCGTGCGCGGATCGTTCGCCAGGGCGCGCGTCGCCTGGTAGCCGTTCATGCCCGGCATCACGATATCCATGAAGATCAGATCGGGGCTCATCTCACGCGCGAGCCGCACACCCTCGGCCCCGTCGGCGGCGGCTGCCGTGCGGTAGCCATGTTTCTCGAGCGCCTTCTGCATCACGTGCAGCTCGGTCGGGGAGTCGTCCACGATGAGTATGAGGGGCATGCCATCATCTCCCGATATGCGTCTCGATTGCGCTCAGGAGCTCGTCCTTGGTGAAGGGCTTGGTCAGATAGTGCTCCGAGCCGACGATGCGGCCGCGTGCGCGGTCGAACAGGCCATCCTTGGAGGACAGCATGATGACCGGAATGGAACGAAAGACCTTGTTGTGCTTGATCAGGGAACAGGTCTGATAGCCATCCAGCCGCGGCATCATGATGTCCACGAACACTATGTCGGGCTGGTGGTCGGCGATCTTGGCGAGCGCATCGAAGCCGTCGATGGCGGTGAAGACCTCGCACCCTTCCTTCGCCAGGAGCGTCTCGGCCGTACGGCGGATCGTCTTGCTGTCATCGATCACCAGTACCTTGAGGCCCTGGAGCTTGGTGTTGTTGCCGGTCACGGTGAGGGCAACTCCTTTCGTAGGATGGACGCAGCTTCCGGGGACGGCCGCGCAGCGCAGCGAGCACCCGGAGGCACTAGGTTCAGGCAGTACCGCTGCATCCGCGGGCGTCCTCCGTCTTGCGGAACACCTATGGTGAGGGCAACCGCCCTGCCACCCCAGAAAATCGATCTTGCCATGACGAATCGGTCACACAGCCTGTCAGGACGCTCGATCTCCGGGCCCCCGATCGAGCACTCCCGGGAAGTGCGATCTTGCCATGGCGAATCCGCCGCGCTTACTGGGCAAGCCGCTCGATTGGCCGGGAACTTCGCAGCTCTCGCGCAGCGCGGGTTTTAACATATCGGCACACCCCCTGCTATGCCATGCGCGTCACGTTTTTCGAAGGTCGGCATCGTTCCGGCCGCCCCCCACCGGTGGCGCGTGGCGCGCAGGAGCCGCCGCTGACATAAGATACCCGCTCGAGCCGGCTAGACCGCCGGCCGCCGTGTGGTCGTTGAGGTTGGGCGCAGCCCATGAAAAGACTCGGGGTCGTGATGGACCCCATCGACGCCATCAAGTACGCGAAGGACTCCACGCTCGCGATGCTACTTGCCGCGCAGACGCGCGGCTTCCAGCTCGCCTACATGGAGCAGAGCGACCTCTCTCTGCGCGACGGAGTTGCGTACGGGCGCGCACGGCCGCTCACGGTTCGCGCGGATGCACAGGACTGGTTCACGCTCGGGGAGGCCCGAGTGGAGCGACTAAGTGCCCTCGAGGCGATCCTGATGCGTAAGGATCCCCCGTTCGATACCGAGTACATCTACAGCACGTACATTCTCGAGCGCGCCGAGGAACAAGGAGCTCTCATCGTGAACCGCCCACAGGGGCTGCGCGACATGAACGAGAAGGTCTACACCGCTTGGTTTCCCCAGTGCTGTGCTCCTACCCTCATTACGCGCGACATGAAGGACATGGAGAGCTTCCTTCAGGAGCACGGCAAGATCGTCTGCAAGCCGCTCGACGGCATGGGTGGCCGGTCCATCTTCGTCCTCGAGCGCGCCGACAAGAACATGAACGTCGTGTTCGAGACGCTCACCGACTATGGCAGCCGGTTCGCGATCGCGCAGCGCTATATCCCCGACATTATCGAGACGGGGGATGCGCGGGTGCTGCTGATCGATGGCGAGCCGGTGCCCTATGCTCTGGCAAGGATTCCGCTCGCCAGCGACAACCGCGGCAATCTCGCGGCCGGCGCGCGGGGTGTGGGACGGCCGCTGAATGACCGGGACCGCTGGCTCGCCGCGCAGATCGGGCCGACGCTGGCGGCGAAAGGAATGCTGTTCGTGGGACTCGATGTCATCGGCGGTTATGTGACGGAGATCAACGTCACCAGCCCGACGGGTATTCGCGAGCTGGACGGGCAGTTCGGAATCGACATCGGCGATCGCCTCATCCAGGCGCTGGAGCGGCGGCTGAGCGGCCGCGCCAGATCCGTCTCGAGCCCCTGACGGGCCATGGCGCGACGCGCTCTGTCGCTGCGGGAAGGCAAGGCACCGGTCCGCGACCGGCTTCTGACCATGCTTTTTCTCGCCGCCCTCCTGCATGGCGTGGTGATTCTCGGCCTGACGTTCAACGCCGCCGCGGGCGGCAGGGACGCGGCTCCCGGGCTGAAGGTGCTGCTCGTATCCGACGAGGTGCCCGAAGCCGAACGCAATGATTCAGCCACCTATCTCGCGCAACGCACGCAGCTCGGCTCGGGCAACACGCGTGAGTCGGTCTCGCCGCGCAATCCGTCCTCAACCCTGCCCATTCCGCAGCAGGACGGTGTGCCCGAGGGGGACTCCGTCAACCGCCACGGCGACATGGCCGGAAATCCGGATGAGAGCGTGCTCACGACCACGGCCTGGAAAACGGAGGTGCATTACCAGGCAACCGAAGGAAACGCGGGGACGGCGCCGGACCGGCCGCTGCTGCTCGCGGAGCAGACCGCGTCTCAGCCCGGGCCGGAGGACGAGACGGGTCCGGCCACGCTCAGCGGGCCGAAGCGCGATGAGCTGTGGGTGACGCCCGACACGCGGGCGGCCACGGTCGCACCCTACCTGGACAGCTGGCGCCGCAAGGTCGAGCGCGTCGGTACCATCAACTATCCCAGCGCGGCCCGCAATCTCTCCAGTCACGCGAACCCGGTCGTGGAAGTGGGCATCTCCTCGGACGGCAAGCTCGAGAGGATGGTCATCCGCCGCTCGAGCGGCGATTTGGAGCTCGACAACGCCGCGCTGCAGATTCTCAAGCTCGCGAGTCCCTTCGATCCGTTTCCGCCCGATCTGGCGCGCGAGCATCGTGTCCTGCGATTCGTTTACGAGTATCAGTTCTCCGGCGGGCGCCTGCAGGGCGGAGCCGTGTCCACGGTTCCTTGAGCCGGCGGGGCGTGATCCTCATACTGCGCTCATGACCGAAAAGGAAAGCACCGGCATTCTGGGCGGCACACCGCCGTCCGAGGGCGACGAGAGCCCGGAGGGGCCGGTTTCCGGTCTCACCAATCAGCTTCTGATCGCCATGCCGTCGCTGCTGGATCCGAACTTCTCGCAGACCGTGGCGCTGATCTGCGAGCACTCGGACAAGGGCGCTCTGGGCATCGTGCTCAACAAGCCCCTGCCGATGCGGCTGTCGGATGTGCTCACGCAGATGAAGCTCGAGCCCTCGACGGAGGCCATCGCCGCACAGCCGGTTCTCCGGGGTGGACCCGTGCAGACCGACCGTGGCTTCGTATTGCATCGTCCGGGCGGTAAGTGGGACCACACTCACAAGGTGTCGGACACCATCCAGGTCACGACCTCGAGGGACGTGCTGGCAGCCATGGCGCGCGGCGAGGGGCCCCTGGATGCATTCATCGCGCTCGGCTACGCAGGCTGGGAATCCGGACAGCTCGAGCGCGAGATGCGCGAGAACGCCTGGCTGTCGATGCCTGTCGATGCGCGCGTGGTCTTCGAGTTGCCGTTCGAGGAGCGCTGGCTGGGCGCCTGGCGGCTGCTGGGAATCGACGTCGATCGCCTCAGCCTGGTCGCGGGCCATGCCTAGCGGGGCGTCCCCGGGAGCGGATGCCGCGGGGGTATGAAACACCCCGAGACCGTTCTGGCCTTCGACTTCGGACTCAAGCGCATTGGCCTGGCGGCCGGCGACACGCTGACCGCGACGGCCGCACCGCGGCCGGCTATTCCGGTGACCCGGGGGCAGCCCGACTGGCGCATCATTGAGCGGGAGGTGCGCACGTGGCATCCGCGGATCCTCGTCGTCGGCGCACCGTATAATGTCGATGGAAGTCCGGGGGCGCTCGCCGCGGCCGCGCGTGATTTTGCAGCGGAGCTCGGATTGCGCTTCGGACTGCCGATCAACATGGTTGACGAGCGCTGGTCCTCGCTCGAAGCCGCCGCGGCGCTCAAGGCACGTCGCGCAAGCGGTGAGCGGCGTCGGCGAGTCCAGCGCGAAGATATCGACAGTGCTGCGGCCGCCGTGATCCTCGAGCGCTGGCTGGCCGGCGAGGGATTTCCCAGATGAGCGAACTGCAGATCGACCAGCGCAGGCCGGACGGAAGCCTGCGACACCTGCTGACGCTCGAGAACCTGCCCCGCCGGGAGATCGAGCGCCTCCTCAACAAGGCCGAGAGCTTCGTGCGACCGATCGGATCCCGGCCGCCCACGAGCCAGTCACTGGCCGGCGTCACGGTCGCGAATCTGTTCACCGAGCCCTCGACGCGCACGCGGGTCTCATTCGAGCTCGCGGCCAAACGACTCGGAGCCGACGTCGTCAACCTCGAAGTCCAGCTGTCCTCTCGCGTCAAGGGCGAGAGCATGCTGGACACGGTCTTCACGCTTCAGTCGTTACATGTGGACGTGATGGTGATCCGGGACGCCGAAGCCGGTGTTCCGGCACTGGTCGCCGCGAACGTCGCGCCCCACGTCAGCGTGCTCTCCGCGGGCGAGGCCCATGTTTCGCACCCCACGCAAGGGCTGCTGGATGCGCTGACCGTCAGGCAGCATAAGAAGCGGTTCGAAGGCTTGAGCATCGCGATCGTGGGCGACATCCGGCACTCGCGGGTCGCTCGTTCGGCATTCCATGCATTTCACACGCTCGGGGTGACGGACATCCGCATCGTGGCGCCCGCAGCTCTGATGCCCAATAGCGAGGAGTTCTCCGGCTGCTCGCGGCACACGACGCTCGACACTGGCCTGGTCGACGCAGACGTCGTGATGATGCTGCGCATCCAGAAGGAGCGTATGGGCCAGGCCGACCTTCCCGACGCAGACCGATATTTCGGCCAGTATGGGCTCACACCGGAGAGGCTCTCCCTGGGCCGCCCGGATGCGATCGTCATGCATCCGCAGCCCATGAACCGCGGAATCGAAATCGCATCGGACGTCGCCGATGGACGCCAGTCCGTGATCCGCGAGCAGGTGCGAAACGGTGTCGCGGTGCGCATGGCAGTGCTGGCCGACGTCATCGGCTCTCGGGCTGCCTCGTCTTGAGCGGCACGGACGGCAGTCGCGGCACACGCGGCAGCCACGACCCGCACGGAAGCCTCGGCTCACACGGCAGCCGCGACCCGCAGGGAAGCCGCGGCTCACACGGCAGCCGGGACACCATCTGTCTCGAGGAAGCGCGCGTCGTTCAGCACACGACCCATGAGGCCGCCCAATACGTGATCCGGCTGGAGGCGCCCCGAATTGCCGCGCGTGCCGAGCCGGGAAGTTTCGTTCACCTCACCTGCGATCCCTCCATCCCGATGCGCCGCCCCCTGTCCATCATGCGTGCCGACCCACGGGCGGGCTGGATCGAGCTGCTGTACAAGGTGGTGGGCTCCGGCCTGCAGGCGCTGGCCAGCCGCAAGCCTGGCGATGTGCTCAGCACGCTCGGCCCGATTGGCCGTCCCTTCAGCCTGGATCCGCGGCGTCCGCGCGCGTTGCTCATTGGCGGCGGCGTCGGCATTCCACCGATGATCTTCCTGGCCGAGCGCATGCGGGCGCGGACGGATGCGCCGTGGAAGCCGCTGGTCCTCATGGGATCCGAGATTCCATTCCCCTTCCGGACTCGCCCCTCACGCATCGTCGCCGCAGGAATACCCGATGGCAGCATCGCCTGCATGCCGCTGCTGGAGGAGTGGGGTATCGCCAGCCGCCTGGCGAGCCGATCCGATTTTCCCGGCTGCTTCGAGGGCTTCGTGACCGAGCTGGCGGACCGTTGGCTCGCGAGCCTCGATGCAGCGGTGCTGGCTGAGGTGCAGATCTATGCGTGTGGACCGACGGCGATGCTGGAGGCAGCGGCACGACTGGCGGCTCGCTACGAGGTGAGCTGTCAGGTCTCGCTGGAGGAATTCATGGCTTGCGGCGTTGGAGGCTGTGCCGGCTGCACGGTTTCGGTGCGCACCGAGTCCGGTCCTGCCATGAAACGGGTCTGCGTAGATGGTCCGGTCTTCGATGCGGTCGCGGTGTTTGCGCCGCTGATTTGCGATAAATCGCGCGCAGAAGCGTAGCGCACCCGCGACAAGTTGCCTTGGGCATGAGGATTGCTAGCCTGCGCGGATGGCCCCGTTGCCATGGAGAGCCGCCGTGCGCTTCGTCCTGTTCTATCACTCCCTCGTTTCGGACTGGAACAACCTGAGCGCCCACATGCTGCGGGGCGTTGCCTCCGAGCTTCTCGCCAGCGGCCATTCGGTGCGCATCTTCGAACCCTTTGATGGCTGGAGTCTGCACAATCTGCGCGAACAGGCTGGTGATGGCGTGGTGAAGGCGTTTCACTCCACCTATCCGGCGCTTCGCAGTACCTTTTACGACCCGGCGACATTGGATCTCGATGACGCGCTCGCGGAGGCGGATGTCGTCATCGCGCACGAATGGAACGAGCCCGCGCTGCTTCGCCGCCTCGGCGATCACCGGGCCGGATCACGGACCTACAGGCTTCTCTTTCACGACTCGCCCCAGCGCGCGCTCAGGATGTCCCGGGAGCTCAGGGCCTTCGCCCTGCGCGATTTTGATGGAGTCCTGGCGGCAAGCGAGGCGCTGCGCAGGCTGTATCTCGACCAGGACTGCGCGGCGAGCGCCTGGACCTGGCGCGACGGAGTGGACGCCCGCTTGTTCAGACCGTGTACGGCCGATCCGGCGCCCTCCAGCGATCTGATCTGGATCGGCAGCTGGGGCTCGGGCGAGCGGCTGAGCGAGCTGGATGAATTTCTCATTGAGCCTGTCCGCACTCTGGGGCTACGGGCCCGTCTGTACGGCGCGCGTTATCCCCAGCAGGCCGTGCGCACGCTGCGCGCGGCCGGCATCGACTATGGCGGCTGGATACCCGACTTCTGCGTTCCGGCGGCTTTGAGTACCGGGCGCTTCACGCTCCACGTTCCGCTACGGCTGCGAGGCGAAGGCCTGCCCCCTCACACTCCCGTCATGCCGGTCCTGCAGGCCCTCGCCTGTGGCGTTCCGGTCGTGAGCGGCCAGTGGGATGAATGCGCTGAGCTGTTCACGGCCGGCATCGACCTGCTGGTCGGACGGAATGGCCCGGAGATCAGCCGGCACCTCGGCGCGCTGCGCAGCGATTCCGGGTTCTCACGGTTCCTCGCCGCCAATGGCTACCAGTCCGTCATGACCCGCCACACGTGCGCGCAGCGCGCGCAGGAGCTGCTCTCGATATGCGGTCAGCTGCGGGTGCGGAATGAGCCCCGCACCGAGCGCCCGGATCGGGCGCCGGGCGGGATGCCGGCCTGCGGACCAACGGCGCGCGGCCTGCGCTCGCACGCGCCGGCGGCCTGGAACTGACCCTCAGCCGAAGTTGATCTTGGCCTCGAGATTGGCGCGCGAGTCGGCGCTCGCGAGCGCTTCCTCGAGGGTGATGCGTCCCTGCTTGTGAAGGCCGCACAGCGAGACATCGAAGCTCTGAATCCCGCGCTCGCCGCTCGTCATGATCGCCTCCTTGATCCCGGTCACGTCACCCTTCTTGACCAGCTCCGAGATGTGCGGCGTGTTGATCATGACTTCGACCGCGGCGAGCCGCTTGCCGTCCCGGCCCATCACCAGGCGCTGCGCGAGAATGGCCCGCAGGTACTGCGACAGGTCGAGGAAGATCTGGTTGTGCTGCTCGCGCGGAAACATGTTGATGATGCGATCGAGGGACTCCGCGCAGTTGTTGGCGTGCAGGGTCGCCAGCACCAGGTGCCCGGTGCCCGCCAGGTTGATCGCCGCCTCCATGCTCTCGCGGTCGCGGATCTCCCCGATCAGGATCACATCCGGCGCGGCGCGCACCACGCCGCGCAGCGCGCGCGAGTAGCTCTTGGTATCGATCCCGACCTCGCGCTGGTTGACGATCGAGCGCTTGTTGGTGTGCAGGAACTCGATCGGGTCCTCGATCGTGACGATGTGGTCGGAGGCGTTCTCGTTGCGGTAGTTGATCATCGCCGCCAGCGAGGTCGACTTGCCGGAGCCGGTCGCGCCGATCATCAGGATCAGCCCGCGCTTGAGCAGCACCAGGTCCGTCATGACCTCCGGCAGCCCCAGGCTCTCCAGGCGCGGCATGTCGGCGGTGATGTAGCGCAGCACCATGGCCGGAAAGCCGCGCTGCATGAACACGTTGACGCGGAAGCGCCCGAGACCGGGCTCGGAGATCGCGAAATCGAGCTCGAACTCGCGCACGAAGTGCTCGCGCTGCTCCGCCGTCATGAGCGCGAAGGCAGTCTGGCGCACCGTCTCGGGGGTCAGTACCTGCTTGTTCACCGGCAGGATCTGGCCCTCGATCTTGATCTTGATGGGCGCGTTGGAGGTGAAGAACAGGTCGGAAGCCTTCTTCTCCACCATCAGCTTGAAGAGCGGCTTGGTGTTGAGAGTCGGATGGCTCACGCCGTTGCCGGGTATCGCGTACGTGCCGGTCGTCGCAAGCGAGGCCTGCGGCCCGGTGGCCGCGCTCTTGGGATCCGCCGGCTCTTTCGCCGGCGTGCTGTTGGCTGCCATGGCGCCCGTGGATTCCTACAGTGACCGCCCCTGCTCTTCCTCGACGATCTGCAGTCCGCCGCCGTCGTCGACCGCCTTCGTCTCCCGCTTGCTCTCGAGCTTGATGCGCAGGCGCAGCTCGTTCTTCGAATCGGCATTGCGCAGCGCGTCCTCGTACGAGACGAAACCGGTCTCGTACAGCTCGAACAGCGACTGGTCGAAGGTCTTCATGCCGAGTCGCGTCGAGCGTGACATGACTTCCTTGATCTTGGCAACTTCGCCCTTGAAGATCAGGTCCTGGATCAGGGGCGAGTTGAGCATGATCTCCATCGCCGCGATACGCCCCGAGCCGGAGTCGCGCGGAATCAGCCGCTGCGAGATCAGGGCGCGGATGTTGAGCGACAGGTCCATGAGCAGCTGCTCGCGCCGCTCGTCGGGAAAGAAGTTGATGATGCGGTCGAGCGCCTGGTTGGCGCTGTTGGCGTGCAGCGTCGCGAGCACCAGGTGGCCGGTCTCGGCAAACTGGATGCCATACTCCATGGTCTCGCGGTCGCGGATCTCGCCGATCAGGATCACGTCCGGCGCCTGCCGCAGCGTGTTCTTCAGGGCGTTGTGCCAGGATTCGGTGTCCACCCCCACCTCGCGGTGGGTGATCACGCAGCCCTTGTGCTGGTGCACGTACTCGACCGGGTCCTCGATGGTCACTATGTGGCCGCGGGTCTTCTCGTTGCGATAGCCGACCATCGCCGCGAGCGAGGTGGACTTGCCCGAGCCCGTGCCGCCCACGATGATGACCAGGCCGCGCTTGGAGAGCACCACTTCCTTGAGGATCGGCGGCAGATCGAGCTCCTCGAAGCTCGGGATCTTGGCGTTGATGAGGCGGATGACGCAGCCGACCGCGCCCTGCTGCACGAATGCGCTGACGCGGAAGCGCCCGATCCCGGGCGGGGCGATCGCGAAGTTGCACTCCTTGGTGGCGTCGAATTCCTTCGTCTGGCGGTCGTTCATGATCGCGCGCACCAGCGTTCCGGACTGCTCGGTGGTGAGCGCCCGCTCGCTCTGCGGGCGGATCTCGCCGTCGATCTTGATGGCCGGCGGGAAGCCCGCCGTGATGAACAGGTCGGAGGCCTTCTTTTCGGTCACGCGCCGCAGGAGGTCCTGCATGAGCTTGATGGCTTGATCGCGATCCATCATTCCACCCTACACGGCCTACAGCCTTTCTTCCCGGCGCGCTTCGCGCCATTACATGGACGGGGTTCGCCGCTTCGGCGAACCCCGTGGAAACTTTGCGCGTAGCGCATTACAAACTGTCCTTGTTCTGCGCCTTGAAACGCGCCTCTTCCTTGGACACCAGATTCTTGGCGATCAGCTCGGTGAGGCACTGGTCGAGCGTCTGCATGCCCTGCGCCTGGCCGGTCTGGATCGCCGAGTACATCTGGGCGATCTTGCCCTCGCGGATCAGATTGCGGATCGCCGGGGTCCCGATCATGATCTCGTGCGCCGCAACGCGGCCGCCGCCGACCCGCTTCAGCAGCGTCTGCGAGATGACGGCGCGCAGCGACTCGGACAGCATGGAGCGGACCATGTCCTTCTCCGCTGCCGGAAACACGTCCACGATGCGGTCGATCGTCTTCGCCGCCGAGCTGGTGTGCAGCGTGCCGAACACGAGGTGGCCGGTCTCCGCGGCAGTCAGCGCCAGGCGGATCGTCTCGAGGTCACGCATCTCGCCGACCAGCACCACGTCCGGGTCCTCGCGCAGCGCCGAGCGCAGCGCCTCGGTAAAGCCGAGCGTGTCGCGATGAACCTCGCGCTGGTTGACCAGACAGCGCTTGGACTCGTGCACGAACTCGATGGGATCCTCGATGGTGATGATGTGGTCGGGGCGGTTGTCGTTGCAGTGATTCACCATGCCCGCAAGCGTGGTGGACTTGCCCGAGCCGGTCGGGCCGGTCACCAGCACCAGGCCGCGGGGCAGCATGCACAGGTCGCGGAAGATCTTCGGCGCCTGCAGATCATCCAGCGAGAGGATCACCGAGGGAATGTTGCGGAACACCGCGCCGGCGCCGCGGTTCTGGTTGAAGGCATTGACGCGGAAGCGCGCCAGCTTGGGAATCTCG
>DASTDD010000116.1:0-32481 GCA_035710545.1 Steroidobacteraceae bacterium
CCGGCGAACAGTGCCGCGGCAGTCAGCTTGCCGGCAAAGAACTGCACGGGTGTCAGCGTGTAATCCTGGCCGGCCCGCCGCAAGGCAGCGCGGATGCGGGTCGCCGTCGCCTCGGGAAGCGCCCATTCGCAATAGTGGGCAACGGCCCGCACGAGCGGCCCCGCCAGTCTATAGAAGCGCGGCGGCGGATCCATGTACTGCCGGTCCTCGTTCGGCACCTCGACCGCGATGCGGCGCAGGGAGACCACGCCCAGCACGATCGCCGCCATGACCAGCATGACCACCATGAATTCGATCATCATTTCAGCTCCTCGTTGCGGTCGCAGCGTGTGCGCCAGCGTCAATTCAAACGTCGATGGTGACGATCTTGCGAATGAACAGGTATCCGAGCGTCTCGAGAATGCCGATGAACACGAGCACACCCAGGCCCATCCAGGTATGGAACAGGGGCTGCATGGCATCGTGCTGCATGTAGGACAGCGCCAGCATCAGGAACAGGGGCAGGGCGCCGACGATCCACCCCTGCATCTTTCCTTGCGAGGTCAGGGAGCGGATCTTGCCTTCCATGGTCGCCTTGGCGCGCAGAGTCCGGGCAAGCTGGTCGAGAGTCTCGGCCAGGTTGCCGCCGACATCGCGGGCGATGGTCATGGCCGCCACGACCAGCTCGACTTCCTCCAGGCTCAGCCGGGTGGCCATGGATTCCAAAGCATCTTCCAGGGCAAGACCCAGACGCTGCTCCCGGACCACGACGCCCAGCTCCTGGGACAGCGGGGCGGGGGTTTCCCGGATGGCGATATCCAGGGCGATCTGCAGGCTCGTGCCGGCGCGCAGGGAGCTGCCCAGCATGAGCAGGACGTCGGGCAGCTGCGCAACGATCTTCAGGCGGCGGCGCTTTTTCTGGAAGCCGAAATAGACCTTCGGCGCGAAGAGGGCCGCGGTGGATGCGAGCAACGGCACGACGAAGCCGCCGAACGCGTACCAGGCGAGAGCTGCCACCGCCACCGTGCCGATGATGGTCAGCAGGAACAGGTACTTCGGATCCCTGAAGTCGAAGGATTCTTCGAGCTGGGTTCGCGCCGTATCCGTGAAGCGCTGTTCGGCGGTGCTGTAGCCGACTTTCGCGACCCTCATCAGCAGCAGGATCGCTCCAACGACCATCATCGCGATGACGATCAGCAGCAGGCTCTCGCTCATGTCTGTGCTCCAGCAGGGTCGCGACGCGCGAAGATTTCCAGATCCAGCGGGACGCCGATCCTGCGCAACGATTCGTAGTACTCCGGCACGAAACCGCAACCGGTGTAGTAGCCCTGAATCCTGCCGTTCCCATCCACCCCGGTCTGGCGGAATTCGAAGATGTCCTGCAGCTGGATGCGGCCGCTCTCGACGCCGGTCACCTCGCAGATATGCGTGACTTTGCGGGTTCCGCAGGCGAAACGCGTCTGCTGCACGACGATGTCGATGGCGGAGGCGATCTGCTCGCGGATGGCGCTCACGGGGAGGTCGAGTCCGGCCATGAGCACCATCGTCTCGAGCCTCGAGAGCATGTCGCGGGGGTTGTTGGCGTGTGCCGTGGTGAGCGAGCCGTCGTGGCCGGTATTCATCGCCTGGAGCATGTCGAGTGCCTCGCCGCCGCGGCACTCGCCGACGACGATCCGGTCGGGTCGCATGCGCAGGGAGTTGCGCACCAGGTCGCGGATCGCGATCTGGCCCTTGCCCTCGATGTTGGCCGGGCGAGATTCGAGCGATACCAGGTTCGGGTGATGCAGTTGCAGCTCGGCGGCGTCCTCGATGGTCACGATGCGCTCGCCGCGTGGGATGAAGTTGGAAAGGATGTTGAGCAGCGTCGTCTTTCCCGAGCCCGTGCCGCCTGAGATCACGACGTTCTTGCGATGCTCCACGGTGACCTTCATGAACTCGATCATTTGCGGGCTGGCCGAGCCGAAGCGCTGCAGGTCATCCGCTCCCAGCTTGCGCTTGGAGAATTTGCGGATCGTGATGCTCGGTCCCTTGAGCGCCAGCGGCGGGATGACGGCATTCACGCGCGAGCCGTCCTTGAGGCGGGCATCCACCATGGGCGAGCTCTCATCGATGCGCCGTCCGATGGGCGCCACGATGCGCTCGATGATGCCGGTCACCACCCGATCGCTCGTGAAGGCGAGCGGGTAGCGCTCCAGGACGCCGGCGCGCTCGATGAAGACCTCATCGGCCCGGTTGACCATGATCTCGGTGACGGAGGCGTCGGCCAGGAGCGGCTCGAGCAGACCCAACCCGATCGCTTCGTCCCGCACAGCCGCCAGGAGCGCCGTCCGGTCGATTTGCGGCGGAATCTCAGGTGTGCGCTCCATCAGCTCCGCGATCAGCTGCTCGGCACGCGCGCGCAGCTCGCCATCCGCCATGCGATGCACGTCCACGCGGCGCACGTCGAAGGCCTCGAGAAGCCGGTCATGCAGCATCCGGCGCCACTGGAAAGTCTCATCCGCGGGGGGCCGCGCCAGCGCGTCGGTCGAGTCGCTCGTCCGGGCCGGCGCGGCGGGAGCAGCCGCGGGCAGCGCTGCAGCGGGTGTCGGTGTTCCCAACATGACCGGCTTTGCGGCCGACTCGGTCGGCTTGGCGGACTTCGCCTGATCAGCGACCCAGGCGGCCGTCAGCGCATGCGGCCCGACCTGGATCTTGTCGGTCGGCGCCAGGGGTCCATACGTCTTCACGGCTTTGCCGTTGACGAGCGTTCCGACGGAAGAAGAGCCGAGGTCGCGCAGGAAGCCCTGGTCGTTGGAGACGAACAGCTCGGCATGCTTGTCACCGATGCGCCATCCGGAAAGCCTCACGTCGCACTCCGCGTCGCGACCGATCCTGACCCGCCCCGCGCTGAAGCGCGGATCGGACTGCTGGCCGTTGGATTCCTGCAGGTGAATGGTCCACATGGCTCCTACTCCGCCAGTCTGCTGTTGATGTACTTGATGGTGGGCGCGACCTGCGCGCTGATCTCATCCGCGCGGTGGACCGCCTTCGCCGAGAGCTCGCCGCCCGCCGGAACCGAGTGCGGCGTCACCAGCACGACCAGCTCGGTCCGGTCGTTCTGGAAGCCCTTGGACTTGAACAGGTTGCCGAGCACCGGCAGATCCTTCGCGCCCGGTATGCCGTTGGCGGAGCGCCCGCCCACGTCGCTCAGCAGGCCGGAAATCACCAGTGTCTGGTTCTCCTTCAGGCTCACATCGGTCTCTGTGCGGGTCTTGGTGAAGGCGATCAGGCCGTTGCCGCCCACGTTGGTGAAGTTCTTGTCAGGCTCGCTCACTTCCGCAACGATCGAGGAGCTGATGTTGCCTTTGTCGTCGGCGACCGGCTTGAACTCCATGATGATGCCGTATTCCTTGTAGACGACATTGACGGTGCCCAGCCCGGCGGCCACCGAGATCGGGATCTCGCCGCCGACCTGGAACTTTGCCGACCCGCCGCTCTTGCAGCTCACGCTCGGCTCGGCCAGTGTCCAGCTTTCGCCCGCGCGCTCGGTGTAGTCCAGCACGGAGCTCAGATTCGTCGCGATCCCGAACAGCCCGCCGTTGGGGATCTTCGGCATGTTCTTGCTCCCGGACAGGTTGAGATTGAGGCTGGGTCCGTTCGAGGCGCCGTTTGCGCCGCTGACCCAGTTCACGCCGAGCTGCCGCACGGTGCTCTTCAGCATCTCGACGACGCGCACGTCCATGTACACCATTCGATCGACCGGCACCTCGGGAGCTTCCTTGCGCACCGGCACCGTGCTGACGATCTGCGGATAGATCTTCATCAGCGCTTCGAGTCGGCTGGCCGTCCGGGCGGCCGTGTAGTCACCCTCGATCAGCACGTGACCGTCGACCTGCCGGGCCGAGATCCCCGGCTCGCCGGCCAGCAGATCCTGCACATCGCGCAGGATCTGGGAGACATCGAAGCTGCGGACGTTCACTTCGTAGGTGAACTGCGTGCCGCTGTGAGTCCATACGCGCAAGGAGGTGTTGCCGGCGGCCTGACCGATCAGGACCACCTGGCTGCCGACGACCTTGGCCTGCAGCACCTCGCCGTTACCGACGGCGAGACGCACGACGTCAGCCAGGTCGAGCACCTGAACTTCGCCGTGATACAGGCTCAGTGGAGGGCCGTTCACGACCGACGCGGACGAGCCGGCGGCATCGTGCACGCGTGCCCTCCCGCCGTGTGCGCTGGAGCCTGCACCCGCCGGGGCCGCAGCGCCTGGCTGCGAGTCAGCAGCGGGCTGTGCATCCGGGGCCTGTTCGGCGGGGACCTGAGGCGCCGCGAGCGCGATACGCGTCGCCAGGCTCAGCAGGATCAAGAGACGGGGCAGGTTCGTTTTCATGAGAGGTTCCTGTCGTTTCGCTCGAGGGGCGGTGCGTTTTCGATGGGGTGATCCTGCCTGCGCCGCCGACCTCGAAATAGTGACCAACGACATGTCCCCGGCCCCGGGCGATGGCTGAGATGACCAAAGCCACAATCCGGGCGGGCGCCCTTGCTTTTCGCGCCGAAGAGTGCCGCGCGAAGCGGCCGGAGCCCACAAACGAAGACGCCGGCGGCCTGATCAGGCTGCCGGCGTCAAGACGGGACGTGGTGGGTCTGGGGCGGTCGCCGCGCTAGCGTCCGATCCCGCCCACGATGTACTGCACTGCAACCCGATGCGCGCTGGCTGGCTTCTTGGGCAGCACGTCATCGATGTTCATCGCGGTGGTCGCATTGGCCTTGGAGTCGTCCGGGTTGCGCAGGACGGCCGTCAGCTTGCCGGAGTTCTTAGCGACCACGATCCGCTCGGCATCCTCCGGGCTCACCGAAAGGGTGATGGTGGTGTAAGTCTGAGGCTGGTTCGTGCCATCGGCCTTGCGCGTGATCTGGCCGGTCGCCAGCACCTCGACGTTCGACATCAGGGGGAAAGTCACCTCCGTCTGGTTCTTGCCGGTGCCGTGGGCGGTGACCATGAGATCGATGTGATCACTGGGCCGCAGCATCCCCGAAATCGAATTGACCTCGTCCACCTCGGTCGTCAGGGCGCGATTGCCGTTGTCCAGGGTGGAAGAGAACACGGCCGTGGTGGACTCCAGATGCAGCTCCAGGAAAGGCTCGCCATGCTTCATCGGGGCGCCCAGCCGCTGTCCGACGTACTGCCCGAAGTGCTGCGGATCAACGGCCGAGGAGGGGACGTACTCCTTGGGAACCTCGCGCTTGGCGAATGACCGGGGGTCAATTCGGGCGCCGCGGGGCAGGTCCACGTTGGCCACGACGACCTCGACCATCCGGTGCGCGTTGCGCTCCTCGGCGTCGATGTGGGCCTTGTAGTCCTTCATGAACTTCTGGATCAGGAACAGGGCGCCCACGCCGAGGGCGAGGGCGAGACCCAGTACCAGGAAGTTGGCGTTCAACTTCGGGAGCTTCAGGGCGAATTTCATCGGGGCATCCTCAAGGCAAAGAAAGGAAGAAGGTGAGATCGGCGTAATAGCTGCGCACGGCCTGGGCGAGCTGCTGCGCCGCCGTCAGGTTGTTCGGCGGCAAGGGCACCAGCAGCGCAGTGGCGAGGGCGGCACAGATGATGACGTAGGCGATCGTGGACTGACCGCTCTGCCGATGTGCTCGAGCCAGGCGGCAGAAGGCTCGCTCAGGGGCTGGGTTGGGACGGCTCATGTGCGCTTCCGGCATGGTGAATCTGGGTGTGACTGTGAACGTCAGCGGGCCTAAGGCCCAGTGTCCTTGGTCACAAGGTTGGCCAGCAGGGTGGTGCCTCTCCCCTGGGGCGAATCGACCATGCTCAGCTGCATCTCGCTGTCCTCGCGGGCGAAGACCGCAAAACCGGTGGACGTCCGGCCGATCCGCCGCGGCTGCTCGTCCCCCTGGACCTGCTTCCAGCCCGCGTTCAGGAAGGAGGCGCGATAGAACTGAATGACGGAAGCGACGGGCTGCGGGGTCAGAACCAGCACCTGCCGGCTCTGCTTGCCGGGGTCCCGCGACTCCACCACCGACACCACGTGTCCGCCCGGCATCAGCGGCACCAGGCCCGGAGCATGATCGGGCTTGGATCCGAGCACCTGCGCCACCGAGATCAGCCCCTTGCTGCTTGCTTTCGGTCCGTCCTCGACCTTGACGTTCATGAGGTAGGGGCCGTGCACCTGCCCGATCACTGTCGCATCCCCGAGCGCGTGGACGGACGGCTTGTGCTCGTATCCGCCTGCACCATCGCCGGCCCAGTAGGCCGTGTAGTAGGCGATGACTTCCTGCCGGCTGGCTCGGGATTCGAACTGCCACACGCGGGTGGGCACGCCGTTGACGCGCATGTCCTGTGCGATCCACTGCACCTTCGCCTTCGGGGGTGCCGGCATTTCCGGCCAGGGCTCGGCGGCCCGCACGCCGGCGGTGCCCGCCAGCACGATCAGAGCCAATCCGATTGGCACGAGCTCGGCAGCTCGTCCGGCGAGTCTCAGCACCGCGGCGCCGAGTCGGGCGGCCTTGCGCAAGTTTGATTTCGGCTTTGCTGTCGAGGGCATGGCGGCATCCTCACCGGAAGCAGAAGTCGTCAAAGGGATTCTGGCTGGTCGGATCGTTCTGTGGGTTGTAGGCAGCACCGAACGCTCCGATCCCGCCCTCCGTGTTCGGGACGATGTCAGGTTTGACGCAGCCGAACTGCGGCGCATCCTGCTTGATCAATGGAGTGGTCAGCAGGCTCAGCAGCGTGGTCAGTTGCTCGACGCCCGGATTTCTCGCTGGAACGACTTCCTGCGTGAGACGTCCGGCGACGTCGGCCGCTCCGTTTCCATTCCAGGGATCGCCCGCCATCACCGTGGTCGCGCCGATCCGGAAGATCTGGTTGAGCGGCGCGAAGCTCGTGATCGGGGCCACGGACACCTCGACGTCCGCTTCGACCGCCGATCCCGTCCCCAGGCCATTGAATCTTCCCGCCACCGCGTCCACTGGCGTAGACAGCGAGGCGGCATTGTTCCTCAGGGTGACATTGACATCGCCGTACTGAGCGAGCATCGGCGTGCCGTCGAGCTGGCTCCAGAGCGGGTTCTCGTCCGTGCGCGTCTGACCCTGGGCCTGATCATTGATGCCGATGGTGTGCTGGCCGCCGTCCCGGAAGAAACGCGCGACCGCCTCCGCCTGAATCGTCTGATCGTTCTCGTGAGTCTTGTGCGGGTCGAGCACGCGCTCCATCGCGGCGTAGCGGCTCGCCTGGATCGCCTGGTGCTTGATGTCGCCGTACTTGCCGAGGTAGATCACACCCAGCACGAGAGGCAGAAACAGCGCCATTGCGGCGACGAACTCGCTCATGGCCTGGCCGCGTTGCAGATTCGGGTTGATACTCATGAAAGATCTCCGGATTCGGTAATGCATGCGGTGCTCAGTGCGGGAATCACTGCGTGGCCCAGGGAATCAGCCCGGCCTGACCGATCGCGCCATACACGGCCGAGATCCAAGTGCTTTCGGGCGCGGTCAGGCGCGCCTGCCAGTACGGGTTATAGAAGCTCGCGAACTCGTGCTTGCCATCCTGCCGGGCCAGCGCGCCGCGGGTGGGGTCCGGGTTCTTGCCATCCGGCCGCAGGAAAAACACGCAGGCGGCGGACATGGCCGTCAGGCTGTTGCCGTTCTGCAGATTGTCGGTCATCTGTGGCGAGCCCTGCGGCCCGGGTACGGCGGCGTTCATTCCCAGCGTCTGTGTGCTCAGGGTCGAGCTGCCGGCCTTGCGCACCGCCATGACGAACTGCAGGGACGGGCTGTCGCTGCCGTTGTTGGTCGTGCAGGGATCCCGATTCGACAATCCCTTGGCGATGTCGTGAATGACCGGGATACCAGCCCAGCCGCTGATGCTGTCACCGTTGTCGGTGGCGTTCTTGCAGTTCCAGGTGGGTCCGCCGACTAGAATCATGGTGTCGCCGGGATAACAGAGATTGTCACTCTGGCCCCCGCCATTGGCATCCGCGTCCGTGCGACCGTAGCCCATGTCGATGAACGGGATGAAATTGCTCGAGCAGAACAGGCCGAACGTGCAGGAGTTGTCCTGGATGTCCATCGAGTCCTGCGCCGCCCAGTGATCGAAGTCCTTGAGCTTCGTCTGCCCGGAGGTCTTGACGAACTGGATGTAGTCGCTGCCGCCGCTCGCCACCAGCATGGCCGCTTCCAGCGAATCATTGAAGATGTTGATTGCGTCGCTGTTGTCGCGCTGCACCGCGAACTGATCGCGTGAGTCCTGGATGATCTGACTCGCGACCGTGCGATCGTCGCTGTTGTCCCGGAACGCGAACCATTTGCCCTGATTGGCCAGCTGCGCCAGGTTGTCGGCGACGAGCTGCGGCGTCGCATCCGTGCGTCCGCCGAACGTAGTCGAATTCGCCGCCGCGATGTTGGACGCGACGCTGTTGGCGCTGTTCGCGCCGCTCACGTAGGCGGCGTCCGTGGCCAGGGACAAGGCTTTTTGGACGAAGCCCAGCCCTTGGACCAGCGCTGGCACGGCCGCCTGGAAACCGAGCTGCGCAGCCTGCAGACCCTCGGCGATCCCCTGCAGAACAGGGCCTGCGAACTCGCCGACGATCGGTATTGCCGATATGTAGTCCGCCAGATTCTGCGAGAGCGTCGCCCCATACTGCAGGAAGGAGTCAGTGCTCACGAGCTGCGCGACCGTCACCTCGTTGGCGACCTTCGCGCGGTTGGCGTAGGCCTGGAAGTTGAGCATCCGCGCCTCGATCATGGCGCCGCTGAGCGCCGCGGCGTCCGCGGCATTGACCGTCTCCTCTTTCTTGTTGGCCATCTGTCCGACGTTGTACACGAGCGCGAGCACGCAGCAGCAGGCCGCGATCGTCGCCAGGAACCATACGATCGCCTGCCCGCGCTGCGCGAGGCGGCCAGGTCGGCAATGAGAGGCTGTCACGTTCGGGCTCCTATGCGATCGGTCTGACGTTGATGCGGATGGTGCGCGCGGGCGGTGCCGCCGCCAATTGACTTTGGTCGTACCCTGATATGACTTTGGTCATGTCCGGAAAGGCTTGCGGAATCCGTGCAAAAAAAAGCGGCGGCCCACCGGCCGCCGCACTGCTTGCCTCCTGGAACTTACTGCGCCTGGTCGTTCTGGGTGTAGTTGTTCAAGCCCAGCTGCGTGTTGGCATCCTGCGTGGCGCGCTGCGCGCGCTGCGCCGCCTGCTGAATCTGCGCGTTCGCCTGGCCGCCCTGGCCGGCCAGACCGTTGGCGACGGCGGACACCTGCGCCTGTACGGTACGGCCGAAGGCGCTGTAGACGCCGATGGCAGCGATGGCGATCAGAGCCACGATGATGATGTACTCGGTCATGCCCTGGCCGCGCTGCTTGCGGCTGCCGCTCGTGCGCTTGCTGATATTGAAACGGTTCATGGTCAGATCCTCCGAAAGTATGGTTTGGGTTGATGCGATACGGTGTAAGTGTTCCGTGCTGGTCGAATCGTCGGGGTGCATCGTCCAGCAATTGCCGCCGCCTGCCTATTGACTAAAGTCCTATCGTATTTCGCGCCCGCCGCAGTACGCTGTGCCTCGAGCCATTTCCCGTTGGGCGCGATCACGCGGCCCGGCAATGATCTAAGGAGCGCAACAGATGAGCCTGCAGTTGCATGTCAGACCGGCTTCGGTCGCCGGCGCCCTTGGCAAGATGATTGCGCTGGCGGCCTGCATGGGCTTCGTCGCCTGCGCGAGTGCTCCGCCGAAGGCGGGCGGCGCGCCGCAGGCGCCCGCGGCTTCTGTGGCCCCCCAGGCTCCGGTGAGCAACCCCGAGAATCTCAACAGGGACTTTCAGCACGCGCAGGCTCTGTATCTCAGCGGCCATCTGAAGGAAGCATCGGCGGCGTTTGAAGCGCTCACGCGCGAGTTTCCGCGTGATGCCAATATCTGGTTCAGGTACGGCAATACCCTGACCAAGCTCAACGACTACGAGGACGCGGCGGCGGCCTATCAAAATGCGATCGAACTGGATCCCACGCAGGGCCCCGCGGCGCTGAATCAGGCGCTCGTTCGCCTTGCGCAGGCGCAGGGTTCGCTCGACGTGGCGCTGGCGCGGCTGCCGCCCGGTTCTCCGGAGCGCGCGCAGGCCGATACGCTGCAAACGCAGATCAGGACAGTAGTGGGCGGGTCGCCGGACCGCGGCGCCGCGCCCCGTTGATCCCTACACACAAACTGAGTCAATTCGAAGGAGTCAGCAATGAGAACGTGCGCAGGAATGTCGGCCCGGCAGTCCCCACTGCCCTCGCTGGCGATGCAGACCGGCGCGACGATGGTGGAGTTCATCATCGTCATGCCCATAGCGCTGCTGCTGGTATTGGGAGTCATTCAACTCGGCCTGATGTTCTCGGCCAAGGAAGTCGTCAACGAAGCGGCCTTCCTCGCTGCGCGCGCCGGTTCCGTGCAGAACGCGCAGGTCGCTCCGATGACGGCGGCGATGCAAAAAGGGTTGATCCCCTTCTATCAGGACACCAGCATCGGCAATCCCACCGCGCGGCTGCTGGGCGCTCTCAATGCCGCGCGACAGGACACGAACTTTCTGACCATCGAGGTGCTCAATCCGACACCGGCGGCGTTTCAGGCGTTCGGCACCACGAGCGACGCCTCCCAGGGACACCGTTACATCCCCAACGACAATCTCGAGTATCGGCCGCACACGCAGATCGGCGGCCTCTCCGTACAGGACGCGAACGCCCTGAAGATCAAGGTGACCTACGGCTATCAGCTCAAGGTGCCGCTCATGCAGACCGTTGTACGAGCCGTCATGTGCGGAATCGGGGGCGGTCTGAATGCGTTCGGCGCCAACTACGCGCCTCCTTCCGGGAGCGCCAATGACTGTACGACCTATTACAGCCAGGGACGCGTACCCATCGTCACCTACGCCACGGTGCAGATGCAGACCCCGGCCTGGCAGTAGTGCGCCACGGGTGATGTTCGTGCCGGCGGGCCTCGCAAGCCAGGGCCCCCGGCGCCCATACTGGACAACTTCGCCGCGGCGGCGCTAGCCTGAAGTCGCGGCTCTTGGGGAGAGAGATGGATACGAACAAGAAGGTCCTCCTGGTCGATGACCATGATCTGGTGCGCTTCGGAACCAGCCTCCTGCTGGAGTCACTGGATGAGATCCGCTGCGAGATCACTCCCTGCCGCTCGCTCGATGAGGCCCGGACGGCCTGCCGTGAGAAAGGCCCGTTCGACCTCGTGCTCCTGGATCTCAATCTCCCCGATGCGAAAGGGCTGCAGGGCTTGCGCACGTTGCTCGATGAGCATCCCAAGCTGCCGTTTGCCATGTTGACGGGCACGCAGGATGAGTTCGTCATCCGCCAGGCGCAGGCGATGGGGGCGGTGGGCTACCTGTTGAAGTCCTGGACACCCGAGCGCCTCAAGGAGGCATTGAAGTCGCTGTTGCGTCCGGCAGCCTCCGGACCCAGATCCGCCACGCTCGCCGAGCGGTTTCCCAAGCTCGCCGGCTCTTCCCACTATGATCGCGTCGCGGAGCTGGGCCCCCGCCATCTGCAGATCCTGGAGTTGATACTCGAAGGCTGCAGCAATCAGGAGATCGCCAAGGCCACCGAGCTGTCGCTCGGGACGGTGAAGAACTACGTGTCGGCGATCCTGCTGGCGCTGGATGTTGAGTCGCGTTCGCACCTGATCAGCCTGTTCCACTGATCGCTCGGCTTTGCCGGGTTCACTCCATGCAGGCCGACTCCACTTTGCCGGACGCAGCGCAGCCGCCAGTGCCGTCGGCTGCGGCAACGACTCAGACCCACGATGCGCGGGCCGCGCGGGCGGCCGTGGCCCAGAGGCCCGATGCGCGCGCCGCCGTTGCCCAAATCCCCGATGCGCGCGCCGCGCGAGCTGACCCACGAATCGCCGAGGTCCTGTATCGCACCGCGCTCAGCGGGGATCGTCGTTCCGTCCTGATCACGATCCTGGGCTCACTGGCAGTCGCCTTCCTCCTCCAGCAACACACGGCTTCGCACGCAGCATGGTTGTGGTGCGGCGCCTGCGTGGTGCTGAGTGCGCTGCGCATGCTGCTGAACCAACCGGTGAATCCGGCAGAAGTGGCGCCTGCCAGCGTGGTGGCGCGCAGTCGCTGGCTGGCGCTGCTGTTCATCGGGTCCGCGATCTGGGGAGTCGGGCCGCTGCTGTTCCTGATGGACAATCCTTCCGCCGACACGTTGCTCACCGGCATTTTTCTGGCCGCCGCGGGGCTGTCGGCGCCGCTCCTGTCCGCCTGGCGGCCGGCCGTGTATGCCTCCCTGCTGCCGGCCCTCGTGCCATTGCTGGTGACGCTTGCGACGCGTCCGCTGACCGGCGTCGTGCCGGTCTCGACCAACTCGCTGTTGCTCGCCTCGATCGGCGCCGCGTTCCTGCTGGTGCTCGAGCGGATGACGATGGCTCAGAATGATTCGCTCGCCCTGCTGCTGGCGACGCGATTTCACAACGAGGACCTGGTGCAGCAGCTGCGCTCGCAGGTGGAAGTCGCCGCGCGCGCCAACCAGGAGAAGACACGCTTCCTGGCCTCGGCCGCGCATGATTTGCGGCAACCGCTGCATGCACTGGGGATGTTCTGCGCCGCACTCGAGCAACGCCTGAACAACACCCCGGAGAAGCCGCTGGTGCGAAACATGATGAGCGCGATCGAATCCCTCGAGGAGTCGTTCGGCGCCATGCTCGACATCTCGCGCCTCGATGCCGGGGTCGTGCAGACCTCGCCGCAGACCTTCGCGATCCGGGATATCTTCCGCCGCCTGTACCAGCAGTTCGCAGGGGACGCTGAGGCGCGCGGTCTCGCCCTCCGATTCCGCGCAACGCGCCGGGTGGTGCGCAGTGACCCGCTCTTGCTCGAGCGCGTGCTGGCCAACCTTGTGCAGAATGCGCTCCGCTACACGCGCAAGGGCGGTGTGCTGGTCGCCGCGCGTCGACATGCGCGCGGAATCGCGCTCGAAGTGTGGGATACCGGCCTCGGGATTCCCGACGACAAGCGGGAGATGATCTTCCGCGAGTTCTATCAGATCGACAATCCGGAGCGCGATCGGGGACGGGGGCTGGGAATGGGGCTGGCGATCGTGCAGCGACTGTGCAGCCTGCTCCAGCACCCTCTCGATCTCGCATCGAGATTCGGCAAGGGCAGTGTCTTTCGGGTCGTCGTGCCGGCGGGGGATGTCAATGCGATCGACTCGCCTGCCACCGAGGGCGATACCCTGCCGCCACGCCGGTCGGGGATGGTCACGGTCATCCTGATCGACGACGAGCGCACGATCCGCGAGGCCACGCGCGAGCTGCTGCGACCACTGCACGTCAATGTCCTGCTGGCCGGGACCATCGACGAGGCGGTCGCGCTCGCGCGCGACTCGACCGAGCAGATCGAGATGATCCTGTCGGACTGGCGGCTGCGGGGTCAGGAGAATGGCGTGGACGCCGTGAGGGCGGTGCGCGCCGTATGCGGGGCCGCGACACCGGCCGTGCTGATCACCGGGGATACGTCTCCTGAGCTGCTGAAGCTGGCGCACGAGAGCGGCCTGGTCGTGCTGCACAAGCCGCTCCAGCCGCGCCAGTTAGTCCGCCTGATCAAGCACTTACGCCGCTGAGACGGCCGCGCCCCGCTGGCCGCGAGTCAATATGACTTTAGTGATTTGTACCGCCAGCCGCTCCCGGCGAGGCTACGGGTGGGGGAGTGGCTCGGCCGGCGCGCCGGGATCGGCTATCGAGGAAAACCTATGACGCTTGTCTTGCGAGGCGTGACTCTGAACGAGGAGCCGATCAGCCGGCCCCTGGTGGGCCGGTTCGACGAGCGTGGCGGCACGCTTGGGCGCTCGGACGATGCCACGCTGACTCTCCCGGATCCCGAGAGAATGATCTCCCGGATGCAGGCGCAGATCCTCCACACGGACAACCACTACTGGATCGAGAACGTCAGCGCCGCGAGCGCGATCCTGCACAACGGTCGTCCGCTCGGCACTGGCATGCGGGTGGTATTGCATCACGGCGATGAGCTGCAGATCGGCGGCTATACGCTCGAGGTCGCTTTCGAGGACGATGCCTCCAACGCGACCATTCTCAGCGGGCGCACGATCATTCCGCGCGTCGACACGGTCCCGAGTCGTCGCAGGGCCGCGCCGCCCGAGCCCTCGATGCCCACACCACCTGAGCCAACCCCTGCCGCGCGTCCAGCTCCTGCGCCGCCGTCTCCTCCTGCGCGGGCACCTGTTGCACCACCGGCTCCCGTAACGCCGCCTCCGGCCGCACGCGCAGCTCCCGCACCACCGCCACCTGCCGCGCGTCCGGTCCCTCTGCCACCCGTGTCCGAGGCCCCCCAAGCGGGCACGGAGCTGCACTCAACTCTCTCCGAGCCGTTGCAAGGCACCCAGGCAGCGGCGTTTCAGTCGCTGGCCGGCGGCGCCGATGTGCTGTGGCGAGCCTTCATGGAAGGCGCCGGGATCGAGGCGCCCGTCACACCTTCGCGGGAGTTGCTCGGCACGATCGGCGAGATGATGAGAATCGCCGTGGGCGGCATCCAGCGGCTGGTCACGATGCGCGCACGGGCCAAGAGCGAGATGCAGGCCGACATGACCATGATCCAGTCGCGCGACAACAATCCGCTGAAGTTCTCGCCGGATCCCACCCAGGCGTTGCAGTTGCTGCTGCAACCCCCGGCGCGGGGTTTTCTGGCCGGGCCGGCCGCCTTGCGCGATGCGGTGACCGATCTGCAATCGCATCAGGTTGGCATGACGGCCGGCATGCGCTCGGTCCTGCAGGCCGTGCTCGATCGCCTCGATCCGGCCAAGATCGAAGCCAGGCCGGCCCGGCGCTCGATGTTGGATCGGCTCAGCCCCGCGCGGCGCCAGGCGCGCCAGTGGGAGCAGTACCTGAAGCAGTATCACACTCTGCGCGAGGAGGCCCACGACGGTTTCGAGCGCATCTTCGGCGAAGTATTCCGCGAAGCCTATGAAGCTCAGGTGCGCAACCTGGGTTCCGGTGGCGAGTCTCCCGGGCCGCGCGCGGGAGGTTATCGGTGAAGGGTCTGGCGGCGATGCTTGCTCTGCTGTTGGCCGCCTGCGGCCAGGCAGCCCTGGCCGATCCCGCCAGCACCTCCGGTGCGACGACCCTGGAGCTGACCGTGGTGGGGGGTCCCGCTCTGAATCCCAACAGCGAGGGACGCCCCTCGCCGGTCGTCGTGCGCATATTCGATCTTGCCGCAGTCGGTGCTTTTCAGGCAGCCGACTACGCAGGCCTGTTCGATCACCCCGGGGATGCGCTCAAGCGGGAGGTGCTCGCACAGGAAGAGCTCGTGCTCCGGCCGGGCGACATCCTGGAACGCAGCCGCAGCCTCGCCCCGCAGGTGCAGGCGCTCGGGATTGCGGCGGGCTTTCGCGACCTCGAGCACGCCGTCTGGCGTCTCGCCGTTCCGCTCAAAGCAGGGCGGCGCAACTTTGTGCTGATCGATCTGGACCGGGACACCGTGCGCCTGGATACGAGCGATCCGGGGAAGTCCTAGCGGTGCGCGGAGCTGCGTGAACTCATGTCCATACGCAGGCTGATCTCACGGGGACGCGCGCTCGCGACGCTGCCTTTACCGCGACCGCCGCCCGAGCGGCAGGGCCCCCGGCTGCTGTGGATAGCCGAGCCGGTGTTGCTGCTTGCCACCCGGCTTCGGGCCACGACCTCGATCGCCGATCTCGGCCGTCTGCGCGAGCGGCTCTCGGAGATCCTGCTGGATTTCCAGGCGCGCGCGCACAGCCAGGGAATAGCCGGTGCGCGCGTCTCACAGGCATCCGAAGTCCTGGGCGCGCTCATCGATCACATCGTCACCAACATGCCCTGGGGCGCGGAAGCGGACTGGCCGCCCTTGAGCGCGACCGGCCCGGTCGCCGGGCGGCGCCCGGCCCAGCGGTTGCTCGATACCGCGCGCTCGGCTTCCTCGGACGTGTCCATGGGAGAGCTGATCAGCGTCGCGATCTCGCTCGGCTTCGACAGGCGCACCGGCGGAGCGGAGGACCCCTACGTCGAGCAGCTGCTCGCGCTGCTGGCCGCGCCGGGCTCGAAGACGGACCTGCATGTCGAACGGGGTCTGTCGCCGGAAGGTCGCTCGCCGCTGGAGCGAGCGAGCGCGACGAGTTGGTTGCCACTCTGGGTGACCAGTCTGGTCGTCGCAGCTTTGCTGGCAGGCTTGTACTTCGCACTGGAAGTCTCTCTGGGCATCAAATCCGACCGGGTGTACGCACGCATGGCCGCCATGAGCGTGCCGGAAGCCACCGCCCGCAGACAGCCGGCCCCGAGCCCCCGCCTGGCAGGGGCGCTCTCGGAGCAGATCGCCGCGCACGCCCTGGCAGTCCGGGATGAGATCGATCGCAGTGTCGTGGTGCTGCCGGGATCGACACTCTTCCAGGCCGGGACCGCCACGCTGCAACCGGAGGCGACCGAGTTGTTGCGGCCGATTGCAACCCTCCTGCAGCACACGCCGGGACGGATCCGGGTCATCGGTCATACGGACGGCGGCGTTGCCCGCTCGGCGCGCTATCCCTCCGATTGGGAATTCTCGGTGGATCGCGCTCGGGTGGTGGACGAAGCGCTGAGAGGACTGGGTGTCGAGGCGGCGCGACTCGGCTACGACGGTCGGGCCAACATCGAGCCTCTCGATGCGAGCGAACAGGCGAAATTCGCACGCCGGGATGGCCGTATCGAGATCGTGCTCCTGGTGGGGCGCTGATGGCCAGATCCTGGTTACTGGCATTCGCCGGACTGACCGCCTTCGCCGCAGTGGTGTGGCTGGCCGGCCCCTTGCTGCTGGTCGGCGGCCAGGCTCCACTGGGATCGCCGCAGGTGCGTCTGTTCGTGATAATCGCCTTCACGGCGCAGTACCTGGCTCAGAAGGTGTGGGGCGCCTGGCGGAGCCGGCGCAACAATGAGAGTGTCGTCGCCGGCCTGACTCCCGCCGCGCGCCCCGGTGCCTCACCTGAAGCCGAGTTGCTGCGCGAGCGATTCTCGACGGCGCTCACCGAGCTCAAACGTGCGCGATTCGCCGCGCGCGGGCCCTGGAAATTCGGCCGCTCATATCTGTACGAGCTGCCGTGGTACGCGATCATCGGCTCCCCCGGCACCGGCAAGACCACCGCTTTGTTGAATTCCGGCCTGAGCTTCCCGCTCGCGGAGAAGCTGGGGCGTGGAGCCGTGGGCGGCTTTGGCGGCACCCGCAACTGCGACTGGTGGTTCACGGACCGCGCGGTGCTCATCGACACCGCCGGACGCTACACCACGCAGGACAGCGACCAGGTGACCGATCGGCAGGGCTGGCAAGCCTTCCTGGAGCTGCTCAGGCGCACGCGACCCCGCCAACCGTTGAATGGAGTCCTGGTGGCCGTGTCGGTGGGCGACCTGCTCCAGTTCAACCCCGCGGAGTTGAGCGAGCACGCGCGCGTCCTGCGCTCGCGGCTCGATGAGCTGCAGGGAGCGCTGCGCAAGCGAATCCCCGTGTACCTGCTGCTGACCAAATGCGACCTGCTGCCCGGCTTCGTTGACTGGTTCGGCGCGCTCGGGCGCCGTGAGCGCGACCAGGTCTGGGGCATCACCTTTGGGCTGAACGCAGCAGAATCCGAGATCGGTGCGCGCTTCGCGAAGTCGTTCGAGCGCCTCGTGAATCACCTCGCCGACGGACTGGTCGAGCGGATGCAGGGGGAGCGCGACCAGCAGCGGCGCGCACGGATGTTCTCCCTGCCGGGTCAGCTTCGCGCGCTGAGTGAGCCGCTCGGCGGCCTCGTGCGCCGCACGTTCGGTTCGGGAAGCTCCGAGACCGGCAGCGGGCCAACATTCCTGCGCGGGGTGTATCTGACGAGTGGCACGCAGGCGGGCACGCCCATCGACCGGATGCTGGTTGCATTCGGGCGTGAGCTCGGGCTGGAACAGCAGATCCTGCCGCCCAACCAGAGCACCGGCAAAAGCTTCTTCCTCGCCGGCCTGCTGAGTGATGTCGTGCTGGCGGAGGCGGGGCTCACCGCGGGTGCGCCCGCTGCGCGCTGGCCGAGGAGGCTGCTGGTCGGAGCGGTCGCGGTGCTGCAGCTCGCAGCGATAGCGCTGGGCGCGTGGTGGATCGCAGGCTACTCGCGCAGCGTCCATCGCATCGAGCAGCTGGACGAGGAGGGCACCCGCGCCCGCTCGATCGTCTACTCAATCCCTGCCGGCAACGATCCCGACCCGAGGCCGATTCTCCCGGCGCTGGATGCGCTGCGTTCGCTTGTGGGCACGGCAGCACCGCGGCGCAAGCCCGCTGGGTTTCTGGACATTGGCGCACGTGCCCAGATCAAGCTGACAGCGGCGGCTCGGGAAGGGTACGAGCGTGTGTTGCTCGGACCGTTCCAGGGCCGGCTGGCCAGCGCGGTGGACAACACCCTGCGCACGGGAGCCGACGTGAACGTGCAGTACGAGGCTCTGAAGGCCTATCAGATGCTGAGCGACGCCAGGCATTTCGATCCGGCCGGCCTGCGGATCTTCGTTCTGTCCTATTGGGATTCCGCGCTCGTGCCGGCGTTGACTGCGGCCGAGCGCGCTGACCTTGCGGGCCATCTCGATGCGCTACTGGAGGCCGGCGCCGTCGGCTCGGGTCTGCGGCTCGATCCGCAGGTAGTCGAGGCCGTGCGCAGCCGCCTGAGATCGCAATCAGTCGCGCAGCGCATCCTGTTGCGAATGAGCGTGCTGCTCAAGAGCCACGGGGATCCGGACTTCACGATCGCATCGCTCGGTCCCACCTCCGCGGAGTTGTTTGTCGGTGCCGACGGCAAGTCCGCTCCTCGGAGCGTGCCCGGGCGTTACACGATCGAGGCCTTCCGCGACGTGGTGAGCGGACAGGTTCCACGCATTGCCGGGCAGCTGAGCTCGGAGGCAACCTGGGTGCTCGGGATCCCCCAGGCACAGGCGAGCGCGGAGGCGGCCCAGGTCATGGCAGCGTATCGCGCCGAATATTCCCAGGCCTGGGCGGCATTGCTCGATGACCTGCATCTGAAGGCTGCCGCCGGGAATCAGGAGGCCGCGCATCAGGCGCAGCTGCTCGCCCGACCGGATGGTCCCCTGACGCTGGTGCTCGGTGCGGTCGTTCTCGAGACCCCGCTTCGCCTGCCCAACGGGGGCGAAGGGCCCATCGGGGCTTCCGATCCCCTGGCGGAGCGCTTCTCGAGCCTGGCCAACCTGTTCAGCCGCGGTCCCAGCGGCGGCTCGCCGATCGACGCGATGATGCAATCCTTCCAGGAGCTCCAGAGTCTTCGCATGCAAGCCCCGACCAATCCGACCACACCGCCGGCGAATGGGCGCCTCGCGCATGTCATCGCGGAGGCGAAGGCGGACCCGGAGCCGGTGCGCTCGATGCTCCTGTCCCTGGCAGTCATGCCGGCACTCGGGCCTGCCTCCGAGTCGGTCTCGCCCGCGGCGCTGTCGCGTCAAATTGCGCAGAAGCTCGAGGTCAGTTGCATCGGTACGGTCGCCGGGCGATTTCCGTTCGATCGCCGCGCCACGCGCGATACCTCGTTCGAGGACTTCGCGCGTCTGTTCGCGCCCAAGGGAGCCTTCGATCAGGTCTTCAGCCAGCTGCTGGCTTCGCATGTCGACACCGCTTCCGACAGCTGGCAGTGGCGCGGCCCGGGTGGACCGGGCGCAGCGGACCTGGAGCGGTTCCGCGCCTCCGCCCGGATCCGCGAGGTGTTCTTCCCCCATGGCGGCTCACAGCCGGCGTTCCAGCTCACCTTCCGCCCAGTGGACATGGACGACAGCATCGATCGGTTCCAACTCGAGATCGACGGCCAGATTGTCCGCTACGCCCACGGGCCCCTCGCCTCGACCGTCGTGAAATGGCCCGGGCCCCAGGGCAAGGCGCGCATCGAGCTGACGCCCGCGAGCGCAGCGGCTCCGGTGGAATACACCGGCCCCTGGGCACTGTTCAGGTTGCTGGATCACGCCGCCATTCAGGATGCCGGCTCCGGTCATTTCAAGGTCGTGTTCGATGTCGACGGCCGGCATGCGACCTTCGACGTGACGAGCGATGCCGCTGCGAATCCATTCCGGCTGCGCGAGCTGGAGCACTTCGACTGCCCGATCGTGTCGCGATGAGCTCGGTGGACGGGCCCGACAGAGTGGGCTGGTTCGGCAAGATCCCCGCGCTGGGAGATTTCGTCGGGCGGGGCTTGCCGGTGAGTCTTGTCAGGGTGTGGGATGCATGGTTGTCGGCCGAGCTCACCGAGGCACGCGCACTGTTGGCCGACGGCTGGGCCGCAGCCTATCGGCAGGCGCCGACGTTGTGCTTTCTGTTGGGTGCCGACTTGCTCGATGAGCACAGTTGGCGGGGCATCCTGTTGCCGAGTCTCGATCGCGTGGGGCGCGAGTATCCCCTGATGATTGCCCAGTGCGGCAGGCCCGACCCCACGAACGATTCCGCGCGCGACTGGTGGACTTCCCTGGTGCCGGTTGGAACGCGGATCCGGGACAGCGCCCGCAGCGCCGACGCCGTGGATGAGGCACTGGCGCTGTTTGTCCGCGAGTCCGTTGCCGAGCGCCCTGCAGCCGATGTGCACGGCCGGGATGCTTCAAGACCGATCGCCGTGGAGCCCGGGAAGAGTGCCTGGTGGCGCACCGTGGGCGGGGAGTTGGCCTCGGAGCTGCCAGCCGATTATGACGGGCTCCCGCGGGGTGCCGCGCTGCGCGGCCTGTTCGGCCTGGTCTGCACCCCGGCCGAACGCTGAGACCGGCCCGCCGGGTCGGCCAACAGAGCTCGCCTGGCCGATCAACAGCCGCCGGGCCGAGCGGCCATCCCGCCCAAAGTCGAACTTCACCGGCGGGTGCGCGAGAATGGCCCCGGCGGTCGGCGAGCCTTCGGCCGCTTCGATCCGCAGCCTACAGGGGACACGATGGACGAGCTGGGCACTGCGCTGGGCCGCTTTGCAGGCGGTCTGAGCAATGTCGATGAGATGCGCAGTGCGTTTCGCGACTACCTGCGCGCGCATCCGGAAAATCGCGAGGCCGTCTCGCGCTGGGTGAGCGACAGCATCCGGATCGGGCGGATCTCGCCGGCCATCATGCTGACGATCGGAGACCTGATCGAGCCGGTGGCGCGCGAAGGGACGGCCGCGGAGTCGGCGGCCACCATTTTCCCGAATATGTCTGCTCCGCGGAAGCTACCGACTTCGGTGCCATCGCCCCCTCCGGTATCGGTCCTGGTGCAACGGGCGCCGCTCGACCCCGACGCGACCGGCGCCGGGCTGCCCGAAAACAGGCTGGCGCCCGCCGAGGGAGAGGATGTCACGCTGGCGGCCGGGGATGTCCTCGATGGGCGCTACACGCTGATCGAGGAGCTGGGACGCGGCGGGATGGGTTCGGTGTTCAAGGCGCGCGACCGCAATCGGGAAGCCTTCCAGGACCGCCATCCATACATCGCCCTGAAGGTCCTCAGCGAGGAATTCAAGCGCCATCCCGATGCGCGCATGGCCCTGCAACGCGAGACGGTGCGCGCGCAGAACCTCGCCCATCCAAACATCGTCACGGTGTTCGATTTCGACTACGACGGCCCGCATGCCTACATGACGATGGAGCTGCTGGAGGGCCATCCGCTCGAGGACTGGCTGCAGCAGGAATCGAGCGCATCCACACCGATGGCTCGCCGATGGTCGATCGTGCGCAGCATTGGCGCAGGACTCGCCTACGCGCATGAGAAGGGTGTCGTGCACTCTGACCTCAAACCCGGCAACGTGTTCCTGTGCAAGAGCGGCACGGTCAAGGTCATGGATTTCGGCATCGCGCGGCCTCTGCGCGCGGTGACCGATCAGACTGACACGACGTTGTTCGATCCTGCCGAGCGGCTGGGCGGCCTGACACCCGCGTACGCCTCGATCGAGCAGTGGAACCACGAGGCCCCCGATCCGCGCGACGACATCTATGCGTTCGCGTGCGTTGTCTACTACATCTTCAGTGGGAAGCACCCGTTCGGGCGCGTCTCCGCCAAGACCGCCTACGAGACACGACTCGTCCCGCAGCGCATTTCGTCACTGACCCGGCGGCAGTGGGACGCTTTGAAGCGCGGGCTTGCGTTCAAGCGCAGTGATCGGATTGCGACCGTCGATGAGTTCCTGAAGCAGTTCGCACCCCTGACGTGGTATCAGAAACACCGGATGTGGCTGATGGGTGCGGCGGCCACGGTCGCCACCATCAGCCTGATACTGGGTGCACAGTACTATCGGGACTACGTGGAGGATCAGGCCGTCAACGCCCAACTGTGGCCACGGACCGATCTGCCTGTGCCGCCTCTGACGGCTGAGCAGCGGCATGACATCGATGACGATCTGTATCTGGCGCACGAATCGCTGCGTCAGGCGGCGAACGCGCGTACGGACGAGGATCGTTCCGCGCTGCTCTCGACGGGTGCCAACAACCTGCTCGATCTGCTCAAGAGCGTGCGGGGGCTGGAGCCCTCCAACGGCCAGGCGCTGCAACTGACGGACGACGCGGCCCACCTGTATGAAAACCGGGCCCGCGCGCTGCTTGACTCGAACCGGTTACCCGATGCGCTCCGGCTCGTTCTGGAGGGGCAGCGATTCGAGCATACGCGCGCCCTTTTCGAGATCCGGCGAACGATCTGCCGGCGCAATCCCCCGCTCTGCAGTGGTCACTGACCGCCGGGTGCGCAATCCCCGATCCGGTACCAGGCGATGCCGAGGGCTCCGGTTCCCAGGTACACGCACACCACCTCGCCGGGTTGGGTTTCCCGGTAGCGGCCGGCGGACACGCCGACTTCATCCCCTTCCGGATAGGGCCCCCAGGGTCCGATTTTCAGGTAGCGCGTGGTCGACTTCGAGCCGCGGGTCACGTGCTTGGCCAGAACCCGTACCGGGTAGATGCGCGGATCAGCCGGATCGACCCGCGCGTTCAGCTCCATCCCCGCGCTGTAGCCATATGCGCATCCAAAGAGCCCGATCAGCAGCACATTCCAGCGGTGCTGGCGGAACCAGGGATCGACGCGCGCGGCCGCGCCGGCCAGGACCAATCCTCCAGCGACCGCCACGATCAAGGGGGCCTTCCAGCCCAAGGTATGGATGCTCGACAGCACGGGCAGGACCAGCAGCAGGCCGGGCGCCATGAGCGGCAGGGTCAGGTCGGGATGCGGATCGCCCCGCCGGACGCCGAAGCGGTACAGCGGCTGAAAACGGGCAACGAGCCCGATGGCGACCCAGGGCAGCACGAGCAGCACGGCGAGAAGCGCGGGATAGGTGTCCGAGACCACGAGGACCGCGATGACCAGGATCACCGTGGCCACGTTGAGTCCGGCGGCCAGGCGCCTCAGTCCCTTGATGCGCCGGGCCTGCTGCGCGGGCGGCAGGTTTGAATAGAGCGGCCGCTCGAGCTCGCTCTCGGATTCCGGCGCCCGATATTCTGTGCTCATGTGACTGGCAGTAAACCGCGCCCGGCGGACATGATATCGCGTGCGTGAACCCGCGCGACCCATCCCCCTGCAGGCCTCTCTCTGTCGCAAAGGATGCCGGGCCGACATGGCCTTCCGTGTCCTTCGTGGGGTAGGCTTCCCGGCGATGTCCGCCAGACTGCTAGCGCTCGGCCTGACTCTGCTGGGTCTGTCTCCCGTGGTCGTGAGCGAGCCCACGAGCACGCCCGAAGGCCCCGTCTACACCTCGGATGGCCTGCAGCTGCCGGCGAACTACCGGGAATGGATCTACCTGAGCTCGGGATTCGACATGAGCTATCGCCCGAAACGGCAGATGGATCATCACGATTTCGACAACGTGTTCGTGAATCCGGCCGCCTACCGCGAGTTCAGCCGCACCGGCCGCTGGCCGGACAAAACCCAGTTCGTGCTCGAGGTGCGGACCGCCGAAGGCAAAGGCTCGATCAATACCAGTGGAAACTTCCAGGGCGCCGGGATCATGGAGCTGGAGATGCACGTCAAGGACGAGGCGCGCTTCCCCGGCAAATGGGCCTTCTTCTCGTTCGGCGACCGATCGGTGGGCACGCTCCTGCCGACCTCGGCGGAGTGCTACGCCTGCCATGCCGCCCATGCGGCGGTCGATACGACGTTCGTGCAGTTCTATCCCACGCTGCTGCCGATCGCGCGCAGCCACGGGACTCTCTCTCCCGCTTACAAGGCCGAAAACCCGCGGGGCTGAGGGCCATGGCTGAGGCTCCCTGCCTTGCGCGTGGGTTTGCCCCCTGGAAAAGAGCTCCGGCGCAAGGGGGCTGCACCCACGCGCAAGACAGGGAGCCGGCCCGCCAAGTGCTTAGTGTGTTGAGGCCGTCTTCGTCTGCAGCTTCTGGTCCCTGATCCAGGCGTTCGTCCGCTCATCGAGCAGGTCGAGCGGCAGGACGCCGCCGTTCAACATCTCATCGTGGAACGCCCGGATGTCGAACTTCGGCCCGAGCTCCTTCTGAGCACGCGCGCGCAGCTCGCGGAATTTCAGCTGGCCGAGCTTGTACGCCAGTGCCTGACCCGGCCAGGAGATGTACCGGTCGGTCTCCGACTGGATGGTGGGCTCATCGACGACCGGGTGCTCGTGGAAGAACTGGATCACCTGCTCGCGGCTCCAGCCCTTGGAGTGAAGGCCGGTATCCACGACCAGCCGCACCGCCCGGAACATCTCGCTCGAGAGTCGGCCGTAATCGCTTACCGGATCCTTGTAGAGGCCGACCTCCTTGCCGAGCTGCTCCGCATACAGCGCCCAGCCCTCGATATAGCCGGAGTTGCCGCCATGGCGCCGGAAGTTCGGCAGGCTGGTCAATTGCTGCGCAACCGAGAGCTGCATGTGATGGCCGGGGATGCCTTCGTGATACGCCGTCGCTTCGTCATCGACGAGCGAGCGCTCCGCGAAGTTGGAGGTCGCCACCACGACCCGTCCCGGCCGTTTCCCGTCGGGAGTGCCTGTCTGGTAGTGCGTGGCGGCAGCTGAGTTGAAGGGTGGGATCGGCTCGACCGTCACGGGGGAGCCCGGGATGAAGCCGAAGAGCTCGGGGAGCTTCGGCTGCATCTGCGCGATGTCGTGGCGGAAGGTGTCCACGATCTGCTCGGCCGAGGTGGGCCGGTACTTGGGATTCGTCTTCAGGGACTCGCGGAAGGAGGCGAGGTCCTTGAAGCCCTCCTGGTGGGCGATCGCGAGCATCTCGCCCTGGATGCGCTCGATCTCGTGCAGTCCGATCTGATGGATCTGTTCCGGTGTCAGATTGCTGATCGTCGTGCGGCGCCGGATGTCATTCTCGTAGCGCTTCTCACCGCCGGCGAGTGAAGTGATGGCGAGGGTCGTGCGACCGTGGGGTGCGTACTCCTCGGAGATGAATTTCGCAAAGCCCTGGTAGGCGGGCAGCACTTCCTTCTCGACCGCATCATTGATCTCCTTGCTCAGGCGCTGCTGCTCGGCCGGCGGGATGCCCGTGGGGAACTTCTTCGTCGGCAACAGGAATGGATCGGCCCTGATCACCCCTTCGCACTGCCCCGGGACCTTTTCCAGCAGGAATTTCACGGGCATGAGCTGATCCCTCATGCCGGCGCGCAGTACCTCCTCCGTCTGCGTGAATACCCGGGGAATCTGGTGCAGACGGGAGATGTAGTCCTCGTACTGCTTCACCGTGAACAACGGGACGGCGAGCGACAGATCGGCCAGGTGGATCTGCGGACCCTGCACCTGGCTGACAGGCATCTCGTGTTCCTTGAACTTGTAGTCGTCGATTCGCTGCTGCAGCAAGCGCTGCATGACCTTGTGCGAAAGGACCTCCTGCTCCGTCATCCCCTCGACCGCGATCGCGTTCAGCCGGGCGAGGAAGCGCTCATCGGCCTCGTGCTCGCTGTTCGCTCCCGCCAACGAGTAGTCGTCGAGGCGGTCGTTGTACCGGTAGTCGCCGTAGGCGGTCGCTCGCTCCGGGTGTGCCTTGAGATCGTATTGGTATTCCTCTTCGAAGAGCGCGTTCTGTGTGGCGACACGCTCTTCGAGCGTGAGAGTCTTCGCGCTGAGGGAGGTCCATGCCGTGACGGCCAGAGACGCCGCGAGAGCGGCGAGAAGGTTTCGGTTGTGCATGGCCGGCCATGTTAGCACCGCTCAGCGATCGACCGCTCCGTCGCAAGACGCGCCACGCGGTCAACTGACCGCCCGGACCTTGATCAACCTGAAGCACTCTTCATGGGACTTCACCTTGCTTCGGTCCCCGTCTGCGATGAGCGGAAGGCTGCGCAAGCTACGAAGGCCAGGCCCAGGCCGTTCCCGCTCGCCTGATGGCCTTACAATGTCACCATGAAGGTGAATTCCACCGTGAAGTTGCCTCACGCGGGCCTGGTCGCACTGTGGCTTCTTGCGAACGCCTCCCTGGCGTGGGCGCAGCCGGTGCCGGGGTCCCTGGATGTGCACTGGGGCGAGGGCGCGGCAAATTGCGCCACGAGCTCACAGCCCCCCCTGCAGGTGCATCAGTACAACCCCCGGACGTTCATCCTCCGCGAGAGCCTGTGTGCCACCTTCGAAGCGCCTTTCATGTACCTCCTGGTCGGCACCGCGAAGGCGCTGCTCATCGATACCGGCGATGTCGCCGATGCCAGGCGAATGCCGCTCGCCCGGACAGTGTTGGCTCTCCTGCCGGAGAACGGGTCGGGGAAGCTGCCGTTGCTGGTCGTCCACACGCACCGCCATCTCGACCATCGCGCCGGTGACCCGCAGTTCGCGGGGTTGCCCAACGTCGAGGTCGTGGGATTCGAGCTCGAGAGTGTTCGGAAGTACTTCGGATTCGATCACTGGCCGAGCGGCGTCGCGCAGGTTGATCTGGGCGGCCGCACCGTCGATGTGCTGCCGACACCCGGACACAATCCCACCCATCTTTCCTTCTACGACCGCGCCACTGGTCTGTTCTTCTCGGGCGACTTTCTCCTGCCCGGGAGACTGCTCATCGAGGACACGAAGACCGATCTCGCGAGCGCGCGCCGTGCGGCGGACTTCGCGAGGGAGCGGCCGGTCACCTTCGTGCTGGGAGGCCACATCGAGCAGAACCAGGCGGGGGAGCTTTTCCCGTGGGAGTCGCAGTATCACCCGCAGGAGCGCGCCCTGCAGTTGACCAAGGAAGACCTGCTCGCACTGCCGGCGATCGTCACCACCTTCAACGGCTTCTACACGAAGGAGGCCGGCTTCACCATGTCGAATCCGGTGCGCGTGCTGTACGCGATCGGGGGCGCCGCGCTGCTCGTGGCAGTGCTGCTGCTCGTCCTGATCGTCCGGTACTTTCGCCGCCGCCGTCGGCAGGCTGCTAGCCTCCCCTGAAAGCTGCCGCCAGCACGCGCAGTGCCGCGCTGCTGCGGCCACCACTGGAGCGCCCGTAGAGCACGACTCGAGTCCTGGGCAGCCGCGGTAGCCTGAAACGCGTTCCAACATGCCGGTGGGAAGCGCGTTCTACGAGCCACCCGACACCCGGATCCCCCACTTCGACAACGCATCCGAGCAGGAGCCGGCCCGTTTCATCGCGCTCTGGCACGAAGCTTTCTTCCGCCTTTCGGCCTGCGGCCGCATACGGTCAGCCGTCGTCTTTCTTCCTGCCGCGTCGCCTACGTTCAACACGCGTGCACGGCAGGTTGGGGCGCTGTCCTGATGTGGCGCACCGTGCGATGCGGCGCGCCTATACTCACGCCGCCAACAACATATAACTGAAATCCCGGCGGGATTTCATGGGGGAATCAAGTGAACAGACAATCCAAAGTGTCGGTTTTCGCGGGCGCGCTCGTCGCCTGCGGCATGTACGCAGGACCGGTGATGGCACAAAACTCGGAAGTGAAGGAGAAGCCGCCGATGTATACGTACGTCGGCAACTGGGTGATGCCGCGGGCTCGCTGGGATGAGCTGGAGAAGCAGCGGGCGAGCACCGACAAGATCCTCGACAAGGCGCTGTCGGGCGGCACGCTCGTTGGTTATGGGGACGACACGACCGTGATTCACACCGAGGACGGTTCTACGCACGACAACTGGTGGTCGTCCATGTCGATGGCCGGGCTCATGAAAGTGCTGGAGGATCTGCGCGCGGCCGGTAACGTGACCGCGCCGATTCTTGCGAGCGCTACCAAGCACTGGGACGCGGTCTATGTGAGCCATTACTACAACTGGCACTCAGGCTCACGTCGTGGCGCCTACACGCACTTTTCTTCCTACAAACTCAAGGCCGACGCGCCGGATGACGCGGTGGACACACTCAGCAAGAGCTTCGTCGTGCCGCTGATGGAGAAGCTGCTGGCCGATGGTACGCTGGTCGAGTACGAGGTCGATGAGGAGTCGATCCACACGCACGCGCCGGGCACTTTCTATCTCGCGTATATCTGTGCCAGCGCGGATGGTTTGGACAAAGTCAATGCCGCGCTCGGAGCCGCGCTGAAGGCGAGCCCGTTTGCCGGTCCGGCGTTCGGTAGCATGGTGGACTTCTCGGGCCATCGTGACGAGCTTGACAGGACCGACGCCGTCTACAAATAGACTCTGCTCTCAGTCAGCCCTCGGGTCCACGGGCGCCGCAACAGGCGGTGCCCGTGGACTCCCCGCCTGGTCTCGCGCGAGCAGCCGCACATTGGCCTGCTCCGCCCGAATACGCTGCGCATCCGAGGTCGGAGGCGCCTATACTCACGCCGCCAACAACATATAGCTGAAATCCCGGCGGGATTTCATGGGGGAATCAAGTGAACAGACAATCCAAACTGTCCGTTTTCGGCTGCGCGCTCGTTGCCTGCGGTATGTACGCTGGGCCGGCGATGTCACAGACCTCGGAGGTGAAGCAGAAGCCACCGATGTACAGCTATGTCGCAGACTGGGTGGTCCCGCGCGCGCGCTTCGCGGACATGCAGAAGGAGCGGGCGCCGGTGGACAAGATCATGGCGCAGGCTCTGTCCGATGGCACTCTCGTGGGCTATGGCGCCGATGAGGCAGCGGTCCATACCGCTGATGGGCCAACCCACGACGGATGGTGGTCGTCCATGTCGATCGCCGGGCTGATGAAAGTGCTCGACGAGCTTCGCAAGAGCGGCAACGCGAATACGTCGGCGCTCAACAGCGCAACCAAGCACTGGGACGGCATCTACGTCAGCCGTTACTACAACTGGCATTCGGGCTCGCAGCACAACGCCTATACGCACATCGCCTCGTATAAACTCAAGGCGGACGCGCCGGATGACGCGGTGGACACCATGAGCAAGAACTTCATCGTGCCGCTGCTCGAGAAGCTGCTGGCCGATGGCACTCTGTTCGAGTACGAGATCGATGAGGAGTCGATTCATACGGAGGCGCCCGGCACGTTCTGGGTCGACGTCATCTGCGTCGATGCGAGTGGACTGGACAAGGTGAACGCCGCTCTCGGGGCGGCGATCAGGGCGAATCCGTTCGCCGGCTCGGCCCTGGGCTCGATGGTGGACTTCTCGGCCCATCGTGATCAGCTGGCCAAGACGGATGCTACTTACAAGTAGACCGCGACTTTCGTAATGCCCGCGTTCACGGGCGTCGCTGTCATGGACCGCGGCGCCCGTGGACTCTTTCCCCAGGCGCGAGCTGCGCGCCCCTCGATCCAACATAGCGATGCCCTTGGCCATGCTCCCACGAATTCAGCGCAATCGAGTCTGCGAGATCAGTGCCGTCAACAGTGCGGACCGTGCGGCCCCGTCTCGACGCCAGTGGGGCATGCGGGCCGCGGCCTGCATGGCCACCCTGCTGGCCGGCGCCGCGCTGGCGGCCGAGAGACCGCTGCCTGACCAGGACTGGCCTGTCTACGGTGCGGAGCCCGGCGGCACCAAGTATTCGCCGCTAGCCGATATCAACCAAGGCAACGCCTCCCGGCTGAAGGTCGCCTGGCGGTGGGCCACGCAGGAGCAGCCTTTCCAGCAATACGGCACGAGTCCCGGGAAGTTCGAGGCCACCCCTGTGGTGGTCGATGGCGTGATGTACCTGAGCACGCCCTACAACCGGGTGATCGCTCTGGATCCGGCCACCGGACGGCAGCTCTGGGCGTACGACCCCAAGGCCTATGCCGAGGGACAGGTGCCGAACGGCACGGGCTTCGTTCATCGCGGCGTGGCCGTGTGGCGCGACTCGCGCAACAGTGCCCTGCGCGTTCTCATCAACTCGCGTTACCGTCTGATCGAGCTCGACGCGAAGACGGGCAAGCTGGTCCCTGGGTTCGGGGTCCAGGGCGTCGTCAATCTGCTCGACGGGCTGCAGTGGGCCGTCAACCCCAAGCACTACACGAACACCTCGCCGCCTTTGATCTATCGCGACCTCGTGATCGTGGGTAACGGCGTTGCCGATCGGTTGATTTACCGCCGTGACCCGCCCGGCGACGTTCGGGCGTACGACGCGCGTGACGGTCATCTGGTCTGGACCTTTCACACCGTGCCGAGAGACGGTGAGTTCGGCGCGCGCACCTGGGGTGGGGGCTCGAATCATTACACCGGGCACACGAACGTCTGGGCTCCCATGACACTGGATGAGTCGCGGGGGCTGCTCTACCTTCCGGTCAGCACGCCGAGCAACGACTTTTACGGTGGCAACCGGCCGGGAGCCAATCTGTTCGCGGACTCGCTCGTTTGCCTCGATGCGGCGACTGGCGAGCGGCGCTGGCACCACCAGCTCGTGCACCATGGCCTGTGGGACTACGACATGCCGGGAGCCCCGCTGCTCGTCCGGATCAGTCCGCAGGGGAAGGCGATCGATGCGGTGGTGCAGCTCACGAAGCAGGGCTACGTCTTCGTCTTCAACCGTCTGAACGGCAGGCCGGTGTGGCCGATCGAGGAGCATCCGGTGCCGGCAAGCGATGTGCCCGGAGAGTCCGCGGCGCCCACACAACCTGTGTCCCTGGGTCTGCCGGCACTGGTGCCTCAGGGTGTGAGCCTTGCGGATGCAACCGATCTCACGCCGCAGTTGCACCAGGAGGCGCTCGAGGCGCTGAGCCATATGCGGCTTGGCCCGCTGTTCACGCCACCCAGCAAGCAGGGGACGCTCATGCGGCCCGGCTTCGACGGCGGGGCGGATTGGGGCGGCGGCGCTTTCGACCCGGAGGGGGGCCTGCTGTTCGTCAAGGTGAATGACGACCCGACGCTCGTCTACCCGGATCTGACCGATGAGGCCGGCAACGTGCCGGCTGCCGGGCCCAACGACTCCAGCGATGCCTCGCTGTATCTGCATCATCGCATTCCGGTTCTCAAGCCACCGTATGCGTACCTGGACGCGATCGATCTCAACAAGGGGGCGATGCTCTGGCAGGTGCCGTTCGGCGACAACGCCGCCATCCGCGGAAATCGCGCGCTGCAGGGCGCGAAGCTGCCGGCGAAACTCGGGGCGACTGGAGACGCCGGCGTAATCGTGACTCGCGGCGGAGTCGTGTTCGCCGGCGGTGGGGACACCGCCTTCCATGCCGTCGATGAACGCACGGGAGCGGATCTGTGGTCCTACCCCACGGGCGAGGCGCACACCAACGGAACGCCCATGACGTACCGCGTCGGCGGCCGCCAGTACGTCGTGGTCGCGGTTGGCGGCCCGGGACCCGGTGCCGAGCTCCTGGCGTTCTCTCTCTAGAAATGACCCGGGAGCCGCACTCTGATGAGCAAGCGTGGGCTGCTACCACTCGCGTTCCCGATCCTCACCTCGCTCGCCGGCGCCGGGGCGCTGGGGCAGCAGCCGACCGCTGCGCAGCCAACCCCGTCGGCGCCCGTCCAGCTTCCGGATGGCGACGGCAAAGCCCTGGTCGAACACGCCTGCTCGCAGTGTCACTCGCTGGAGACGGTGACTCGCTCGCACCTGACCCGGAAGCAGTGGGCGGGACGGATCGATCAAATGATCGCCAAGGGCGCGAAGCTCTCGGATGATGATATCGACGTCGTTGCCGACTATCTGGCCAAGCACTTCGGGCCGGGATGAGACGAAGCGCGGACCCGGATCGCGCGAGCCGCAACGCTCACGGCGACTCAACGCCGTAGCTGCCAAACCTCTCCGCGATGCGTGCGTCGAGACATCTCGAAAAAAACCAAATGAAATCAGTGGCTCATTAACCAATCCCGCAAGCGTTCCCCGGTCCGCGGATCAAACAGAAGCAGGTCGGGCGGCTGGATCCCCAGGCCCACCGTATCGCCCGGTCGCAGCTCGACCCGCCCGGTCGTGAAGACCTTCAGGTGTTGCTCCGCCACGCTGACATGCACGACGGTGCCGAGACCCATGGGCTCGACGATATCGACCCGCGCGGGTGTCCCCGCAGAGGGCGCTGCGAGGGCGATGCGCTCGGGACGCAGCCCGAGGGTCACTCGGCCGCCCCCGCCGACCCCGCCGCCATCGCTGACACGCGGATCGCCGCCGACCTTCACCGCGCCCTGAACGCCGAGCGTCCCCGCGCCCGGATCACCGCCGCCATCGCCAATTCTGACATCCCCGATCCTGACAGCGCCGATTCTGACCGAGGCGCCGTCCAGCCGCGCGTCGAGAAAATTCATTGCGGGCGAGCCGATGAAGCCGGCGACGAACAGGTTGGCCGGATCGG
>DASTDD010000117.1:0-2875 GCA_035710545.1 Steroidobacteraceae bacterium
GATTTTCCCGCGCGATGCCCACGCCGGTATCAATGACCGCGATCTGCACCGTGCCGCCGACGGCGCGGATGCGCACGGTGACACGCTTCGCGCCGCCGCTGGCCTCGTCGCAGGCGTATTTGGCATTGCGGATCACATTGACCAGGATCTGCAGCACCCGGTGCTTGTCGACCTCGATCAGCGGCACCTCGGCGAAGTCACGCACGATGGTGACGCCGTGGCGGCTGAAGGCCCCCTCGTTCATGCGCAGGCTGTCTTCGGCGAGGACGCGCACGTCCAGGGTGTCGGTGATGCCGCCACGTCGCGCGTAACCCTGCTGGGTGGCGACGATTTCCTTGATGTGCTCGACGTTGCCGCGCAGCACCGACAGTTCCTCGACCGTCGCGTCGCGCTCCTCGAGCAGCTCGGCGGACAGCTGCTGCAGGTAGGCGGGCAGGTGTTTGCCCTGCGGACCGGACATGAACGCCGGCAGGTCGTGCGCATGCTGCGCGAGCAGGGCGGCGACGCGCGCCAGCCCGGCGCCCTTGGATTTCTTGACGCGCTCGGTGACCAGACTCGCCGAGACGTTGACGCTGTTGAGCACGTTCCCGACGTTGTGCAGAACGTTGGTCGCCACCTCCGCCATGCCCGCCTGCCGGGAGGCCACGAGCAGCTGCTTGTGCACCCGCTCCAGCTCGGCCTCGGAGAGCCGCCGCGTGGTGATGTCCTCGACGACCGCGAGCGCACCGAGACGCTCGCCCTTGGGGTCGAGCAGACACTCCGCGCTCGACAGCACGTTACGGACGGCGCCATCGGGGCGCACGATGACGAATTCGGCGTCGACGACCTGTTCGCCGCGCAGCGCGCGCGCCAGCGGACGCTTGTCCCGCGGCACGGGCGTCGTGCCGTCTGCGAGGAACACCTGGGCGGTGATGGGGTAGGGGGTGCGCGGCACGGGGCAGACGCCGTCTTCTTCGGGAATGCCGAAGAGCTTGACGGCGGCCGGGTTGAACTGAGTAACGCGGCCATCGACGTCGCAGGCCACCAGGGCCAATGGCAGCCCGGCGATGACGGTCGCGAGCAGCACCTGATTCTGCAGCAGCGCCGCGGCCATCTCCTTGCGCTTGGAGATGTCGCGCAAGAATTCGACCGAGCACTCCGGTTCCGGGCCGCCGCCACTCACGAGCGAAGTGGTGACGCGCACCCACAGTTCGCTGCCGTCCTTGCGCAGATAGCGCTTTTCCGCGTCCAGGTGCGGAATCTCGCCCCGCCACAGCCGATCCAGGCCGAGCTTGGTGGACTCGACGTCGTCCGGGTGGGTCAGTTCCAGGATCGACTTTCCGCCGAACAAGAACTCGTCGGGCTCGAAGCCGAGCAGGGCGCAAAACGCACTGTTGCAGTGGCGTAGGGAGCCGTCACGGTTGGCGAAGGCGATGCCGATAGGGGCGTGCTCGACCGTGTTGCGGAACAGCGCTTCGATCGGCCGCAAGGCACCCGTGATTCTGAACAGGCCGGTGGCCTCGGGGCTTGAGTCCGCGGCGGCGGCACCCGCGGGTTCCGTCTCGAGGCTCGTGGAAGGGGTCCGGCGACTCAAAGGAGGGCGCTCCCTGCTGGGCATCTCAGGCGACGACGGCGCACCCCTGACGTGCCAGGTACTTGATAAGCCGTGCCAATTGCAGCACGGGCGTTGGCCGGGGACAGCGAACTATGTCGCATACGTCGGCGCGGATGCGCCCCAGCCGCCGCCGGGACTAACGAGTGTGACGGCCTTCTCGGTTGTGTTGCGCCGCTGGCCTGGGTGACTGCGATGTCGCGCGGCCGGTGGGCCATACGCGACCCCGGGGGCGGGCCCGCGCCTGTTCAGTCCGCAGCCGTCACCTGGGTCTGCAGGGCCGCATTGATCTCCGTGGCGAGTTCCTCTGGCGAGCGGTCGCCGTACCCGGTGTTCACCGCCAGAATCTTCCCATCACGGCCGATGATGAACAGGTGCGGGATCGCCTTGATGCCGTACAACGCAGCGATCTTGCCGCCCGGATCCATGAGTGGTGTCAGCTGCCACCCCGCGGTGCGAAAGACCTTTTTGAGGTCGAACGTCGAGGCACGCTCCGCGAAGCTGACGGCGTAAACGATGCCGCCGCGATCCGCGACGATCTTCTGCACGTTGTTGAGGATGGGCAGTTCCTTGCGGCAGGGTCCGCACCAGGTGGCCCAGAATGAAAGAAACACCAGCTTGCCCCGCTGGTCGCCGAGGTGAACGGCGTGTCCGGTCATGAGCTCTGTGGTGGTGAAATCGGGCGCGGCCGCGCCGACCTCCGGCGTCTTGGGCTCCGGCGATCCGGCAACCGCGCAGGTTGCAACCACGCTCAGCGCCAGCGCCCCGGCGCAACATCGCCCGTGCATCGCCCCCCCTTGGTGGCACCCATGGAAGCAGGGCGCCGCTTAGGCCACCTCAGTCTACTGTTCCATTGAGACTGGAAAACTCAGGTCCAACTCTAATTTCACATAATATACATTATGCGAAGTAAGAGTCGCCCGTTAGCGCAGCAATCCTGGGCCTGAAATCACTTCACGCCGAATACCGGCAGCGCGCCCGAGTTCTCGATGAACGTGCACTTGCCGTCCGCGCACACCCGTTGCTCCATCTCAATGCGCTTCAGCTGCACGTACTGTTCCGGGGATAGACCGATCGCCTGACGATAGGCGTTATCAGCCGCAGCGCGGGCCTCTTCGGCCGACTTACGCTGAATCTCGGCAAGCCGCGTCTGCTGCTCAGTCTGAATGCGCTGCTCCTGCGTCGCCGTTTCAATGCGCTGGTTCTTGATGGCATCCGGCGGATTGGCGCGCCCCACGGTCATCGTGATGAGTTTTACGGGCAGCCCTTTGTCTTTGATGAATG
>DASTDD010000118.1:0-14391 GCA_035710545.1 Steroidobacteraceae bacterium
CGCCGAGCGGGCTCGTGGGCGGCGGGGCTGAGTGGAAGCGATTTGCTGCGGCGCGCTACTCGAACAGATCGATCCCGTCGAGCGAGCTCGCGCGCAAGCCGCCCTCGTCCGACAAGTCGGATCCGCCGGAGACCTCGTCGCCAGACTCGACATCGACCGAGCCGGTCCAGTCCTCGGGAGGCTCGGCCGCCTCCAGAGCGCGGTCCGCCCACTGACCTTCCCAGTCCTCGGTGTCCATCTCTTCGACCGTGCCGTCGAAATACTGGATCTCGATCGTGCCGTCGTCCTCGTCGAATGCCACGACTTCGAACAACTCACCGCCGTTGTGGCGATACCACTCGCCGATGCTGGGAAGAGGGGCCGTCATCTTGCAACCTCCGCAAAAGCACATCCATCGCGCTTCGCACTGCGTGCCCGGGGCTGAGCGCGCCGCACTGCTTCGCCCGTTCACCAGGCGCTGTTATGCTGCCGGCGCGCGTACTCTCAGTGCCGCTCGATGTTGCACCGGACGTGTGACGCTTTCAAGAAGTATCGAGTCTCGTCGGGGCATCGTGCTCGAGCAGCCGTTGAAGTTCTTCGTCGTGTTCTTCGTGGTCGTGGAACCAGTCTCGCTGATTCCGGTGTTCAGCGAGTTGACAATGGGCGCGACCGCTTTGGACCCCTGCACCTGCCCGGGCAGAGCGCACTCTTCGTCGGGCTGCTGGCGGCTGCCGGCGCCGTGCTGGCGATCTCGCTTGGCCTCTTGTGGCTGTCCCAGCCGCTGATGCGCGTGCGGGGAGTGACCGGCGCCAACGTGGCCGGTCGCCTGTCCGGAGTGATCCTGGGTGCCCTGGCCGTCCAGTTCGTGATCGAAGGGTTACGGCATACCTTCGCGGGCGGCAGTCAGGGCTCACGCATGAACGCCAGGTCCCACACCTCGTGGCCCAGGCGCTCTCCGCGGACTTCGAAGCGAGTGGGGCGCCGCTCCGCCGGCCGCGGAATGAAAGACTGGTCAGCTGACAGGTTGCGCAAGCGCGGGCAGGCGTTCAGCACCTCAAGGGCGTATTCGGCGTAGGGCTGCCAGTCCGTGGCCACTCGCAACACGCCCCCCGGCCGCAACCGGTCCGCGACCAACTCCACGAACGAGCCCTGGATGAGCCGGCGCTTGTGATGGCGCTTTTTCGGCCAGGGATCGGGAAACAGGATCAGGACCTCGTCGAGAACGCCGGTGGCAATCTGTCGGTCGAGAACTTCGACCGCATCGTGGCAGATGATGCGCCCGTTGCGCAGCCCCGCCGTCTCGAGCCTCAGCAGCAGTCGCCCGACACCGGGACGATGCACTTCGATGCCCAGGTAGTCGCGCTCAGGGTGCGCTGCAGCGAGGGCCGCCAGGTTGTCACCATTTCCGAAGCCGATCTCCACACTTCGTGGCGCGTGCCTGCCGAACACCGCATCGAGATCGAGCCGGCCGGACTCGAACGCTATCCCGTACTTCGGCCACAGCAAGCCCAGCGCACGCTCCTGCGCTTCGGTGATCCGGCCCCCCCGCACGACATAGGAGCGGACCGCGCGATGCAGGGTCACGCCTTCCGGCCAACCCCCGGTGGGGTGTGTGCTCATTGAATCGCACGGCCGGTGCGCGGATCGATGCGCAGGGTGGGGAGTCCGGCCGCCTTCCATTCCGAGATGCCACCGGCCATGTGCGCGGCTGGCTGACCGTGCGCGAGCCGCTCGCGTGCGGCGGTCAGCGAGCGTCCCCCCGCTGCGCACTGGAAGACCACCTGGCGGGGCTCATCCGGGGGCAGGCGCGCGACATCGAACGTGGAAAGTGGATACAGCAGCGCACCTTGAATGCGCTCTGCCGCGAACTCAGCCGGCTCGCGCACGTCGATCAACAGGATGCGCCCGGCCTCCAGCAGCTCCTTCACCTCGTGGGGCTCGAATTCAATGACCTGATCCGGAGTGGTACGCGCCATGGCTCGATGATGCCGCTTTGACTTATCGAACCCCCCGATTCTACTCACTCGGGCCGCCGCGCGTCGCATCCGAAACCGCCCCATCCTCGTAGTGGATAGGAGCCCAGCCTGGGTCCAGGCTGTTCCCGATGAACAATAGCCAGGCCCGAGGTTACATCGCATTACAATGTCCCTGAGACTTCGATCGAGTGACCGACCGATGCCGCAGAGCGCCCCATCGACGGCCGACCTGGACGAGCGCCTGCGCGGTCTGCTCGATCGCTGTGCTGCCGGGGACTCGGGCGCGCTGCAACCCCTGTACGAGCTCGCTTCTCCGCTGCTGTTCGGCTGTCTGACGCGGATCCTGCGCCGGCGCGCGCTGGCCGAGGAGGCGCTGCAGGATGTCTTCGTGAGCATCTGGCAGCGTGCCGGACAATTCAGTGCCATGCGCGGCAGGCCAATGGCCTGGATGGTCTCCATAGCGCGCTACCGCGCGATAGATCTGTTGCGGCACGAGCGTGCAGCTCCCGTCCTGGTTCCGGATCTGCCCGAGCAGGCGCCCGCAGAGGAGCCGGACGCGGAAGTCTTCGGGTGGCTGCCGGCCTCCGCGCTGCTCGAGCGTTGCCTGCAGCTGCTGACGGATCGGCAGCGTCAGTGCCTGGAGCTAGCGTTCGTCGGCGGCAACTCTCATGAGGACATCTCGCGATTGACCGGCAACCCGCTGGGCACCATCAAGAGCTGGATCCGGCGCGGACTGCAGAGTTTGCGGCAGTGTCTGGAGTCATGAAGTGACACCGCAAAATCCCAACGTGGTCGACCGCCTTGCCGCGGAATACGTCCTCGGCACGCTGCGCGGACCGGCACGCCGGCGCTTCGAGCGCTGGCGGGGAAGCTCGGCGCTCGTCACGCAGCGATGCCTCTTCTGGGAGGAGCAGCTCATCCCGCTGGCTCGCGCACTGCAGCCGGTGCCTCCGCCACTGCATGTGTGGGAGGGCATCCGTGCACGACTGAATCTGCCCGAGCACCGCGCTCGCGCGCGGCCAGCTTATGCGCTCGCCATCGCCGCCAGCATCCTGATGATCATTGTCCTGGGGGCCGTCGTGTACTGGCGCACCACGCAGCCGGGACGATTGTCTGAGGTAGCGACCATCTCGGCGCCCGCGGGGACCGCAGCATGGCAAGTCGAAATCTACGGTGAGCGGGGTCGCCTGATCGTCCGCGCCGGTCAGCTGCCGCCGCGGCCCGCCAATCGCGACTTCGAGCTGTGGGCGCTCCCGACAGGCGGCAAGCCCGTCTCACTCGGCCTTCTCCCGGCAGGCGGCACCGCTGAGCGCACTCTCACCGAAGCGCAGCTGCAGGCGCTCTCGCACGCAACGCAAGTCGCCGTGACCGTCGAGCCGGCAGGCGGATCACCCACGGGCCAACCGACCAGCACGCCGATATTCGTCGTACCCCTGCGCACCGTCTCCTGACTCGCGGAAACGAAACGGCGCGCCAACCCGAGGGGTTGGCGCGCCGCCGAAGCTCCAGACTGCGCGATCAGAATTTCAGGAATGAGCCGACGTTGAAGTTGTTGCTGGTGTTCTGCGCGTCGTTGTGCGCCAGCGTCCGGACGTGGCTCACTTCGCCGAGCAGCGTCAGGTTCGGGGTGAGCGAGTAGTAGATGCCGCCGGTCACCTTGTTGTTGTTGTCCAGCAGGTTCGGTGTGTTGATCCCGTCGGCCGCGCTGCCGAAGTTGAGCCGGCTGCTGCCGTAGTTCACGCCCAGCTTGACCGGCCCCATGGTGTAGGTGGCCTGCACCAGGTAGCCGTCGGACTTGCGTGCATGGCCCAATCCGTCATCGGCGAGGACGAACAACGCAGTCGTACCGAGACCGTTGCCCGTGTAGTAGTAGCCGAACGCCGAGAAGGGGCCCACGTCGATCTTGGCGAAGAAGTCGATACCGCGGCTGGTGAAGTCGCCTGACGCGCCGGCCACGTCGAAGTTCTGCTTCTGGAATATTCCCGCGACCGAGAAGTACACCTTGTCGCTGCTGCCGCTGCTCAGAGGCATCGTGAAGCTGGCCTTGGCGTGCGCGCCGGGGGCGCTCTTCGGATTGGGTGTGCCGGGCTCGGTCAGCGAGTTCACCGGGTCGTAGATGCCCAGGGTGACGTTGAAGCCCGAGAAATCCGGGGACGTCCAGTCCATCTGCGCCAGCGTGTCCACGTACAGGTAACCGAAGCCGATCGAGCCGAGCGAGGTGTTCGCCGGGTTTGCGCTCGACATGGAGCCCGCGACGCCGACGCCGGGGAGAGTCATGTCATTGATGATCGCGTCGAAGCCGAACAGGCCGAAGTTGCGCCCCAGGGTGAAGGTACCCACGGAGCTGTTGCCGAACGTCATGTACACCTGGCGAACGTCCAGTCCGGTCGTGCCCAGCGCCGTGTTGGTGTCCGCGCCGGTGGCCTGAAGATTGGGGCTGCCGCCGTCGTTGGTATCGATTCCGGGATACAGGCCGAAGTGCGCCGCAAGGTCCCAGCCCGCCTGCGTCGTGCTGATGCCGAACGTGATCGCCGCGGGCAGCAGGCCATTGCCGACGTTCGAGACGTTGGAGCCGCTGCTGCTCGCCGTGCACGCGCCACCGACCGTGACGATGGGTTGCACATCCCGCTCGCATTTCGAGTAGATGTAGTCCACGTTCACATTGCCGTTGACCGAGAATTTCCAGTCGCCGGCCGTCAGGTCGATGGCATGGACCGGCGAAGCAAAGACTGCTGCCAGGACGGCTGCGACGGAATAGCCGATATGTTGACGTTTCATGGTAGCGATCCTTCGGGTTGTCGGCGGTGGGCGTGCACCGAAAGTTGTTTGCGTCGCGCGGCGCGACTGACACGCTCGTTCCCCGCGACGACGGCGTGCATGCGGGTGCAACCGCCATGCCAATCGCAATGCGATCCCGCATATGCGTATCTTTGTCGCAACAGAAGTGCATGGCGTGCCTTCCCGCTGTTCCATTTGCACCGGTGTTTGATACAGAGTTGTCACGATAATGGAACGTGTGACTGCGCGGTCGTCCGCATGGCGGGGCCATAGCCGGCCGTTCACCCCGTGAAAGCGCACTTGCAGTGATCGGCGCGACGTGTTTCTCTATCGTGACACTGTCACGACACGCTTGCTGCAGATCGGTGACTGTTGGAGGGGGAATTCGTATGGCAAACGCAACGGGAATCCGCGCCCCGGGAGAGGCGGCGCCTGCCGCCTCGGGCGAGGCGCCGGAGGCCGCGCCGGCGCAGGCCGGCGCGCGCGCGCGCGAGGAGGAGCTGATCGCGATCGCGACCCGCGAGATGGACCGGCTGCACGAGCGCATCCACGAGGCGAACATCGCGCTGCTGCTCACCGATTCCAACGGCGCCATCCTGCATGAGAAATCCAACTCGATCCTGCAGGGCACCTTCCGGGTGCATAGAGTTGGGATGCAGCTGGCGCGGACGCTGACGCAGGAGAGGGAGGTCGCGGCCGCGGCTCTCAGAGCGTTCCAACATGCGCTGACGCTCGAGGATCTCGCCGGCGAGGATCCGCAGATGTTGCGCAACGTCCGCAGCGCTTATCGCATCGCCGACTCCGGTGTTTCCGTGCTCATCCAGGGCCCGACCGGCTCGGGCAAGGAAGCCTTCGCGCACGCGATGCATCTGGTCAGCCGCCGGGCGGAGCGGCCATTCGTCGCGGTGAATTGCGCGGCAATCCCCGAAACACTGATCGAGAGCGAGCTGTTTGGTTACAAGTCCGGCGCATTCACCGGCGCGCGCAAGGAAGGCATGCGCGGCAAGATACTGCAATCAGCGGGCGGCACGCTGTTTCTCGATGAGATCGGCGACATGCCGCTGACACTGCAGACGCGGCTGCTGCGCGTGCTGGAAGAGCAGGAGATCGTGCCGCTCGGCAGCGAGAATGCGATCAAGGTGGACCTGCACGTGATCGCCGCCTCGCATCGCAATCTGCGCGAGATGATCGCCGGCGGCGCATTCCGCGAGGATCTGTACTACCGCCTGAACGGCATCACCCTGGAGCTGCCGGCGCTGCGCGATCGCGTGGACAAGGAGCGGGTGATCCACCATGCGCTCGCCGCCGAAACCGGCAACGGCCGCCCCGCGGCGATCGAGATGGACGCCCTGCAACGCCTGGTGGCCTACCCCTGGCCGGGCAACGTGCGTGAGCTGCGTAATGTGATCCGCACCGCGCTTGCGATCTGCGAGGGCGGTGTCGTGCGCGGCATCGATCTGCCACGCGAGATCCGCGAGGTCGACACGACCAACACGGGCGAGCCCAGCGCCGTGGCGTCCCTGCTGCAGGCCACCCGGGCGGCAGGTGAAAATTCCACGGCCGCCGTCAATCCGTTGCGTGCCGCCGAGCGCGCGGCCCTGGTGCGGGTGATCGCCGAGTGCCACGGCAATATGACGCGCGTGGCCGCTCAGCTCGGCATGAGCCGCAACACGCTCTACCGCCGCATGAAGCGGCATGCCATCCCGCTGGCGCACGGCGGTAGATGAGCCAGCGATCAGCCTGCTGAGAAGCCACTGGCCCGGACCTTGCACGCACCGTCGCGCGTGAGGGCACCTTTGCGCAGATCTACCGTTGGCGAGGGACGCGTGGCCCTCGCGCGGCGGAGCCAGGGCATGAAGGACAAACCAGCGTCTCGTCCCGGCGGCAGAGTCCGGCTCGCTCCGGGGCGCCAGTTACAGAAGGACTCGGCCGGAGACGGCCATCTCCTGGCTGGTCCCGGCGGGATCGTTCAACTCAACGAAAGCGCCGCAGCCATCCTCGCCCTGTGCGATGGGACCCTGACACGAGAGCAGATCATTGCGCGTGTCCTGCCGCGCTCGAAGGATGACAGCTTCGCTGAAGATGCCCGCGAATTCCTCAATGCGGCCCGGCGTCGCGGCTGGATCGTGGAGGACTGAGAACGCCGCTGCCGGCTGGCCGAAAGCGCGGAGGGGCGCTTTCAGCCAGCCAAACGAGGCTAACGCGGCGGCGGTGCGGAGCTCGACGGGGCCGGCTGGCTCGTGCTGCTCGGCGCAGTGGAGTTGCTCGGGCTCTGTGGGGCTGGGGCGCTCATCGAGGGAGTCAGCGATGAGGCGTTGCCCGCCGGATTGGAGGGTGCCTGAGCACTGCGGATTCTTCCGTTGACATCCGTCGGGGAACTCGATGAGGAGAACGAGCTCGACGAATCGGTGCTGCTCGAGGGGCGCGTGCCGGGCATATTCGGAATGGCAGGTGCCGGCGTGCCGAGAATTGTGGTGCCCCGGGAACTGTTCGCGCTCGCGCTGGAGGAGCCGGGTGTCGGTTTCGCCGCGGTTCCCAGGATGGTGGTGTTCTGCGCGGGCGGGGTCGCAGGCTGCGTGCTCTGCGGCGCAGGCTTTGGCGGGACCATCATTCCCGGTACCGTCGGCATGTTGGGAGCAGGGGTGGTCGAAGGACTCCGCGCCGGGCCCGGCGGTACGGCCGAGCTCGAGGAAGAAGGCGAGTTCCCCGCCGGGGGCTGTGCCTGCGCTGCGGCGGCACTCGCGAGGGCGAGCGCGAGGGCAACCGCCAGGTAGCTGAATCTACTCATTTTGGTCTCCTTGTCCGATCGTCCGAGAGCAGTTTCGCTCAGCCATGGATCGGCGCAAAGGCCATTCCCGGCTCGGCGCTGACCCGCCCCCCAGGAACCAAAGTGCTCCCGGGACCGTTGCGTAGAACCATGTCCGCATCATCGAATGCAGAGCATCGGGCAGTGCGCACGGAGGCCGCCGGGGAGACCAACCAGAAGTCCGAGCTCGACGGACGAGGAGACGCCGGCGAGAAGGCCGAGGGCGAGCGACGCGAGGGCACGAGCGACGAGACTCCCGACAGCGGACCGAAGCGCAAGTCATCCTGGCTGCGCCGCCCGATCGTCCTCATCACCGGGGCCGCGGTTCTTCTGCTGATCATTGCGATCGTCGCCCTGTGGTGGTGGCACGCCTCCGCGTTCGAGAGTACGGATGATGCATTCATCGATGCTCGCACGGTGCGCGTTGCGCCGCGCATCAGCGGGCAGGTCAGCCGCGTGCCCGTCACGGACAATCAGTTCGTGCATGCCGGGGACGTTCTCGTGGAGATCGATCCGGCCGACGCACAGGCGGCGCTCGACCAGGCCGTCGCGCAGCAGACGCAGGCGGAGACGGCCGAGGGTCAGGCCCAAGCGGATGTGGAGGTCGCCGAAGCTCAGCGCAGGCAGGCGCTGGCTACGGCCTCGGGGGCGAACGCGCAGGCTCTGAATGCGCAGCAGGATCTGCGCCGCTATCACGACCTGAAAGCCTCCACCCCGCAGGCCGTGGCCCAGGGGCAGCTGGATCAGGCGACCGCGGCGGCACGCAATGCGAACGCACAGCGCGATGCGGCTCGCCAGCAGATCCACAGCGCCGATGCGCAGATCGCCGCCGCTCGCGCCGGCCTCTCGGGTGCCCAAGCCCGCCTGCAGACTGCGCGCGCGCAGCTGCGGCAGGCGCAGCTGAATTTCAGCTATACCCGCGTGCTGGCGCCAGTCGATGGGCACGTGACGAAGCGAACGGTGGCGGTCGGCAGCTATGTGGCTCCGGGGCAGGAGCTGCTCGCGATCGTGCCGCTGCGCCTGTGGGTCACGGCCAACTTCAAGGAAGACCAACTCGCGCGTATCCGGGCGGGGCAGAGTGTCACAGTGCATGTGGATGCCTGCCCGGCCGTAGATCTGGATGCCCGCGTCGACTCCATCCAGCGCGGTGCGGGCCAGGCCTTCGCGCTGCTCCCCGCGGAGAATGCCACCGGCAACTTCGTCAAGGTCGTGCAGCGCGTGCCCGTGAAGATCGTGCTCGAAGACGTGCCCCGCAACTGTCCGCTGGGACCGGGAATGTCAGTCGAGCCGAGCGTCCGGGTGCGGTGAAATGGCCGGCGGCACGGCCTGGACCGCGGATCGCTCGGCGGCGGGCGACCGAAGTCCATGGCTGATTGCATCGGTCCTGTCGATCTCCGCGTTCATGGAGGTGCTCGATACCGCGATCGCGAATGTGGCGCTGCGCCACATCGCGGGCTCGACCTCCTCCACCTATGACGAGGCCACCTGGGTCCTCACCAGCTATCTCATCGCGAACGCCATCATCATTCCGCTGAGCGGCTTCTTCGCGGATGTCATCGGTCGCAAGCGCTACTACATGATGAGCGTGGCGCTGTTCTCGATCGCCTCGCTTTGCTGCGGCCTCGCACCGACGCTGCCGCTGCTGATCGCGGCGCGCATCGTGCAGGGAATTGCCGGCGGCGGACTGCAACCGATCACCCAGGCGATGCTGGTGGACACCTTCCCGCCCGAGCGGCGCGGCCAGGCTTTGGCGATGTATGGCCTCACCATCATCCTCGCGCCCACCATCGGTCCGCTGCTGGGCGGGGCGATCACCGACCGTTACTCCTGGCACTGGGTCTTTCTGATCAACGTGCCGGTGGGCGCGCTCTCGCTGTTTCTGGTCCAGACCCTCGTGACGGAGCCGAAGCTGTTGCGTCAGGAGCTCAGCGAGCGCTGGCGGCGCGGCATCCGCCTGGATGTGCCCGGCGCGGCCCTGATCGCCCTGGGGCTCGCCTTTCTCGAGGTCACCATGGATCGCGGCGAGCGCGAGGACTGGTTCGCGAGCTCCCTCATCAGCACCTCGGCGCTGATCGCCGGGGTGTCGCTGGTCTCGTTCGTCATCTGGGAATACTTCCGCAAGGACCCGCTGCTGGACATGAAGCTGTTCCGCAATCGCAACTTCGCCGTCGCCAATCTCGTGATGCTGTGCATCGGAGTCATTCTGTTCGGCACGACTCAATTCATTCCACAGATGCTCCAGGAAGTGATGGGCTACACGGCCACTGCCGCGGGCGAGGCCATGACACTCGGCGGAGCGGTGACCCTGCTGGCGATGCCGGCCGCGGGCGTGCTGGCCGGCAAGGTTCAGCCGCGGGTGTTGATGGGCTGCGCCCTCGTCATCGAGGTGCTCGCACTGTGGAACATGACGGGCTTCGCGACCACGATGACCTTGCACGATGCGGCGATGGCACGGCTGTGGCAGGCGCTGGGCATCCCTTTCCTGTTCGTTCCGCTCACGAGTGCCGCGTACGTCGGGCTGCCGCCGCAGCGCTCGAATCAGGGCTCGGCGATGCTCAATGTCGCACGCAACCTCGGCGGCACGATCGGCATCTCCATGGTCCAGGCGCTCCTGGCGACGCGTCAGCAGTTCCACCAGGCCCGGCTCATCGAGCACCTCGAGCCTCTGAATCCCGGCTACGCCGCGGGCGTACACAGCCTGACTCAGACGCTGACGAGCCAGGGCCTGCCGCCGGCGGCCGCCAGCCAGTCGGCGCTGGGTCTGCTGTATCAGACGGTGCTGCAGCAGGCGAGCATGCAGGCGTTCATCGATTGTTTCTGGGTGCTGATGATCTTCGTCGCCGTGGTCCTGCCGGCAGTGCTTTTTCTGAAACGGACGCCGCTGGCGGGTCGTTCGTGAGCCGCCGTCCTGTCAAACCCAACTTCTGGCGCGCAGCACTCATCGGTGCGTTCGTGGCGCCCGGCGGGTGTGCGGTCGGCCCGGACTACCGGACGCCGCAGATTGCCGTTCCGGACCGATACGAGGCCGTGCCTGCCGCGCGCAATGAGGCGCCGCTCAGCCCGCCGCAGGCCGCGCAAGCCGATTTGTCACATTGGTGGCGGCAGTTTCACGACCGGCAACTCGATGACCTGGTGCAGCGTGCGCTGAAGTCCAACCTCGACCTGCAGGTGGCCGCTTCCCGCATCCGTCAGGCACGCGAGCAGGAAATCGTTGCCGGCGCGGCCCGGCTGCCGAGCGTGAGCGCCACGGGGCTGGCCGCCAGACTGCACTCGAACACCAACCCGCTGGCCGGGCTCGGCGGTCAGCCGGGAGGCAGCCAGTCGAACGGCTCGTCATCCGCATCCGCGGGCGGACCGGTCACGTTCGATCTGTACTCGATCGGATTCGATGCCACGTGGGAAGTCGACATTTTCGGTGGCGTGAGGCGAGGGGTCGAAGCCGCGCGAGCCAACACGGAGGCGGCCGCGTGGCAGATGCGCGATGCTCAGGTCTCGCTGAGCGCGGAAGTGGCGAACACGTATCTCGGGCTGCGCACCACTCAGGCCCGGCTGGCGATCAGGCAGCAGTCGACCCGGCACCAGGAGGAGCTGCTGCAACTGACCGATGCGCGGGCGCGCAACGGATTCGTGACCGAGCTGGACGTGAACCAGCAACGCACTCAGCTCGAAGCGACCCGGGCGGAGATTCCCGAGCTGCAGGCCCAGGAGCGCGCTGCCGTGCACGCTCTGGGAGTGTTGCTGGGCCAGGAGCCCGATTCGCTGGCCGGTGAGCTGGCGCAGGAGACCGCGGTGCCCGCGGTTCCGAGCGACCTGCCGGTCGGCCTGCCTTCCGAGCTGCTGCGACGTCGGCCCGATGTGCGCCGCGCCGAGCGCCAGCTCGCCGCAGCGACGGCCGGCGTTGGAGTCGCCGTAGCGGACCTGTATCCCAAATTCAACCTGCTCGGAGCCCTCTCGCTCTCCGCAAGCTCGCCCGGGCAGCTGCTCGATGGCAGCAGCTTCAAGGAACTCGGGGCTGGGCTGGTCTCCTGGCCGCTGTTCGCGGCAGGCAAGCTGCGGGCGAACGTGCATGCGACCGAAGAGCAGCAGACCCAGGCATACCTCGCCTATCGCAAGTCCGTGCTGGTCGCGCTCCAGGATGCCGAGGATTCCCTGGTCCGTTACACCGCCGAGCAACGGCGCCTGGTCTCCTTGCGCGATTCGCTCACCGCCGCGGCATCTTCGCGACACATCGCGGAAGAGCAATATCGCGCCGGCATGGTGACCTTCATCGACGTGCTGACCGCGACCAACAGCGAGCTCACGGCGCAGGATCAGGTCGCGCAGAGCACGCAGGCCCTGGCGCAGGATCTCGTCTCCGTCTACAAGGCGCTCGGTGGCGGTTGGATCGACACGCCGCAGTGACTCGCCGATGTCCACCGCTACTGCCCAGTTGGTGCGGTATCACGCGGGCGTGTCCGGCGGCTCGTCCTGCCGAAACATCACCCTGCCACGGCCCTTCAACCAGCGGTGCACGAAGATGAAGACGTAATACGTGGCGAGGCACCAGACGACGCGAGTCAGTGTTGGTGTGATGGCCGCCCCTGGCCAGAAGGTGCGTCCGAGGAACGGAGCGGCGAACCAGCCGGCCACCATCACGCTGAGGGCCGCGGCGAAGTAGATGCGGCCTGCGGGCAGCAGGCGCAAAGGGCCGCCACCGCGCTGGACATAATGCAGCCGCGTGCGCAGCCAGATCATTCCCAGGATGAACGTGGTGGTGAAGGCGACGATCAGATATTGAAGCGGCATGGTATTCACTCTGAAACGCAGAGTACTTGACGGTTTAACTGCATAACCCTACAGTCGGCCACGCCCACTGGACCGGCTGCGGGGTTGCTCCGCTGCCGGCGCATGCCTTGGACGCGCAGGCAAGGGAGCCCGATGAGCGTACCCCGGTCGGACAATACCGTTGCGATGGACACCCATGCGCTGGGGACGCTCAAGTACATCCGCGCTTCCATCGAGGCTGCCAGCGCATTCGCGGTGCCCGGCATCGCGGGCATTGCGATGGGTGCCGTGGGCGTGGGCGCCACGGTGGTCACTTCGATTCCCCTGTTCGCTCCCTACTGGCTGGCGATCTGGCTGTGCGCCGCGGTCGCTGCCTCTGCGCTCGGAGTCCTTCTGGTCGCGCGGCAGCCCGCGCGAGGCGTGACGCTGTATCGCGGCCCGGCGCGCAAGTTCGTGCTGACGCTGTGTCCGGCCCTCCTGGCGGGTGCCGTTCTCACTGCAGTGCTGTGGCAAGCCGATCAGTCGGGATTGATTCCGGGGATGTGGCTGCTGCTGTATGGCTGCGCCGTCCTCTCGGCGAGCCTCATGACGAGCGCGGCGATCATGCGGCTGATCGCGACGATGGGCGGGCTCTTTGTCGCCTACGGACTGGTTGCCTTCGAGCTGCCGCCGAGCTGGCACAACTTCATCCTGGGAATGGGTTTCGGAGCGCTGCACCTGGTGTTCGGTATCCTGATCGGAAGGGCCGACCGTGTCGAATAAGCCCGCCACCAACAGACCGGTCACGTCCCGGCGCGAGGAGGGCGCGAGCCGCCCGGCCCCGAAGCCCGTGCCGGTGCCGACGGGACCCCGCGGCGGTGAGGATGCCCGGTTCGACCGCCTGGTCTACGAGCGCGTGCGCCTGGGGATCATGAGCGCGCTCGCGGTGAACGAGCGGCTCACCTTCAACGAGCTGAAGGCGCTTTTCGAGGTCAGTGACGGCAACCTGAGCGCCCATGCGCGCAAGCTGGAGGAGGCCGATTACATCGCCTGCGACAAGTCGTTCCAGGGGCGCCGCCCGAAATCCGAATATCGCCTGACGCCGCTCGGCCGGCGGGCCCTGCAGCGCTACCTGGAGCACATCGAAGCGGTGATCAAGGCGACCCGCCGAACGTGATCATCGCCGGCCTGTAAACTTTGTGGGGCAAAGTTAGTTGATGCGAAATCTGCACGTCGCGATCATCATGGATGGCAATGGGCGCTGGGCGCAGAAGCGCGGCTTGCCACGCACGGCAGGTCACATCGAAGGCGCCAAGGCCGTCAATCAGGTGGTCGAAGCTGCCGTGCGCGCCGGACTGCGCGCACTGAGCCTGTATGCCTTCTCTGCCGATAACTGGGGACGCCCAGGCGCCGAGGTCGCGGCGCTCATGCGACTGCTGCGACGTTACCTTCTGACCGAGACGGAGCGCTGCGTGGAGCAATCCGTCCGGATCAACATCATCGGGCGGCGCGACCGGCTCGGCTCGAGCCTCGTGCATGCGATCGAGCGCAGCGAGCGCCTCACTGCCGGTTGCGACGGGCTGCACCTGCGCATCGCGGTGGACTACTCCGCGCAACACAGCATTCTCGAAGCGGCGCGTCGCATGGCCGCCGCCGACGAGGTCGACGCGCGCCGCTTTCACGATCTGCTCGACCAGGTCGACCATTCGGCCGCCTCCGCCGGGGCCGTCGATCTCCTGATCCGCACGGGCGCGGAGCAGCGGCTCAGCGACTTCCTGCTCTGGGAGTGCGCATACGCGGAGCTGTACTTCACGAATTGCATGTGGCCCGACTTCGGCGAAGCCGGTCTGCAGGCCGCGCTCGCGGACTACGCAGGGCGGCAGAGGCGATTCGGCAAGGTCGCCGAAGCCCGCTGAGCCGGTTTGGCCGCCCGGCCGATCGAGGCGGGTGTGCGGTGGGCCCGGACGGAGATTTCCTGGGGTGCCCGCCAGCTCGACCTCTATAATTGCGCTCCATTGCCCATACCCGCTCGCGGCCGGGCGCAAGGTCCGTACGCCTGTGCGCGGGCGCGGCACAACCCAAGCGGAGCGCTCATGCGTCTTTGCCTTC
>DASTDD010000119.1:0-12941 GCA_035710545.1 Steroidobacteraceae bacterium
TCTGGTCGACCAGTGCCGCGACCGGTATCGGCGGACGGTGCTTCGGCTGTGGGGTAATGCGATCGGCGAGCGCTTGCAGGATATCGAACTCGTATGGCGTCAGGCTGCACGGGGTTCGCGAAACGGCCAGGCGCTGATCGATGGCGCGCCGGGTCGGCTCATTCCAGGACAACGTGTGCCGCTTAGCGAGCACATCGTATCCCGGGTAGCGCTCAGCCATCGCGGCGACCCCCCAGCAGAGCCAGCGCGGCGAGGCCTGCGAGCGCGAGTCCAGTGAAGCTTGGCGGTGCCGGCAATGGTGGCCCATTCAGCACGTTTTGCCGCCAGTTCCGCCAGCCTCCCATGTTCCGATGCACACCCCAGGCGTGGAACGCGGTCCCCAGAAATCCCAACACACCTGTCGCGCGCAAGAACCAACGTGTCAAACGACTGTGTGCTGGCTGCTTTGTGGCCGCTGTATGTAACAGAAGCGCGCCAGCCACCGGAGGCAGTGTGACGGGAGCCACCATGGCCGGGTTATGGAAGGCCCCGCGGAAATGCATTAACGCTGCTTCCGCGGCAGTCCCGATGAGCCCGAGCCCGCTCACGACCGCTAACAGCCTCCCGGCCGCGGAACTGCCGATACGTTCGCTGTCAAGCGAAGGGCTTCTCGTCCGAACGCCCTCGGCCGACATCGCGAGAATTCCGGCAAGGATGATCGCCGCAGGCGCTCCGAGTGGGGCGCCGTAAAACAGGTTTTGCCAGTCCAGCCGTCCCGGACGTTTCAGGACGTTATAGATGTGGAACCCTGTGCCGGCAGTGCCTGTCAGGGTAGCGGCGATGCCCACGCCACGCCTGAAGCCGTGAGCCGTGCTGCGTGCGTCGGAGCGGCCATGGAGGTTGATGCCGACCGTCAGGGCCGAGACCACGAGGGGCAGAACCATCGCCGGGTTCTTGAATGAGCCACGATAGTGCTCGACCGCGCTATCGAGCAATACCGCCAGAGCAAGAATTCCGCTCGCCTCGTTCAGCTTGCGGGCGGTATCCACTCGAAGCGGGCTCATCGACCCGCCTCGGCGAGATATCGGCGCGCATCCGATTCCTTGAGCTCCAGTCCGATGCCCGGGCGAGTCCAGTCAGGCTCGATCAGTCCATTTCGTGCCCGGGCCGCACCGTCGAACAGCATGTGCTCGATGCGCACGTGGTCGAAGAAATACTCCAGATGTCGCAGGCGTGGCACCGCGCAGGCGGCATGGAGGTGCAGCGAGGGGGCGCAGTGTCCCGACAAATCCGTGTGGTACGCCTCGCATAGCGCACCCGCTGCGAGAAATCCCGTGATTCCGAGGCAGCGTGTCGCATCGACCTGCTGCACATCCACAGCGCCTGCCGCCAGCATGCGTGCGACATCATCCAGGTTGTAGGAATACTCGCCGGCAGCTACCTCGATTCCGACGGGGATCCGCTGCCGCACCTGGCGCAACCCGGCGAGATCATCGCTGGATACCGGCTCCTCGAACCACGTCACCCCGTACGCCTGGCACATTGAAGCAAAGTGCACGGCCTGGGCGGGCCCGAAGGCGCCGTTTGCATCGACGAACAGCGGAACCTGACCGATGGCCCTGCGTGCCGCTTTGATACGGTTTGGATCCTCTGCCGGATGCTGTCCGACCTTCATCTTCACCCACCGGCAACCTTCGTCCTCGACCCACCCGGCAAGCTGCTCCACCAGTTGCGGCTCCTCGTAGTTGGTAAAGCCGCCGCTTCCGTAAACAGGCACCTGTCTACGAACGGGTCCCAGGAGAGTTGCCAGCGGCACATCGAGGATCTTCGCTTTCAGATCCCACAATGCCACGTCGACGGCGGCAACGGCCGTGGCGGCGAGACCGCTACGGCCGATATTGCGCACCTGTCTCTGCATCGACCGATGCATCGCGGGAATGTCGAAGGCATCCTCGTGCAACAGCAGCGGAGTCAGCTCGGTGCGAATCAGTTCGGCGGCCGCCGCGGCGTTATATGTGTACCCCAGACCGACCTGTCCCGCGGCGCGCACGCGAACCACTACCAGGGTCGTTGCGGTCCATTGCAGCGTCCCGTCGGCTTCCGGGGTCTCGGTCGGTATCCGATAGGCAGCCGCTGCGACGTCGTCGATGCGAGTCTGGGAGTGCATGCATCAGCCCTAACCCTTGCGTTCCGGAAGGATGGAGCTCAGCAGCTCCTTGGCGGTACCGATCAGCACACTGCCCTCGTCTGGATCTCCCTTCGCCAGCATGTCCACGAATTTGCGTGCCTGATCGAGCGTGATGTGGGAGGGCAACGGAGGCACTTCCGGATCCGTCTTGACTTCGAGAACCGTTGGCCGGTCGCTTGCCAGGGCCTCACGCCATGCGCTGGCCAGAGAGCCCGGATTGTCCACATAGATGCCGCGCAAGCCGATCAGCTCGGCAAAACGGTGATAGGGAACATTCGGAATCTGCTGCGAGGCGTTGAACTTGGGGTTTCCCTCCATGACCCGCTGCTCCCAGGTCACCTGGTTCAGGTCCTCATTGTTGAAGACGCAAATCACGAACGTCGGCGAGGACCACTCGCGCCAGTACTTGCCGACGGTGATGAGCTCCGCCATGTTGTTCATTTGCATGGCGCCATCGCCGACCAGTCCGATCACCGCCCGTTCCGGATGCGCAAACTTGGCCGCTATCGCATAGGGCACGGCGGCACCCATCGAGGCCAGCCCGCCGGAGAGCGAGCACATCATGCCGCGGCGGACCTTCACGTCGCGTGCGTACCAGTTGGCGCACGAGCCCGAATCACTCGTCACGATCGCGCGCTCGGGCAGGCAGGCGGAGAGCTCCCACGCCACTCGCTGAGGGTTGACCGGGTTCGCGCTGACGTGAGCTCGCTTCTCCGAATCCTTCCACCACTCGGCGACGTTCTTCTCGATCCGCTCGCGCCAGCTCCGGTCGGATTTTGGCTCGAGGCGAGGCAACAACGCGCGCAGCACCTCCGCACTGTCGCCCACCAGGTTCACGTCCATGGGGTAGCGCAGACTCAGCATCTCGGGGTCGATGTCAATCTGCACCGCGCGTGCGGCACCCTCCTTCGGTAGAAATTCCGAATACGGAAAGCCAGAACCGATCATCAACAGCGTGTCGCAGTCGCGCATCAGCTCCCAGCTGGGCTTGGTGCCCAGCAGACCGATGCTGCCCGTCACCCAGGACAGCTCGTCCGGCAGCGCGGCTTTGCCCAACAACGCCTTCGCCACTCCGGCACCCAGTCGATCAGCCGTCTCGATGAGCTCATCCGTCGCGCCCAATGCCCCGGCTCCGACGAGCATCGCCACCTTCTTGCCGGCATTGAGAATATCGGCCGCGCGCTGCAAGTCGGGCTCGGTGGGAACCACGCGGGGCGCGCGGTAGCCGACGCCGGAGTGCACAGTACCGTGCTTGCGCGGCGGCGGCTCGTACGGCTCGTCCTGCAGGTCATTCGGAATTACGATCGCGGTGACCGTTCGCCTCGCAATCGCTATCCTTGCCGCGCGGTCCACCAGGTGCCGCACTTGTGGCGCGACACTGGCTTGTTCCACGAATGCCCCCGCCACATCCTTGAACAGGCTCACCAGATTCAGCTCCTGCTGGTAGTGGCCTCCGAGGCCTGCGCGCGCCTGTTGGCCCGTAATGGCGAGGACCGGCATGTGATCCAGGCGCGCGTCATACAATCCAGTCACCAGATGGGAGGCACCCGGCCCCGAGGTGGCCAGACAAACCCCGAGCTGACCGGTGAATTTCGCGTGGGCGCTGGCCATGAAAGCCGCCATTTCCTCGTGGCGGACCTGGACGAACTGGATCTTGTCCGTACCGAAGCGCTGCAGTCCACCTAACAGTCCGTTGATGCCGTCTCCAGGGTATCCGAACACCCGCCGCACGCCCCACTCATACAGGCGCGCCCAGACAAAATCCCCGACCTTCGTGGTCACGATGTGCACTCCAAATAACTACTAAACCTCAACGGGTCATCTGGTTCCGGGGACTCCCGGTAAACGGCGGCGCGCGCCTGTCGCTGCCGCAGCGTCAGGCGCAACAGCGCGAAGCGCAGGCCATGCGAGGAATTTCGAGCCGCAGCGTTGCCGGAGAGAACCCAAGGCTTGTTGACGCGTTAGAGTTGGGTGGCTGGGGCCGCTCCGCATGCAAGCCACGGGATGAAATCATGAGAATCGCACAGATACCGCCTCTCTTCGAAGCTTGTCCGCCCTCCCTGTACGGAGGCACGGAGCGAGTCGTCGCGTACCTCTGTGATGAGCTCGTCGCCCTCGGACACTCGGTCACGCTATTCTCATCCAAGTGCTCGCAAACACGAGCGACGCTGGCCGCGGTACGCGACCAGCCGCTGCGCCTCGATCCGGCGGCACTGAAGTCGGACGTGGCCGCGCACCTCAGCATGCTCGATGAGGTGCGCTCGCGGGCCGGCGAGTTCGACATCCTGCACTTTCATACGGACCTGCTGCACTTTCCTGTGTTCGAGCATCTGGCGCACAGGACACTCACTACCGTGCACGGCAGGCTGGACGTGAAGGATCTCGAGGGGGCGTACCGGCGCTGGAACCGCTTCGGCCTGGCCTCAATTTCATATGCGCAGCGTGAGCCGTTACGCGCGGGGCACTGGATCGCCAACGTACCGCACGGGATCCCAAGGACGCTTTGCCGGCTGAGTCCGGAGGCTGGCCAGGGTTACCTCGCCTATCTCGGGCGAATGGCACCCGAGAAGCGTCCTCACCTGGCGATTGAATTGGCGCTCCGGTCAGGGCTGCCGCTGAAGCTGGCCGCCAAGGTGGATGTTGTCGACGTAGCTTATTTCAGGAAACGAGTGGAGCCGCTGCTGTGTGGTCCGGGCATCGAGTACATCGGCGAGATCAGCGACTCGCAGAAGAGCCGCTTCCTCGGCGGGGCACGCGCCCTGCTCTTGCCGATCGACTGGCCGGAGCCCTTCGGGCTGGTGATGATCGAGGCGATGGCCTGCGGCACGCCGGTCATCGCCTGGAACCGCGGCTCGGTCCCGGAAGTGATCGAGGATGGCGTGACGGGCCTGATCGTGGAGACGGAGGCCGAAGCATTGGCGGCCATTGACCGGGTCGGCAAGCTCGACCGTCGCAGCATCCGCGCTCGCTTCGAGCAGCGCTTCGGTGCCGAGATCATGGCGCTGACCTACTCTGACGTGTATACACGGATGCTGAGCAATACCCGGCTGACCCCCGTCAGGCCCCTGGAGACAATCGCATCGTGAGCAGTGCCGAGGACCTGATCGAAACACGCGGTCTGCTTCCCCGGTTCACTCTCAGAGATTGCGACACCTTTCTCCTCGCCGATGCCGTGGGGGATATTCAGGGCCGGGACGACGGACTCTTCACTTCCGATACCCGGGTACTGTCCCGCTTCGAGCTCAAGGTGGGAGGTCGCCGGCCTTCTCTGCTCGGAGCCGGCCTGTCCCGCGACAGCAGCCTCTTCACCGCGCAACTGACCAACCTGCCGCTGCCCGCCCTTGGCGAAGGGTCGGTGCCAAAGGGCGTCATTCACATCGAGCGCACGCGTACTCTCTGGGGTAGCCGCGTTTTCGAGAGACTGCGGTTGAAGAACTTCAGCGAGCGCGGCGCGGAGATTCCGATCCGATTCACCCTCGGCGCCGACTTCGCCGATATCTTCGAAGTTCAGGGCGCCAAGCGCAGCCAACGCGGTGCGCTGCTTCCCAGCAAACACGATAGCCAGAAGCTCGCGCTGGGTTATCGGGGAAGAGATGAACGGGAGCGCTGGACGCACATCGCGTTCTGTCCGGCACCGTCCGAATGGACAAGCGATGGGGCCGCGTTTCTGCTGACTCTCGCCCCGGGGAGCTCGACGGAGTTGTACGTGGAAGCGGGCGGCGATGCACAAGCGCCGCCCTCGCCAGAGCGATTCGACAGCGCCTGTGAAGCATCGAAGCGCAGCATGCGCGAGCGCGCCGGCACTGGAGGGTCCTTTAGTACCAGCTTTCGCCTCTTCAGCCAGTGGATCGAGAAGTCCCGCTTTGATCTGGCCCTGCTGACGACAGATCTGCCGACTGGCCCTTACCCGTACGCCGGGATTCCCTGGTTCGCGACACAGTTTGGCAGGGACGCCATTATCACTGCGCTACAGACTCTCTGGGTCGAGCCTGCGCTCGCCGCAGGGGTGCTCCGATATCTCGCCTCGACACAGGCTCAGAAGGAGTCCACGTATCGCGACAGTGAGCCAGGCAAGATCCTGCACGAAACGCGCCGCGGTGAGATGGCAGCGCTGAGGGAAGTTCCCTTCGGGCGCTATTACGGCGCCGTGGACACGACCCCACTGTTTGTCATGCTGGCGGGAGCCTACGAGCGCCAGACCGGGGACCCGGTGCTGGTCGATGAGATCTGGGCGAGCCTTCTACGGGCCACAGACTGGATCGAGCGCAAGCTGTCGGAGCACCCCAGCGGATTTCTCCATTACTCGCGAGGCGAGCGCTCGGGTCTGGTCAATCAAGGTTGGAAGGACAGTCAGGACTCCATCTTCCACGCAGACGGCAGCTTTCCTCAGGGGCCCGTGGCAGTCGTGGAGGTACAGGGCTACGCGTACTGCGCGTTGAAGGCAATGGCGATGCTTGCGCGCCGACGGGGGGAGCAGGAGAGCGCCGATCGCTGGGCCTCCAGGGCAGCTGTGCTTCGTGCAGCCATTGAGGAGAAATACTGGATGCCCGAGCACGGGTTCTATGCCATTGCCATGGACGCTGGACGCGACGTCGCCTGCCGGGTCTGCGCGTCGAACGCCGGGCACTTGCTCTTCTGTGGTGTGCCCGGACCCGATCGGGCACGCGCCGTGTGCCAGCACCTCCTGTCACCTCGCTTCTGCACAGGGTGGGGCATCCGGACGCTTGCGGACGATCAGCCTCGCTTCAATCCGATGTCATACCACAACGGGTCCGTGTGGCCGCACGACACGGCGCTCGCCGTGGCGGGCATGGCCCGCTACCGGGGGGTCGGGGAGATACCGGGTCTGATCGGCGATGTATTCGAAGCCGCCAACCATTTCTCGATGCGGCTGCCCGAGCTTTACTGCGGATTCAGGCGCGTGGACGCACAGGGTCCCACGCCTTATCCAGTGGCCTGCCTTCCACAGGCATGGGCTGCGGGCTCAGTCTTCATGTTGTTGCAGGCTGGCTTGGGAGTCGACGTCGATGGCGCGCAGCGGATCGTCCGCATCGACCGCCCTGAGTTGCCCCCCGGCATCGAATCTCTTTGCATCCGCAACCTGCCGGTAGCGCACTCGCAAATCACCCTCGAGTTCCACAGTGTCGGCGACCACGTGGCGGTGGTCCCTTCCGGTCACGTCGACAGCTCGATACGCGTCGTTGTGAGCCTCTAGTAGAGGCTGCTCATGCCTCAGGAGAGTCACTCCCAAATCGACGCTTGCGAGCTTCGCTGAATGCATGCGGCGTTTGTGGCTTGACGAACAGCGCCACGACCTCCCGGTGCTTGGCACGAATACAGCGTTCGATCTCCAGCACATGCTCCTCGATCTCGGGGACGCGCAGCTCGTCGGCGAACTCGAGACTGAGTGCCACCAGAATCTGGTCCGGCGCAAGCTGCGCGCTGATGAGCCCGTTCACGCGCGACACGGCCGGATCCCGCGCGGCGATGGTCCGGATCGACTCGGACAGCTCGTGGCTCGCCGTCTCGCCGATCAACAGGCTCTTGCTCTCCCGAGCCAGCAGGATCGCGATCGAGCCGAGCACCAGTCCGATCAAGACGGACGCAATTCCATCGAATACCGGCATGTGCAGGGCACTCGAGGCGTAGATCCCCGCCGCGGCGATCAGCAAGCCGATCAACGCGGCGCTGTCCTCGAACAGCACGAGGAAGGCAGGCGGGTCTTTGCTGCGCCGGAAGGACTCGAAGAGACTTTGCTCCTGTGCCGGTCGCGCACGGAATTGCCTGAAGGCGACGGTCCACGAAATGCCCTCGAAGATGAAGGCGAGCGCCAGCACGATGTAGCTCACGAGCACATCCTGGATCGGATGCCTCTGCCGGATCTGGGCTACGCCCTGGAAGATCGAGATGCCCGCGCCCACCGCAAAGATCAGCAAAGCGACGATGAAACTCCAGAAATAGAGCTCTCGACCGTGACCCAGGGGGTGCGACCTGTCGGGCGGGCGCGCCGCACGGTGCTGGCCATACAGCAGCAAGACCTCATTCATGCTGTCCACCAGCGAGTGCAGGGCCTCGCTTGTCATGGCAGAGCTGCCGGTCAGGATGGCCGCGGCGATCTTCGTGAGGGCCACGAGCACGTTTCCGGCCAGGGCAGCAATCACCGATTGCCTGGTAGAGGGCGCTCTCGGCACTAGGGGCAGCTCAGACACTCCAGGTAATCAGTAAACACTCTGCTGCGCCAGGGTTCCAGCCGCGCTGCGCGGGCGCAAACCTGACTGCAGGTCCTCCTATTGCTGAAGGTAGGCCTGACAGCGGCAGTCGCGCTGGCGAAAGGCGGTTTTGATGTGGATAGCAGCCCTTGCGATCGGAGCACTCTACGTGGGCAGCACCGCCCTGACCCCGCTGTACCCACTGTATCGCCAGGCGTTCGGCTTCTCCCCACTGATGGTAACGGTGGTCTACGCCGTCTACGCAGTGGGCAATCTTGCGGTGCTGTTTGCATTCGGGAGACTTTCCGATCAGGTCGGACGGCGAATCGCTTCCCTGATCGCCTTCGCTTTGACGGTGATCAGCGCAGCCCTGTTTCTGTTTGCTCGTGGCGTGGACTGGCTGCTGCTGGGTCGCGCTGTGAACGGTGTCGCGGCGGGTCTGGGTGCGGCTGCGTTGACCGCGTGGATCGCCGAGCTCGAGCCGGGCGGCAATCGGGCTCGCGGCGCCATGATCGCCAGCGCCTCGAACCTGGGAGGCCTGGCCTTCGGCGCGATTCTGGCAGGCCTGCTCGCCCAGTACATCGACGCACCCCTGCGAACCGTGTTCGTCGTATATATCGTCATACTGATTCTGGTCGCCCTTGCGCTGGTGAAAGCGAGGGAAACCGTGGAACGACGTGTCACCACGTTGCGGCGGCTTGATCTGCATCCACGCATTGGAATCCCAAAGGACATTCGGCTGGAGTTTGTCGCTCCGGCCTGCATGGCCTTCGCGTCCTTTGCCCTCGGCGGGTTCTTCGCCGCCCTGATCCCGGGTTTGATGACCACTGCGCTCGGCTTCTCCAACGTCGCGGTCATCGGTACCGTCGTGACCCTTTTCTTCGTGTGTGCCAGTCTGACCTCCGCACTGCTTGCCAGACTCTCGAGCTGGTCCGCGATGTTCACTGGCGCCGCACTCGTCTTTCCGGGCGTTGCTCTCCTGCTGCTCGCCGAGAGCGACCGGTCGCTGGCCTTGATTCTGCTCGCCAGCGTCGCGGCTGGCGCCGCGATGGCACTGTCGTATCGCGGCAGCCTGCAGGTCATCAATGAGATCTCGCCACCGGACACGCGGGCGGAAGTGATCTCCAGCTATCTGTTGATGTGCTATCTCGGCAACTCGCTGCCGGTGCTCGGGGTCGGCTTCCTCTCGAGCCGCTTGCCCGCTGCCACGGCGCATCTGACCTTCGCCGCTATCGTTGCGGGACTGGCTATTCTGGCCATCATCGTTGGCACGGCGAGCCGCGGACGCACACATACCAGGGCTAGCACGGCCTGAGCCCGCAGTGAGCCTCACGTCAGGGCGGCCACGCCAGGAGGTACGTGACCCCTCGCAGCCGCGCCAATAGACTGCATCAGGCGAGGTACGGTCATTGGCTCATGGCGCGGGAGGGTCATGTTTACAAGGCTCAGCGCGGCTGCACTTGCAGCACTCACGCTGCTCACGTTGGAGCCGGCACATGCCGGGAGCGCTTCCGGGCCGACGTTGATCATCTGGGCTGGCACACTGCTGGCCGTGCCTGGTCATGCTCCAGTGACCAACCAGTCCATCGTAATCCGTCGTGGACGCATCGAGCGCGTGTCGAGCGGCAGGGTCGAGGCCTCGGCCCTCGGGTTGGACCCCAGGACGACTCGGGTCGTCGATCTGTCCTGTTGCTTCGTTCTTCCGGGATGGTTCGACCTTCATGTCCATCTCACGACCGATCCCGGGCCGGACGGATGGCAGGATGACGTGGTATTGACCTCGGCGGATCTGGCGAGGCGGGCCGCCTCGAACGCCCGCAAGACAGTCGAAGCAGGATTCACTACCGTGCTCGACATGGGGACGGGACGCCGTAGCCACGAGCTCGCCATTTACTCCGTCCGCGATGCCATCCAGTCCGGCCAACTTACCGGCCCTCGCATACTTGCCGTTGGAAGCCCGATCTCTTCACCAGGCAATACCCGCACGGCGCATTACTCACCCGAGGTCGAACGGCTGATTGGGCCTCAGGCCGTGTGTACGGGCGCGGACCAGTGCCGCCGTGCGGTGCGCGAGCAGGTCGAGCGCGGCGCCGACCTCATCAGCTTCTACAACACGGGAAGTCTCTTGAGCCCCGATTCGCCGGCACAGACATTTACCGAAGCTGAAATGCGAGCGATTGTCACTGCCGCACACTCTCTGGGCCGCAAGGTCGTTGCGGATGGCGCCGGGAAGCCTGCTTCCGCCGCCGGAGTTGATGCTGCGATTGAAGCCGGCGCGGATTGGGTCGACACAGTCATATACCCGGGGCAGAGGACTTGGGCATTGGCCGATCGGGCGGGCGCCATGTATGCGCCACATCTGTATGCGGTGGTTGCCGCCGTCGGCGACGATGAGGCGCACCTGAGGGAAGGCAGCATGGGGTGGCTGCCTGAGCCTGTTCTGGAGGCACTCCTGCACCTCAAGCGCGAGGCTCCTGCCGCAATTGCTGCCCACGCCGCGGGAATTCGCATGGTTTACGCCTCTGATGCGGGTGTGTTTCCACACGGCCAGAACGGCCATGAATTCGCGGAATACGCCAAAGTCGGCCTCACGCCCGCCGAGCTGCTGGCGACTGCGACGGTCAATTCCGCCGCGGCGTTGGGTGTCAGTGCGGACAGTGGAACATTGGAAGCAGGCAAACGGGCGGACCTGGTCGCGGTGCTGGGAAACCCGCTGGAGAACCTCGCTTCACTGCTGCACGTGAAACTCGTCATCGCCGGCGGGACAGTCGTGACAAGGTCACAAGCCGGTAGCGGAGGATACCCAAGAGTGGCCTCACCGCCTGGGACGTGGCAGGATGCGCCTCGCGCCGCGGCGACCCACTACGCGAGCCGCATCGCAGCCAGGGGTGAGGGCAACTAGAAGAACAGGTGCGCCATGAACCTACCGAAAGCCTGCGATTGCCTGCGGGGGATCCTTTTGCTCGCCGCGTTCTGGGTTACACCCCTGGTTGCCGCCGCAGGCGATGTGCCGGCCGGCTCGCGTGCGCCCACACACGGCTGGACCCATGCAACGCCGGTCAGCGTTGGACTGGATGAGACGGCTCTGGGAGCTCTCGATGCCGATCTGGCGAAAGGCAAGTACGGACTCGTCGACAGCTTCGAGGTCTTCCGCTGCGGCGCCGAGGTCTACAACCGCAAGTACGATCACGACTACGCCACGATCTATGCAAAGGAAGCCAAGGTGAAAGGCCCTCTGAACGCGAGGCTTACTGGGCGCTATAACTACTTCGACCCGGCCTGGCATCCGTACTACCACGGGACTGACATGCATACGATGCAGTCCGTCAGCAAGACCGTGACGGCAGTCATCATCGGTGTTGCTATCACCCGCGGCGACTTCAAGGCCACCGTGGACGAGCCGGTACTTCGGTATTTCGACCTCGCCCGCGTCAAGAACGTCGATGACCGCAAGCAGCGGATGACCCTGCGGGACGTGCTGACGATGACAACCGGACTTCAGTGGGACGAGGATGACCCCTATGACGATCCGCGCAACGATGCGAGCGCGATGGAGGCGACCGACGACTGGGTGCAGTACACGATCGACAAGCCGATGGCACACGAGCCCGGCAAAGTCTTCAATTACAACAGCGGCGCGACGGAGCTGCTCGCGTATATCTTTCAGAAGCAAACCGGTCAGGACATCGAGTCGTATGGCGAAAAGAATCTGTTCACGCCGCTCGGCATCAGGCACTACTGGAAGCACAACTACCAGGGACTCGTTGACACCGAGGGCGGGCTCTATCTGAGCGGCGCGGATCTGGCGAAAATCGGCTACCTGCACCTCAAAGGCGGCATCTGGGACGGGCAACGGCTGCTCTCGGAGGCGTGGATGCGGCAGTCCCTGAAGCCGGCGATCGATACCGGCTGGCAAGGACTTCAGTACGGGTTCAAATGGTGGCTGCAGCCGCGCAAGGGCAGCAAGGAATACATCTGGCACGGCATCGGCTTCGGTGGCCAGCGGGTGATGGTGTTCCCCGCGCAGCAGATGATCGCGACCTTTACCGGCTGGGACATCCTCAAGGACATCGAATACGACTCCGAGCTGGCAAACCGCCTGCTCCCGGCCGTGCACGGCGGCGCCTGCCGCTAGATTCAGTCGAACGCGAGCGTTGCAGCCGGCGCGCCCGCACCGGCACACAGGCGCTCGCCGGCGAACCGGCCCCTGCAGGCCAGGATCGCCGCGATCGCGGCGACGGCACCGATGCTGTCGGCGCAGATCAGGCCGTAGCCAACGGCAGCGGGCCCTCCGAAGACGTGATCGGTCAAGGCCGCAACCGTGAGCGGACCAAGCGACAGCGCCACGAGATTCACCAACACAACCTGAATGGCCATGATCTGTGCGCGAATCGCCGGTGGCGATATCTGCTGAAGTGCAGTGCCGCCCAGGACTGTGGGCACGCCGAGAAGCGAATACGTTACACCGAGAGCAATGGCCGCCCACACTGGAGAGGGCGTCAAAACAGCTACCGCCATGGTCAGGGCGATCAGCACCGAGACGGCCAGGGCGACCCGCAAGGCCC
>DASTDD010000120.1:0-7739 GCA_035710545.1 Steroidobacteraceae bacterium
GAGTCCGGTCGCGAGGGCCCACGCGAGGAATACATGCAGTCCCACGATGAGGAACAGCACGATGGTTCTACGCGTGAAGAATTGTGTGTCGTGTACGTAGGCGGCCATGAGTTGATGGAACGTCGCTGTTACTGATACGGACCAATCGGATCGAAACGGAAGCGGTGCAAAGTAGCTGGGTTTCTCTCTGCCCGCAAGCTGTCGGACCCGGCCTTGGGCTTCCCGGCGATCACGCCGGCTCGCTCACTTGTTTTTGATAAACGTACGCGCTCGGGCACTGGGGCTGATGCGCGCTTTGATTCTAAGTCCCCCTGGCTCGTTCCGCCGATGCGCCGCGCGCCTGCACGACACGTCGCAACACTGGCACTGCCGGATGCCTGCTGAACTCTAACCTCTGCCCGGTGCACTGACAACTCCGCCCAAGCTCAAGAATTCATGCCGGTCCGGCCATTGGATCGGTCACCGCGCCCGCGGAGGCGCTGCCGACGAGCCGAGCATATTTGGCCAGAACTCCGGCTGTCGCATAGGGTTTGCGGGGCTTCCAGGCCGCGCGGCGGCGGCGCAGCTCCGCGGGCGTGAGCGCGACGTCGATGACCCGCCGGGTGGCATCAATCGTAATGCGGTCGCCGTTGCGCAGCAGCGCGATGGGGCCGCCAACCGCCGCCTCCGGCGATATATGTCCAACGACGAACCCATGGCTGCCGCCCGAAAAGCGGCCGTCAGTGATGAGCGCCACCTTGTCTCCCAGCCCACGGCCCATGATGGCGCTCGTCGGGCTCAGCATCTCACGCATTCCGGGGCCGCCTTTCGGCCCCTCGTGTCGGATGACCACGACCTCACCGGCGCGAACCTCGTCCGCCAGGATGGCCTGAGTGGCTCGCTCTTCGCCGTCGAACACCCGCGCGCGCCCACTGAAGGCCAGTCCTTCCTTGCCGGTGATCTTTGCGACGGCGCCCTCCGGGGCTACGTTCCCGTACAACACCACGAGGTGGCTGTCCCTCTTGAGAGGGTCCGAGAGCGGCCGCACGACGTCCTGTTCAGCAAGATACATGCCTGTATTCGCAAGATTTTCGGCCACAGTGCGACCCGTCACCGTCACGCACTCGCCATGCAGCAATCCCGCTTCCAGCAACATCCTCATGAGCGGCTGGATGCCGCCGATGGCAATCAACTCCGACATCAGGTAACGACCGCTTGGCTTGACGTCCGCCAGCACCGGAACACGGCGGCCGATGCGCGTGAAATCATCCAACTTGAGCCGAACGCGCGCATCGTTGGCAATGGCCAGCAGATGCAGCACCGCATTGGTGGAGCCTCCGAGCGCTATGACGACGGTGATCGCGTTCTCGAAAGCCTTGCGCGTGAGGATATCCCGCGGCCGCAGGCCCGACTTGACGAGCTGCACCGCCGCCTCCCCCGCCCGGCGACAGTCCAAGCGCTTGGCCTCGCTCACGGCTTCCTGCGCCGAGCTGCCGGGAAGCGAGAGGCCGAGGGCCTCGAGGGCCGAGGCCATGGTGTTGGCCGTATACATGCCGCCACAGCTGCCCGGACCCGGGATCGCGGTCCGCTCGACCTCCTGCAGCTGCTCGTCGGTGATCTTGCCGGCCGCGCGGGCACCCACTGCCTCGAAAACCGAGACGATGTCCCGGCGCTGAGCGCCCGGGCGGATCGTGCCACCGTATACGAACACGGAAGGACGGTTGAGTCGGGCCATCGCCATGGCGCACGCGGGCATATTCTTGTCGCAGCCGCCCACGGCCACGAAGCCGTCGAACCCCTCGGCCCCGACCACCGTCTCGATGGAATCCGCGATGACCTCCCGCGAGACCAGGGAATAGCGCATCCCCGGGGAGCCCATCGAGATGCCGTCGGAGACCGTGATCGTGTTGAACAGAATGCTCTTGCCGCCGGCGGCATCCGCGCCCGCGGCAGCCTCGCGCGCAAGCTCGGCAATGTGCATGTTGCAGGGCGTGACATTGGCCCACGTCGAGGCGATGCCGATCTGGGGCTTCTGGAAGTCCGCATCCTGAAAGCCCACCGCACGCAGCATGGCACGCGAAGGTGCCTGCTTCAGGCCGTCCACGACCAGTCGCGAGCTCGCGCGCGGATCGGCCTTGTTCTGCTTCAGTGGCATGGGGGGGCCTCGCGTGGTGCTTAAAGCTTAAAGTATTTCACCGCCCGGCTGAACAGCGCTCCCGGATCAGCCGATACAGCGCCCGGATGCACTGTGCCTCGGCGCCCACCGGCCGCCCCGGCCGCTCCTTCGGGTTCCACGCATACAGGTCCAGATGCATCCAGGCCGGCGTCGCAGTCACGAAGCGCTTCAGGAACAGTGCGCCGATGATCGAGCCTGCGAACGGAGCCGCCGCCACGTTGCCGAGGTCCGCGACTTTGCTGGCCAGCTCCTCCTCGTAAGCTGTCCACAGCGGCAGCGGCCAGACCGGATCCGCTTCCTCGTCCCCTTTGTGTTGCAAAGCCTCGAGCAGCCTCGCATCCGGCGAGAACGCCGCCGGCAACTCCGGGCCGAGCGCCACACGCGCCGCGCCGGTCAGTGTGGCCAGGTCCACCAGCAGATCCGGCTGCTCGCTGTCCGCTTCGGCGAGCGCATCCGCCAGGACCAGGCGGCCCTCCGCGTCGGTGTTGCCGATCTCGACGGTCAGTCCTTTGCGCGAACGCAGCACGTCTCCTGGCCTGTAAGCATTGCCGTCCACGCTGTTCTCGACAGCCGGAACCAGCACTCGCAAATTCACGGGCGCGCTCAGTTGCATCAGCAACTGCGCAAGTCCCAAGGCGCACGCGCCACCCCCCATATCCTTTTTCATGAGCAGCATGGCCGCGGAGGGCTTCAGATCGAGGCCGCCGGTATCGAAGCACACGCCCTTTCCGACGAGTGTCACGCGGGGTGCCGCGGCGTCGCCCCAGCGCAGATCGATGAGGCGCGGCGCGCGCGAGCTCCCAGCGCCTACCGCGTGGATGAGGGGAAAACCCTCCCGCTGCAGCGCATCTCCGACAATGACGCGAGTGCTCGCCCCGCAACGGGTCCCAAGTGAGACAGCCGCTTCGGCCAACTCCGCCGGTCCCATATCGTTCGCCGGCGTATTGATCAGATCGCGCGAGAGCTCGCAGGCGCGGGCCGCCGCTCGAGCGTAATCGAGATCGGCTCCCGCGGGCGCCACGAGAGTTGATCGGGGAGCGGGCGGCGAATGCGCGCGATAGCGGCCCAGGCGGTAGGCTCCGACGAGCCAGCCGAGTACGAAGTGGGTCGCCGCTTCGGGCGCCAGCTTGTTGGCTACGTGATAGGTCTGCGGAGGCAGACGATCGGTGAGACCCGCCGCGTGCCACAGTCTCAGATCGTCCGTCGACTTCAGCGCCCCCAGGCCCAGCACCGCGCCGGCCAGGGCGCCGTTGCGGCCCGGATAGGCGAGCGCACGATACCTTTCGGCCTGGAAGCCATGGCTGCGCACCCAGTCGGCCACACAGCCACCCTGCTCGCCGAGCCACCCGGGCAGCTGTGCCTCGGTCAGCAGCCACAGGGGCAGGCTCTCTCCCGGATCGGTCGTCAGCAGCGTTGCGTGTGACACGGTGGCGTCTTGGGTTGCGCGGATTGCGGCCGGCAGCTTAGCGAATCCGCACCGTGCCGGCCTGTGACAGTTACATGTAAGGGGCGGTGCTCGCGTTGACAGAGATGGCCCGGTATGGTCACATCGAACGATCGATCCCGACTTCCTTAGCTTGCGCATTCATACCATGGCAGCTTCCGCATACGGTCCGACGCGCGCCGCCCCTCGCGGACGACGGCGCGATTTGCGCGAACGGATGCTCGGACTGCCGATCGGACTTCTGCTCCTTCGGAGCAGAAGGTGCGGGGAACTCGCGCACGCCTGAGACGAAACCAAGGCACCAGCGAGCAAGACACCTCAAAACCCCGCACCGGCCCGAAAGCCGCTGCGGGGTTTTTCAGTTTTGGTGAACGGAGAGCGATGATGAAGCTTTATTCGCAGAAGGACGTCGATCGCAAGGCTCTCAAGGGGGCCCGCATCGCCGTACTCGGCTACGGCAGTCAGGGACGCGCGCACGCGCTCAATCTGAGCGACAGCGGCTTCGAGGTGGTCGTGGGCGTGCGCAAGGGCGGGCCCGGCTGGAAAAAGGCACGCCGCGAGGGCCTGGCGGTTGCCGAGCCCGCAGAGGCAGTCAGCGGCGCGACACTCGTGGCCATGCTCGTGCCCGACCTCGCCCAGCGGGCGCTGTATGAAAGCATTCAAAAGCGCCTGCCACGCGGATGTACTCTGCTGTTTGCGCACGGCTTCAACATTCATTTCAAGCAGGTCCGTCCCCGCAAGGACCTGGACGTCGTGCTCATCGCGCCGAAGGGACCCGGCGACCTCGTACGACGCCAGTACCAGCAAGGCCGCGGCGTGCCGTGCCTGCTCGCCGTCTCCCAGGATGCCAGCGGCAAGGCGCGCGCCAAGGCCCTCGCCTACGCCCATGGCATAGGCGGCACACGGGGCGGTGTTCTCGAGACCACTTTCGCCGAGGAGACCGAGACCGATCTGTTCGGGGAGCAGGCGGTGCTGTGCGGGGGCACGACCGAGCTGGTGGTCAAAGGGTTCGAGACACTGGTCGAAGCCGGATACCAGCCCGAGGTCGCCTACTACGAGTGTCTGCACGAGCTGAAGCTCATCGTGGACCTGCTTCACGAGGGCGGCCTGCGCAAAATGCATCAATTCATCAGCGAGACCGCCAAGTACGGCGATCTGACGCGCGGGCCGCGGGTGGTCAACGATCGCGTCAAGAAGGAGATGCGCAGGATTCTCAAGGAAGTACAGAACGGCAAGTTTGCCCGGCAGTGGATCGCCGAGAACGCCGACGGACGCCGCAACTATCAGAGGCTCCTCGAGGAGGATACGGAGCATCCGATCGAGAAGGTCGGCGCGGCGCTGCGCGCGCGCATGCCCTGGCTGAACGAGCGCACCTGATAGAGGTCATCACATGGCACCCGATCCGGATCGAGTATTGATCTTCGACACCACGCTGCGCGATGGCGAGCAATCGCCCGGCTGCAGCATGACCCAACCCGAGAAGCTGCGCGTCGCGCGCGCCCTCGCCGAGCTCGGCGTCGATGTGATCGAGGCCGGCTTCCCCGCCGCCTCGCGCGGCGACTGGGAGTCGGTGCATGCGGTAGCCCGCGAGATCGGCGCAGCGACCATCTGCGCACTCGCACGCTGCAACCCGGAGGACATCGAGCTGGCCTCCCGGGCGCTGCAGCCCGCCGGGCGGCGCCGCATCCATGTCTTTCTCGCCACCAGCGCCATACACCGCCAATACAAACTCAACATGGCGCAGGAGGAGATTCTGCGCACCGCCGTGCAGGGCGTGCGCATGGCGCGCGAGCTGTGCGAGGACGTGGAATTCTCGCCGGAGGATGCCTCGCGCACCGAGCTGGAATTTCTCGCCCAGGTGGTCGAGGCGGCCATCGAGGCCGGCGCCGGCACCGTCAACATCCCCGACACGGTCGGCTACACCGTCCCGGACGAGTTCGCGGAGCTCTTCCGCTATCTGCGCAAGAACGTGCGCGGCATCGAGCGTATTCGCCTGTCCGTGCATTGTCACGACGACCTCGGCATGGCCGTTGCGAACAGTCTGACAGCGGTCGTCGCGGGCGCGCGCCAGGTGGAATGCACGATCAACGGCATCGGCGAGCGAGCCGGCAACTGCTCCCTGGAAGAGGTCGTGATGGCGCTGCGTACCCGCGAGGCGTTCTTCAACGTGCGAACCAACATTCAGACCTCGCGCCTGTACCCGACCTCGCGCCTGGTATCGAGCATCACGGGAATGCCGATCCCGCGTAACAAGGCCGTCGTCGGCGAGAATGCCTTCGCGCACGAGGCCGGGATCCATCAGCATGGCATGCTCAAACACCATTCCACCTATGAGATTCTCCGCCCCGAGGATGTGGGGCTGTCGCGCAGTCATCTGGTGCTCGGCAAGCACAGCGGGCGACATGCTTTCCGCGATCGGGTGAAGGAGCTCGGCTTCGAGCTCGATGAGCTGGAGTTCAACCGGCTGTTCGAGGAGTTCAAGGCGCTCGCGGACAAGAAGAAGGAGTTGTTCGACGGCGACATCGAGGCGCTGGTGCTGCGCGCCGAGGGCTCGGCCAACGGCCCCTGGGCGCTGATCGATCTGAAAACCGTCGCCCTCACGCACTCCCCCGCCGAGGCGACGGTCCGCCTGCAGCATGCCGCCGGCCAGATCGTGGAACGCCAGGCCACGGGCGATGGGCCGGTGGATGCGGCCTTCAAGGCCATCGAGGCGGCCACCGGGATCAGCGTGGTGCTGCGGAAATTCGAGCTGCACAGCGTGTCCGAGGGCGAGGATGCGCAGGGCGAGGCGGTCATCTACGTGGAGTACAATCAGCGCACCTATCGCGGCTCGAGCGTAAGCACGAACATCGTGGAGTCCAGCACGCAGGCCTTCCTCGAAGTCGTGAACCGGATCGAGCTCTCCCAGGCTGGCTCCCGTGCGCGCGACGAAAAGGCGGGCGCCGGGCGGGTGGCCCAGGCCGCCGTCTGAGACTGACCATTCGAAGGAGTCTGGCAATGCCCATCCCGGCTACTCAGTTCATCTGGTTCAACGGCAAGCTCGTCCCGTGGGAGAAGGCCACCGTGCACGTACTGTCGCACGCGCTGCATTACGGCTCCTCCGTATTCGAAGGACTGCGGGCGTATCAGACGCCGGGCGGCGTGGCGATCTTCCGCCTGCGCGAGCACACGCGCCGCCTGTATGACTCGGCCAAGGTGTACCGCATCGGCATCCCCTTTCAGCCGGAGCAGATCAAAGAGGCGTGCCGGGAAGTCATCCGGGCCAACAATCTGGCGCGGGGCGCCTACCTGCGCCCGATCGTGTTCCGGGGCTACGGCGAGATCGGCGTGACGCCGAAGAACGACCCGCCGACCGACGTGGCGGTCGCTGCCTGGGAATGGGGCAAGTATCTCGGCCACGAGAGCGAGGCGCAGGGCGTGGATGCGTGCGTATCCTCCTGGAACCGAGTGGCTCCCAACACCCTGCCCGCGCTCGCCAAAGCGGGCGGCAACTATCTGTCCAGCCAGCTGATCGGCGCCGAGGCGCGCCGGCTCGGCTTCGATGAGGGGATCGGCCTCTCTACCGATGGCACCGTGAGCGAAGGCTCCGGCGAGAATCTGTTCCTGGTGCGCGACGGCGTGCTGCTGACCCCCGCTCTCGCGCACTCGGTGCTCGGCGGCATCACTCGCGACACGGTCATGCAGCTCGCGCGCGAGCGCGGCCTGGAAGTGCGCGAGTGTGCCATTCCGCGCGAGCTGCTGTATCTGGCCGACGAGGCCTTCTTTACCGGCACGGCGGTCGAGATCACCCCGATCCGCTCGGTGGACCGCCTCCCGGTGGGTGCCGGAAAGCGCGGCCCGATCACCGAGGCGCTGCAGGGCGCTTTCTTCGGCCTGTTCTCGGGCAAGACTGCCGACAAATGGGGCTGGCTCGATGCGGTCGACCTGTCTGCGCCGCGGGCCGCCGCGAGCGGTTGAGACGCCGTCCGTCTGCAGCGATGCAAGCCCGAACGATGTTCGAGAAGGTCTGGAGCAGCCACGAGGTCGTGGCCGAGACCGCCGACACGCCCGCGGTTCTCTACAGCGATCTGCATCTCATCCATGAAGTGACCTCGCCACAGGCTTTCACGCTGCTGCGCCAGCGCGGCCTGCGGGTGCGGC
>DASTDD010000121.1:0-13090 GCA_035710545.1 Steroidobacteraceae bacterium
GAGAATCGCCATGGTCGCCTGAGCTTCGTGCACCACCACCGGCCGCAGCCCGAGCGCCTCGGCGACACGCTCGTTGAGGTTCCCCGGTGAGCTGGGTCGCGCGGGAAAATTCAGCGCGAGCCGCTCTCCCTGTGCCCCGACCGAGAGCTCACCGCTGCGCGAGTCGAACAGGATGGGGTCCCCTTTCGCCTGGCCGGAAAGATTCAGCGCGAAGGCGCTGGCGAGCGTGGCGTGACCGCACAGATCCATCTCTACGGTTGGCGTGAACCAGCGGATGGAGAATCGCGCGCCTCGCGGCACCACGAACGCGGTCTCGGCGAGGTTGTTTTCCGCCGCAATGCCCAGCATCAGATCCTCCGCCAGGGGCTCATCCGTGATCACCACTGCCGCCGGATTGCCACTGAAGCGGCGCCGGGAAAATGCATCGATCCAGTACAGCGGAGTCTTCATGGTCGTCTCCCGCGAATCATCGGGCCACGAGATCAATCTCGATCGCCGCCCCCCAGGGGCAGCGCCGCGATGCCGATGGTGGTACGCGCTGCTGCCCTCGCGGCGCCCAATCGGTTAGCCGAACGACTAAATTGTACTTAGCCAAGTAACTAAGCGTCAACGCGCCTCCGGCACGGTGCGACGAAGCGAGGGGGGCACGCGTCGTATCTCATCGCGCGAAGCGCGCCTGGCCGCGTGCGCGAGCCTTGGCGGCCTCCTCTTCCCGGTTGCGCGGCGCCGCTTGCGTCTGCAGCGAGCTTAGGAGTGTGCTCGAAACCGCCGCCACGCCCTGCACCGCGGCCAGGAAGGGCGCTTCATTGGCCTTCGAGGGCTTGTTGAACCCGCTCATCTTGCGCACGAACTGGAGCGCGGCGGCATGGATTTCGTCTTCCGTGACCGGCGGGTCGAAATTGAAGAGCATCCTGATGTTGCGGCACATGGGACTCTCGCTGTGGGTGACTTTCGCGCAGCAAGAGAATCATACGGCGCCGGGCGGCGCGAGGTGCAAGCTTACTGGGGAACGGTGGTGGCTCGGGCTGGCGCGGCTACGGCCGCCCTGGCAGCCGCCTGCAACCGCTTGGCGTCGCTGGCTCTCAGGGCGTCGGTAGCCGTCTCCGGCAACGTATGGGGGTCATCCACGGCTGTCTCCGGAGCGCCCTTCTGGGAATCCACGGCCGTTTCCGGCTGATCCGCCGGGCTGTCCTGGGCGGTCTCGGGTGAGTGCGCCTGGGAGTCAACGGCTGTTTCCGGAAGCGTCCGAGGGTCCTCGTGATCACGGGCGGTCTCCGGCGCATCCGCCTGCGAGTCCCGGGCCGTCTCAGGCTGGCTGTGGTCCACGACAGAAGGTTGGGGCGCAGCCGGGCCGGGGGTCGCCCGCGCCGCGTGGAGGACCCCCTCAGCCGTGGCCAACCGGACGGTCTCGCGCCCGTTGCCATTGGGGGCTTGAGCAGTCGGGGTCGGCGGCAGCTCCTGCGCGGATGCGATGGCAGAGCCACACAGAAGGGCAGCAGCGAACACCTGACTTTTGTGAAGCATGGGCATGGCCGGGTCCTCCGGGTGGCCTGCCGCAAATCCCGTGCCCGCACTACACTACCGCTCAGCCCTTCCCTTCGCGCTCGTCCGGGCGGGCTCTGGCCTCCAGCGCGCCCTGCATGAGCCTCGCGATCTCCGAGGCGTCTTCCCTGCCCTGTGCCGCCAGCGCAGCGATCGCGCCTGTCACGTTCTCCTTCACGTGGTTTTGATTCAGCTTGAATTTGATTTCGATGCTCTCGGCGGCCAGCCGGAACCCGACTATGCCGCGTAAGCGTGCCCGGCCGTCCGCTTGCGCCATCCGCCACGGGGCCGGCGCGTTGCGCTCGTACTGATCCGCCAGCGCCGTCACAATCTCCTCCAGGCCCTCAGGCTCGTGAATGACCTGGATCCGTCCGTAGAGATGCGCCGTCGCATAGTCCCACGTCGGCACGTTACGCGCAGGCTCGGCATACCAGCGAGGAGAGATGTAAGCATGTGGCCCATGGAAGATGAACAGAACGCGCTGCCCTTCGATCGAATGCCACTGCGGGTTGGGTCGCGCCCAATGGCCCAGCAGCGTGACCTTCCGGTCTTCGCGCCGATACAGGACCGGCAGATGCGTGGCAAAGGGCGCGCCATCGACGGTGGAAACAAGGGTTCCGAACGCATCGTGCGCCGCCAACCAATCGAGTCGCCTCAGATCGGTCTCGAGGAAGTGCGGTGGGATATACATGTGTCACACCCAGTGCCAGAGAAAGCTATCCTATTCTACCGATGCCCGACGGGTGAGCCGGCAGCAGCACCCGGCTGGTACTGAAGATCTTTGGCGCTTTAGGAGAGAGTCATGAGTGATGCCCGAGGGTCCGGAGCCGAAGGTGGCTGCACCTGTCGTGCCGTTCGATACCGGATGAGCAGTGCCCCGTTATTCGTCCACTGCTGCCACTGCAGATGGTGTCAGCGCGAAACGGGCTCCGCATTCGCGCACAACGCGCTCATCGAGGCAGACCGCGTCATCGTGCTGTCGGGCGAGCCCGAAATCATCAACACGCCTTCGAACAGCGGCAAGGGTCAGAAGATTACGCGCTGCCCCATCTGCCGGATCGCCCTGTGGAGCAACTATTTTGGTGCCGGAGACAAGCTGCGCTTCGTGCGGGTCGGCACGCTCGACGAGCCGGACCGGTTTCCGCCGGACATCCACATCTTCACCTCGAGCAGACAGCCGTGGGTGAGTCTCCCGCCCGACAAACCCGCGGTGCCGGGCTACTATGATCGCCACAAGCTCTGGCCCGCGGACAGCCTGAGCAGATTCCGCGCGGCGCTGGCCTGAACTGGAGCCTTTGGTGAAGATTGCCACTTACAACGTCAATGGCATCGCGAGCCGCCTGCCTGCTCTGCTCGAATGGCTCGGGCGCGAATCCCCGGATGTCGCCTGCCTGCAGGAGCTCAAGGCGCCGGATGAGGCTTTCCCCCTGTTGGCCATCCAGCAGGCCGGTTATGGCGCCGTCTGGCATGGGCAACGCTCCTGGAACGGGGTCGCCATCCTTGCCAAAGGCAGCCAGCCCCGCGAGATCCGCCGCGGCCTGCCGGGTGATCCCGATGACACGCACAGCCGCTACCTGGAGGCGGCCGTGGGTGGAGTCGTCGTCGGGTGCCTGTATCTTCCGAACGGCAATCCTCAGCCCGGCCCCAAGTTCGACTACAAGCTCGCCTGGTTCGAGAGACTGATCCAACACGCGCAGACGCTGTACGCCTCCACCGAGCCGGTCGTGCTCGCGGGAGACTACAACGTCGTGCCCACGGACTTCGACATCTATAACGCGAAAGGATGGCGCAAGGACGCACTGCTGCAGCCCCAGACACGCCAGGCTTGGCAGCGCCTCCTGGCGCAGGGCTGGGTGGATGCGCTGCGCGCTCGACACCCCGAAGAGCCGATCTACACCTTTTGGGACTATTTCCGCGATCACTGGGCACGCAACGCGGGGCTGCGCATCGACCACCTGCTTCTGAACGCCCGGCTCGCACCGCGCCTGAAGGATGCGAACGTGCACAGCTGGGTGCGCGGGCAGCCGAAAGCAAGCGACCACGCTCCCACCTGGATCGAGCTCGACCCTTCCTGAGCGGTTAAACTGCCCGCTTCACCTCACCCGTACGAGAAAGGATCCCGATGACTACAGTCTCCCGACGCGCCGTGCTCGGCGCTGCCGCTGCTGCCGCCGCCGTGGCCTCGACCGCGAAGACTGTTGCAGCGGGGACGCCGCCGGCCGGCCTGAGCTCCATTACCACTTCTGCCCAGCCCATCACCGCTCAGGAGCGCGAGGGCCGCATCGGCAAGGTGCAGTCCCTCCTGCAGCAGCAGCGGATCGGGGCCTTTCTGGTCGAGTCAGGCTCCAGTCTGGAGTATTTCACCGGCGTGCGCTGGCACCGCTCGGAGCGAGTCACTGCCGCGATCATCCCCGCCGAGGGCCGCACGGTGGTGGTCACGCCGTTCTTCGAGCAGCCCTCCGTTCGCGAGACGTTGCAAATCGAGAGTGAGGTTCGACCGTGGAACGAGGATGAGAACCCCTTCGAGTTGATTGCCGCCGCGGCGCGTGGCAAGGGCCACGCGACCGGCGCGCTGGCCGTCGAGCCGACGACTCGCTACTTCATCATCGATGGAGTCACGAAGGCGGGCGGTGCCGGGAGCGTCATCTCAGGAGACCAGCTCGTGCGCGCCTGCCGGATGGTGAAGTCGCAGTCGGAGCTGGCACTGATGCAAGCTGCGAACAACGTGACGATCGCAGCCCTGCGTCATGTCCACGGCCGCATCGAGGCTGGCATGGAGCCTGAGGCGATTTCGTCCATGATGGACCAGGCCACCCGTGCGCTGGGCGGCGACAGCTCTGATTTCTCGCTCGTGCTCCTCAACGAGGCAAGCGCGTATCCGCACGGCTCGCACCAGCCGCAGAAGGTCCACGAAGGCTCGGTCATCCTCATGGACTGCGGCTGCACGGTTCATGGCTACCAGTCCGATATCTCCAGAACCTGGGTGTTCGGTGAGCCGACGAAGCGTCAGCGGGAAGTGTGGGATACGGTGAAACGTGGACAGGAGCTCGCGCTCGAAACGGCTGCGCTCGGCAAGCCGGTCGGCTCGATCGACAAGGCGGTCCGGGATTTCTACGAGCAGCGCGGCTGGCGCAAGAATTACGGTCTGCCAGGACTTTCGCACCGGACCGGACACGGCATCGGCATGGACGGCCATGAGGCGCCCTTCCTCGTGCGCAACGACCCGACGCCTCTGGCAGCGGGCATGTGCTTCTCCGACGAGCCGGGGATCTACATTCCCGGTGAGTTCGGCATCCGCCTGGAGGACTGCTGGTACATGACTTCCAGCGGGCCGAAGCTTTTCACCGCGCTCGCCAAATCGATCGATCAACCTTTCTAGGAGCGGTGGGCCTGTTGTGTGGGGGTTTGCCCCCGGAAGAGGGCTCAGACGCAGGGGGGCTGCACCCCACACAACAGGCCCACCCCGGGCTGCGTCTCAAGTAACCGTGGGGCCCCGTTTGGAGCCCCACGGTGCGCACAACAACCCGACAAGGCGTCACTCGTCCTCGTCGTCCTCACCTAGCTGGACCTTCTGTGCGGTAAGCGTCGTGCCGTCCCACGAGCCCTGCACGGAGGCCACCTTGCCGACCAGTCCATTGAAGAACGTCGTCGCATTCAGTCCGTGGTTGAACTGAGTGGCCGATGTCGTCGCCACGTTGGTCGCCAGGATCATGAAGTTCGGCGCTGTGGCGCTGCTCACGAGACCGCTCAACATGACCTGCGACTGTGGCTGACGGCGGTCAACTCGTGTGGCGGTGACGGACGTACTGCCCGCACTCGCTTCGGTGCCGCGCACTTCCAGCCAGTCGCCCGTATGGACGTTCGCCAGGCTGAAGGTGTCGACCTTCTGTGACCCATGATCCTCGAACCGGGTCATTGCATTGACGCTGATGGTCATCCCCAGCATCGTCACGGTGCCGGCGGTGGCATCGACCGCATCGACCTGGGCAAAGACCCGGACCTGCGGATTCGGCTGGATCTCGACCTTGGTGGCCGTCAGCAGGCCCGTGCTGTCCGGGGTGCCTTCGACCTCGACACGCACGTTGAGCGCCAGATCGCTGGCAACCCCGCCCTCGAACCGCGTGCTGGCCGTCGTGGTGACCGGCTGGCCGTTCACATCAAAGTCCGTCGCCGAGGCGAATCGCGTAATCAGTCCCTCGACCCGCATCTCATCCCCGGCATCCGCCTGGAGCTGCTTGCCCGTGCGCAGCTCGAGGCGCGTCGCGGCGAGCGCACCGGAGGACTCGAGGGTGGTGCCGGAAACCTCGATCAACTGCCCGTCCGTGGGACCTGACGCGCCAAAGTCCACGAGCGTCGCAGACGAGAAGTCCACCACGAGCCCATTGATGTGCAACGTCTTGGCTGTGGCATCCGTGGCGCTCGCGGTGCCGATGATCTGAAAGGCCGTGCCCGCAGGTTTGCCCTCGATCCGGGTCGCCTGGATGCTGCCGTCGGCCGCGGGCAGCCCGCTCACTTCGATGATCTGCCCGACCTGGATTCCCGCCAGGGAAGCCGGACTGATGTCATCGTCGAACGAGGTGTCCATCGTGACGAGAACCGTCTGGCCAAGGACCACCAGTGATCCGGCCGTCGTGTCCACCGAGCTCACGGGGCCCACGACGTTGCCGCGGAACTCGATGTCATCGGCTACATCCATGTTGGTCGAGTCATCATGATGGCTTTTGACCTCGACGACCTGCCCGGCCCGCAAGTCATTCTGCGAAGCGGCCTTGCCGTCAACATTGATCGTCGCGCTGCCGGTCTGAAACTGCAGACCGTTCAGGTGGACGCTGCCGAAGCCGGTGATGGGTCCGATCGACACCGACGATGCCGCCGAGTTCGTGCCGGGCCCCGACACATTGCTGCCACTGCTGTAGTTGCCTCCGCAGGCAACAACCAGCACGGCGACCGCGAGCACGGGGATGAGGCACAAGGCGCCCCAGGCGGCCCGCCATTTGGAATTCCGGGCATGAATGTCCCGACGCATAACCTGCTCTCCACCTGCGATCGAGTTGATCGCGTACGTAGGTGGATGCGCTTCAGCCAGCGGTTCAGGCCAAATGTGTCTGCAATCGGCGCCAAACCGCAAGTTGACGGGAGAGGTGTTGGGTTGGCGTTTCTCAGGAACGGCGCGCGCATTGCGCACCGCCTGATCCGTGATTCAGCGCACGGCTCGGCGGCAGCTGTTGTGGGCCTTCGCGCCGTGGTGCGCCGACGCGGCGGAAAAGCGTTCCTGCTAGGATTGCCTCCCATGCTTTCCATATTCTCGGAACGGGGCCGCCGGCCATGAGCTGGCGGTCGTGGCTGGCGTTCGGTGCGCTCGGGGTGATCTGGGGCGTGCCGTACTTCTTCATCAAGCTGGCGGTGCTGGAAGTCTCGCCATTCGTCGTGGCCTGGGGGCGGATCACGCTTGCCGCGCTGGTGCTGCTGCCGATCGCCTGGCACCGGGGGGCGCTGCGCCCGCTGGGCGCTCACAAGGGCACGGTGCTGGCCTTCGCCTGCGCGGAATTCGTCGTACCGTTCTCGGTCATCTCGATTGGCGAGCGCTGGATCGACTCCTCCGTGACCGGGATCCTCATCGCCGCCGTGCCGCTGACCATTACACTGATCTCGCGCTTCTTCGGCGTGCACGAGCGATTGGGCTTCGCGCGCCTGACGGGGCTCGGCCTCGGGCTCCTCGGCGTCGTGGCGCTCGTGGGGCTGGGCAGCATTTCGGGCGTGCTGGGTTGGATGGGCGTGGGCTGCATGCTGCTCGCCACGCTCGGCTATGCGATCGGGCCGTTGATCATCCAGCGTCACTTGAGCGGACTCGATTCGATCGGCCCGATCGCAGCCAGCCTGCTGATCTCGAGCGCGGTGCTGCTCATCCCGGCCCTGCTGACATTCCCGCGCCACATGCCCTCTGCGGTGGCGATCTGGTCCATCGTCGTGCTTGGACTGGCCTGCACGGCCCTCGCCATGCTGCTCATGTTCTATCTTGTGAGCCATGCCGGAGCCTCGCGCGCATCCATCATCACCTACATCAACCCGGCGGTCGCGACCCTGCTGGGCGTGTTCATCCTGCATGAGCATCTCGGCGTTGGCGGAGCGCTGGCCTTCGGGATGATTCTGCTGGGCTCGTGGCTCGCCACCCGCGGCGGCGCCGGCCACGCCGAGGCAGGAGCGCCGGCCTCTGCCTGACGGCACCGGCGGTGGCGGCGGTGGCGTCGGACTGATCTGACAGAGGATTGCGCCGATGGGCGATTGGCGGCTCGCGGCGCTTGCGGGCACACTGGAGCCGTAGATTAGAGATAGTCCTCGCGACGAAGATCAGTCTACATCGAGAGATACAAAGGGCCGCAGGACGCGGCCCTTTGCGTTTGGGGCGCGGTGAGGGTAGGCGGCAAAGGCCGCGTCTGGTGCGGCGCTCAGCTTCTCAGGTACGACGCGCCGTTCACGTCGAGGATGGCCCCCGTCATGCTCGCAGGCGCATCGAGCACGCAGAACGCGACCACCTGGGCAATCTCTTCCGGTGAGGCTACCCGGCCGAGCGGCTGATCAGCGAGCACTGCCGGGTCCTTCACGGCGCCCGCCACTCGATCGGTCGCTACCCATCCGGGTGCGACCACATAGACATACACATTGCCAGGAGCGAGCGCCTTCGCCATTGACTGGCTGAACGCATTGAGGCCTGCCTTGCTGGCCGCGTAGGCCGGTGCCGCAGGCTCACCGCGGAAAGCACCGCGCGAGGAGACGCTCACGATCCGCCCTCCTCCCTGCTTCACCATGCTCCGCGCCGCGAAATAGGACAGATTGGCCACGGCTGTCAGGTTGGTTGCCAGTGTCCTCTGCCACGCGGCTGTCCAGCCGGTGAAGTCCGTACCGAGCGGCGGGTGATTCGGGAAGATGCCTGCGTTGTTGACCAAGGCGTCAACGCGTGGCAGCTCAGTTGCCTGCTGCCAGAGCTGCTCGGTGGCTGAAGGATCGCTGAGGTCCGCCTGCAGGATCCGATGCCCTTCGCCGGACAGGCAGCGCCGCGTCTCCTCCACGCCGTTTCTGTCCGAGCGGTAGTGCAGGATCACCGCCGCGCCGCGCGCGGCGAGCTCCACGGCGATGGCCCGACCGATTCCACCGGATGCTCCGGTGACCAGAACAGTTGTCATGGGCGGTCCAGTGGCGCAGGACGGTCTCTCACGCGGGACACACGGACCCGCGTGAGATCACTACCATCCGATCAGTGCGCCGGAACGGGCTGCTTGATGCTTCGGCGGCCGGTTCGACGCGGGCGCTTGTCCTCGGGCAGCTCGGAAGCCACCGGCGCGGGCGGCTCCGCATTCATCAGGGGACGCTGCTGCGTCAGCGCGAGTGCCAGCACCTCGTCGATCCACTTCACGGGCTTGATCTCGAGATTGCCCTTGATGTTGTCCGGAATCTCGACCAGGTCCTTCTGGTTCTCATCGGGGATCAATACGGTCTTGATGCCACCGCGATGCGCCGCCAGCAGCTTCTCCTTCAAGCCGCCGATCGGCAGCACTTCCCCACGCAGCGTGATCTCGCCGGTCATGGCGACGTCGGAACGCACCGGCACCTTCGAGAGAGCCGACACCAGGGCCGTGCACATTCCGATACCGGCGCTCGGGCCGTCCTTGGGCGTCGCGCCCTCGGGGATGTGCAGGTGGACATCGAGCTTCTGGTAGAACTCCGGCTCCAGGCCCAGCACCTGAGCCCGGCTGCGCACGACCGTCATGGCCGCCTGGATGGACTCCTGCATCACCTCGCCGAGCTGGCCCGTGTGCTGCAGCTTGCCCTTCCCGGGCACTACGGCCGCTTCGATCGTCAGGAGCTCGCCGCCGACTTCCGTCCAGGCAAGACCGGTGACCTGGCCCACGCGGTTGAGATCCTCCGCCTTGCCGTAGCGGAAGCGGCGCACGCCGAGAAACTTGTCCAGGTTGCGCGGCATGACGGCAACCGATTTCTGTTCCTTCTTGTGCAGCAGCATCTGCTTCACGGCCTTGCGCGCGATCTTGGCTATTTCGCGCTCCAGATTGCGGACCCCGGCCTCGCGAGTGTAGTAGCGGACGATGTCCAGCAGAGCCGCATCCGAGACCTTCAGCTCCTCGGGCTGCAAGCCATTGTTCTTCATCTGCTTGGGCACCAGGTAGCGGCGCGCAATGTTCATCTTCTCATCTTCGGTGTAACCGGGCAGACGGATGACTTCCATTCGGTCGAGGAGCGGCGCCGGAATGTTCAAACTGTTGGCCGTGCAGACGAACATCACCTCCGAGAGGTCGAGGTCGACCTCGAGGTAGTGATCGTTGAAGGTGGAGTTCTGCTCCGGATCGAGCACCTCGAGCAGCGCCGAGGAGGGATCGCCGCGGAAATCCATCGACATCTTGTCGACTTCGTCGAGCAGGAACAGGGGGTTGTGCACCCCCGCCTTGGCCATGTTCTGCACGATCTTGCCGGGCATGGAGCCGATGTAGGTCCGGCGGTGGCCGCGGATCTCGGCCTCATCGCGCACTCCGCCCAGGGACATCCGCACGAACTTGCGGTTGGTGGAGCGCGCGATGCTCTGCCCGAGTGAGGTCTTGCCGACACCCGGCGGCCCGACCAGGCACAGGATCGGGCCACGCAGCTTGTCCACGCGCTGCTGGACGGCGAGGTACTCGACGATGCGCTCCTTGACCTTCTCCAGGCCAAAGTGGTCCTCGTCCAGCACCTTCTCCGCCCGTGAGATGTCCTTGATGATCTTCGTGCGCTTCTTCCACGGCACCTTCACGAGCCAGTCGATGTAATTGCGCACGACGGTCGCCTCGGCGGACATGGGCGACATCATCTTGAGCTTGTTCAGCTCGCCTGTGGCCTTCTCGCGCGCCTCCTTGGGCATGCCGGCCTTGGCGATCTTCTGCTCGAGCTCGGTGATCTCGTTGCCGCCCTCGTCCATCTCGCCGAGCTCTTTCTGAATGGCCTTCATCTGCTCATTCAGGTAGTACTCGCGCTGGCTTTTCTCCATCTGCGCCTTGACGCGGCCGCGGATGCGCTTCTCGATCTGCAGCACGTCCATCTCGCCCTCGATGGCGACGAGGATGTGCTCGAGGCGCTTGCGGATGTCGAGGATCTCCAGAACCTTCTGCTTCTCACCGAGCTTCAGCGACATGTGCGCGGCGACCGTGTCGGCGAGCCGGCCGGCATGCTCGATACCGGCCAGCGCTGTGAGCACCTCGGGCGGCACCTTTTTGTTCAGCTTGACGTACTGCTCGAACTGCGAGATCACGGAGCGCGCGAGCACATCCATCTCGCGCTCGTCGTAGGCTTCGACGTCCGGGAGCAGGGTGAGCTCGGAAGAGTAGTACTCGCCGGCGTGCAGCTTCTCGATCCGGGCACGGTCCACGCCTTCGACCAGGACCTTGACGGTGCCGTCCGGAAGCTTCAGCAACTGCAGGATCGTCGCCACTGTCCCGATCCGATACAGATCATCCGCCTTGGGATCGTCCACGTCGGCCTGCTTCTGGGCGACCAGCATGATGCGCTTGTCGGTCCGCATCGCCACATCCAGCGCCTGGATCGACTTCTCGCGTCCGACAAAGAGCGGAATCACCATGTGCGGATAGACGACCACGTCACGAAGCGGCAGGACCGGTACGTTTTCCAGGCCAGTGGCGCTCGGATTGGCAGGAGTTGGATCGGACACGGTCAAGCCCTCGATGGCGAATGGAACAAGGTCCCCGCCTCAGGCGGGGCCCGGCCGGGCAGAAATCGCCGGAGTAGTCTAGCGGGAAATGAGGTTGCGCCGCCGCGTTTCAACGGCAGCGCCCGAGCCCGTGGAAGGGAACGCTCAGTGATGGTTGGTTCCGGATGCCCGGCGCGGCTCATCGACACTGGCCAGCCGGGACTCGTCCGAGCCGTACACCAGATAGGGTTTGGTCTGCCCTTCGATGACCGTTTCATCGATTACGACTTTAGCGACGTTTCGCATCGATGGCAGCTCGTACATTGTGTCGAGCAGCACAGTTTCGAGAATCGTGCGCAAGCCGCGCGCTCCGGTCTTGCGCTGCATCGCCCGATGCGCCACCGCCTTCAGAGCCTCGTCACGGAACTCGAGCTCCGAGCCCTCCATCTCGAACAGGCGGCGATATTGCTTCGTCAGAGCGTTCTTCGGCTCGGTCAGGATCGAGACCAGGGCCGTCTCATCCAGCTCATCGAGCGTCGCCACGACCGGCAGGCGGCCGACGAACTCGGGAATGAGCCCATACTTGATGAGGTCCTCGGGCTCCACGTCGTGGAACAGATCGCTCCCGTGCGGACGCACGCTCACGTCGCGCACCTCGGAAGTGAAGCCAATCCCACCCTTCTGCGTCCGGTTGAGAATGATTTTCTCGAGACCGGCGAAGGCGCCGCCGCAGATGAACAGGATGTTCGAGGTGTCCACCTGCAGGAACTCCTGCTGGGGATGTTTGCGGCCACCCTGGGGCGGCACGGAGGCAATGGTGCCCTCGATGAGCTTCAGCAGCGCCTGCTGCACACCCTCACCGGAGACATCACGGGTGATGGAGGGGTTGTCCGACTTGCGCGAGATCTTGTCGATCTCATCGATGTAGACGATCCCGGTCTGCGCCTTCTCGACGTCGTAATCGCACTTCTGCAGCAGCTTCTGAATGATGTTCTCGACGTCCTCGCCGACATAGCCCGCCTCGGTCAGCGTCGTGGCATCGGCGATCGTGAACGGCACGTTGAGCAGCCGGGCGAGGGTTTCAGCGAGCAGCGTCTTGCCGCATCCGGTCGGGCCGATGAGCAGGATATTGCTCTTGGCAATCTCCACATCGTCCTTCGTGCGCGAGCCGGAGGTGCGCGTCTGCAGGCGCTTGTAGTGGTTGTACACCGCAACCGAGAGCACCTTCTTGGCGCGCTCCTGGCCGATCACGTACTCGTCCAGGACCTTCTTGATCTCATGCGGCTTGGGAAGCTTGTCGCGCGCGCGCTCGGCTCGATCCTCGAGCTCCTCGCGGATGATGTCGTTGCAGAGCTCGACGCACTCGTCGCAGACGAATACCGAGGGGCCGGCTATGAGCTTGCGGACTTCGTGCTGGCTCTTCCCGCAGAACGAGCAATACAGAAGCTTTCCATCGTCATGGCGGCCGCGGGAATCTTCACTCATCGAAGGACCTCACAAACGCGCTGCTCGGGCAGGCGCGGCGCAACTTCTTATAGCATGGCGTCCGGCTGCGAAGCAAAGCAGCGGATACGCCCGTAAGCCCTTGTGTGGATAGGAATTGTATGTCGTGTGCTCCCGGTCCGGCGGGACCGTCCCCCCGGATAGGTATTCTGCGCTTCCCCTGTGCCGCCGGGCAGCCCTTCCCGTCCCGGCCAGCCTGAGGCGGATGCCCTCGAGGCTCTGGTCGGGCCTATTTCGCAGGTATGGTCGCTGCAACCTCCCCGCGCTTCTCCAGTACCCGGTCGATCAGACCGTAGCGCACCGCCTCGCTCCAATCCATGAATCGGTCGCGATCGGTGTCCTGCTTGATCCGGTCGA
>DASTDD010000122.1:0-5395 GCA_035710545.1 Steroidobacteraceae bacterium
GCGGCCTTCGAGGTTCGATACGGGATGGAGCCGCCGGAGGTGTTATCGGCCAGGGATCCCATGCCGCTGGTGATGGTCACCGTGACTCGCCGCTCGCTGCGCGCCACGTGCTCGAGGAAGGCTTCGCACACGCGCGCCGGGCCCAGGAGATTGACGTCGAGCACGTGGCGCCAGTCCTCGTAGTCGATCGAACCGAGGCTCTGTCCGCGCGCGCCGATCACCCCGGCGCAGTTAATGAGGATGTCCACCGCGCCCTGCACCTCGCCCGCTGCGCGCCCCAGGCTGTCACCGTCCGTCACGTCGGCCGCGACCAGTGTCAGTGCACCCTTTGAACCGCGCGCAACCGACTGCAGGTCCTTGGCTCTGGGGGGATCGCGGCACAGCGCGATGACGGCATAGCCGTCGGCGAGGTACTGACGGGTGAACTCCAGTCCCAGTCCCCGGTTCGCACCGGTCACGAGTACGGTCGGCATGGATCACCCTCCTTGTCTCGAAAGAAATCACCCGCGGGCCGCGCAAGTCACCTGTACCGCGGCCGCGGCTTGAGCGTAGCAACACTGATTCGAGATACGCCGGCACACACTGCACCGCGTGCGTGCGCCGCGCAACTGGGCGGCTTGTCCCTGATACCGCCTGGGGACTCGGCATTCAATCCTGCCTGATCGCCTCCACCTGGATCCGCAAGAGCACGTCCTGCCGGAAGGCAAACTGCAAGCCGGCATTCACACCGAAGTCCGATCGCTTGAAAGTGCCGACGGCGTCTGCGCCGCACACCTCGCGCTTGAGCAGCGGATGATCGGGAATGCATTTGAACGAATTGATCTTCAGCGCCACCGGCCGGCTGACGCCGCGCAGCGTGAGTTCACCCTTGACCGTAGTAGGTGAGCCCGCCACGAAGTCCCCGAGGGTGCCGCGGTATCCGGCCGTCGGGTAGTGCTCGGCGTCCAGGCCATTCCAATCGCCGATTTTCTCGCCGACCACCATCTGATTGAGCTTGTCATGGCCCAGCTCGATGCTCGACACCTGGATCGAGACGTCGACCGTGCCGGTGCTCTTCTCGCGATCGAGCGTGATCGTGCCGCTGGTGGTTTTGAACAGTCCACGCCAGGTAGACAGACCGTCGAAGTGATCCACTTCGAACGCGGGGTGCGTGTGGTTGGGGTCGATGCGATAGGTGTGCGGTGCTGCTTCTCCGGTGCCGGCGTACGCGAGCAAGGCCGCCACAACCCATCTCATGCTCCCCTCCATCATGGGGTCAGGTCGTGTTGGCAACGCCGCGCGCCCCGGGGGCCGCTGGCCGCCCCGGCAGCATGCGCGTCAGCACATCATCGCGCCGCCAGAAGTGGTGATACAGCGCCGCCACGACGTGCAGGAGCAGCAAGCACAGGCCGAGGTAGGACAGGCGCGTGTGCAGGGGCAGCGCATACTCGTGCCAGAACTGCCTGTCGGCATGAGGCATGGTGGCGATCGCCGGCAAGGTGGGCCATTTCCAGCGGAACAGGCCGAAGACGCTGGTCGCCTGATGGCGCAGTGACAGCACGAGCCACCCGCTCAGCGGCGCTGCGATCATGAACACGTACAGCAAAAAGTGAGAAGTACGGGCGAGGCCGCGCAGCACGCGGCCCATCTGCGGCAGCGGCGGGAGCCGGTGTGTCAGCCGCCACACGACCCGCACCACGCTCAGCGCGAGTATGCAGGCACCCGTGGACATGTGCAGGTCGTAGGCCGAGACCAGGTACAGAGTATCTCCCGGGTTGAATCGGCTGAAGGAGAGCGCGAGCACGAAGTCGAGCACGATCATGAGTGCGATCACCCAGTGCAGGGTCATCGCTACCGAGTCGTAGCGCGTTCTCTGGCCTGACGGGTGCATGGTCAGGGCAGCTTGGTCCAGGTTTCCTGGAACGCCGAGATATGGTCCCAGGAGTAGGGACGGTTCGGCCACACGAGATAGTGCATGGTGACCAGCTTGTCATCGCGCAGGAACCCGGCCCACGCCGGCAGCGTCCCGTATTCATACAGCGTGGTACTGAAGGTGACCGGCACGACGCCGTCGTACGACTCCCTGCGCGGCGCGGCGCTCACCCAGCCGATGAGCTCGTGCTCATCCGCCGCGGCCGGTCCTGAGGTGGGTGACACGGTGCCGCGGATCTGCCCGGAGACGAGATCGAGCGAGCTGAATTCGATGACCAGCCCGTCGACCGGATTGGTCCATTTGCCAAGCAGGCGTGCCTTGATCGCGGGATCGAGGACCTGGGCACGCTTGCCGTAGTCCGGCGCGGCGAGCGCGGAAGCGCACAGCAGGCTGGCGCCGAGGAGTGACAGGATCGTCTTGTTCATCGTCGCCCCTTCGCTGCGGTATCGAAGTTCGTGCGTAGACCCTAAGCGATGTGGGCATCGGGGCACATGTGCCGGGAGGCCGAGACTGCGGCCATGACTTTCGGCCTATTTGCAGCCTGCCGGGGTGGGTGCCATGCTCGACGCGGAGATCACGCCCATGTCCCAGTCGAGACTCATCGGCATCATCGGGCTCGCGACGTGGCTGCTGGTGGCGCTTCCGGCGCTGCTCTATCACGTGCCGGCAGGATTTTTCGACTGGCGCTGGTGCGCCGTGTACCTGAGTTTCGGCGCCCTCTTCGCCCTGGACATGCGCCGTCCGCACCTGTTGCTCCTGGGTCTGGCGGCCGGCACGGCCCTGGCGCTGGTCCTGTTGCGTTGTAACGGCTATGAGGGCGCGCTGCTTGTGCTTATCGCCATGCAGCTCGGGGCCCGAGTGAGCCGGCCGGCGGGGATTGCGTGGATCCTCGCACAGACTCTGCTGCTGGGCGTGGCGGACGCGATCACGTTCAACGTACGCAGCGCGTGGCTGTTGCTGCCGCCCTACCTCGGTCTGCAGCTGGTGGCGTTCTTCGTGTTCAACGCCATGGCGCAGGAGAGTGCGGCGCGCGCCGCGCTCGCGCTCAGCAATGCGGAGCTGCGCGGCGTGGGCAGGATCCTCGCCGACACCAGCCGCTTGGCCGAGCGGCTGCGCATCGCGCGGGAGCTGCACGATGCCCTGGGCCACCACCTGACCGCGCTGTCGCTGAACCTCGAGGCCGCCTTGCAGCTCACCGAGGGGGCGGCCCACGCCAGCGTCGCGACCGCTCAGGGCCTGGCGCGGCGACTCTTGAGTGAGGTGCGCGAGATCGTCGCCGAATCCCAGGCCCGGGACGGTGTGGATCTGGCCGACGCCCTGCAGACCCTCGTCGCTGCCGTCCCGCGTCCGCGCATCCATCTCGACATTCCGCCAGGATTGCGGATCGCGGACCCGGAGCGCGCCCACACACTCCTGCGGTGTGCGCAGGAAATGGTGACTAACGCCGCGCGGCACTCGAACGCCAACAACCTGTGGCTGTGTGTCAGATGGGAGGGGCCGGCGCTGTGCATGGAGGCCCGCGACGACGGTCGCGGCAGCGAGGGAGCGGATGGCGGCTTCGGGATCCAGGGCATGCGTGAACGCGTCGCGCAGGCTGGTGGCGAGCTGCGCGTGGTGACGGAGCCGGGTCGCGGCTTCGCGGTCACCGCCTTGCTCCCCGAGCACGGCGGCGCGACGTGATCCGGGTCCTGATCGCCGATGACCAGATGCTCGTACGCCAGGGCATCCGCACGCTCCTGGAGATGGATCCGGGTATCTCGGTAGTAGGTGAAGCCACTGATGGCGCCGAAACCATAGCGCGGGTACTGGCGATGACCGTCGACGTTTTGCTCCTGGACATCCGCATGCCCGGCGAGGACGGGATCGACGTGCTGCGCGCGCTGACCGCGCGCGATGCCCTGCCGCCGACACTCATTCTGACGACCTTTGACGACAGCGACGTCGTGCTCGATGGCATACGCGCCGGAGCGCGCGGCTTCCTGCTCAAGGACGTCTCGTATCAGCAGCTGCTCGCGGCGATCCGCGCCGTCGCCGGCGGTGCCACCGTGTTTCAGCCCGCCGTGACCGAGCGGCTGCTGCGGGCGAGCAGCGCCGTGCACATCGACACGGACGCACCGCGCGAGGAGCTCACGGAACGCGAGTCGGAAGTCGTGCGTCTGATGGCGGGCGGGTACAGCAACCGTGAAATCAGCGAGGCCCTCGGCACCGCGGAGGGGACGGTCAAGAATCAGGTCTCCAGCATCCTCGCCAAGTTCGGCGTTCGCGATCGCACGCGCGCCGTGCTCAAGGCGCTGGAATCCGGGTTGCTGGGTGGTCCGGACTCCGGGGATGGGGTGCCCTGAACGCCGATCAGCACAGGCGTGGATATCTCGCAGCTGGCGCCCAGGTGCCTCCTTCGCGCGGCGCCGGTATTTCGCCGCACTCTCAGGAATAGCCTTCAGCGCGTCTCGACCGCCCCCCAAGCGCTCGACGACGGCATCACAGAGCTATCCGGCGCGCCCGGTGCAGGGGTCAAGCGCTGGGCGCGAATTACGGTCGGCAAACCGTCGCAACAGCCGCCAAGGCGCCGGTCACGCCTTTGCTGGCACGCTCGGGCCACTGTGAATCCGCCGTGCTGCGTCGCACCCGCATCGGGAACACTGATCTGCCCTGAATTCCAACACAACATTGAACAGGCGCGTGCGGGTACGGCGACCTACCCGTGGCTGGTTTCCGATCATCCACACAAAAAGGGGAATAGCCATGTATCAGCTCATGCGACAGTTCGGTGCCACGGCAATGATCGCGATGGCCGCGACCTCGATGGCGATCGCTGGCGATGATGATTCGCGACGGGAGCGCGACGCTTACGTAGTCACGGCACTCACATCCAACCTCGCCGGCCACGCTGCAGTACGGGATCCGGTGTTGCAGAACGCCTGGGGCATCGCCTTCTCTCCCGCGGGCAGTCCCTTCTGGATCAACGACAACGCCACGGGTTGCGCGACTCTGTATGACGGCACCGGCGCCAAGGTTACGGCCCTTCAGGTATCCATCCCATTGCCGGGCAACGTCGTACCCGTGGCGTCCTGCCAGCCCCGCGACCCGAACAAGCCCCCCAATCCATCTCCGGCGGCCCCCACGGGAATCGTGTGGAATCCGTCGGCATCGTTTCTGGTTCCGGGCACCAAGATACCCGCCGTCTTCATATTCGCTACCGAGGATGGAACGCTTTCCGCCTGGGCGGGTGGGCTCAACCCCGCGGACAGCGCCGTCCTCGCCGCGGACGAGTCATCGAGTGGCGCGGTCTACAAGGGTCTGGCGTTCGCGCTGAATGCCAAGGGAGCCTTCCTGTTCGCGACCAACTTCAATGGCGGCAGGGTGGATGTGTTCGGGCCCAACGGCACGGACGGTATGTTCACGAGGGTCACACTCGATGGCGACTTCAGCGATACGGAGCTGCCGGCAGGCTACGCGCCATTCAACATCGTGAACATCGACGGT
>DASTDD010000123.1:0-7283 GCA_035710545.1 Steroidobacteraceae bacterium
CCGCACCTCCCAGGCCCGGTATGGCCTTCAGTTCCACCAGCACGTCGACGCCGAGATCGCGCTCAATGTCGTCGCGGCAGCGGATGCGGCGGTTCAGCAGCAGCTCGTAGATGAGCGGAATGACCAAGCCGAGACCGATACCGGCCATGATGCCGAGCATCAGCAGCTTGAGCTTGTTGGGCTTCTCCGGCTTAAGCGGTATCTGCGCCCGCGTCACCAGGTGTACGTTGGAATAAGTGTCGCTAGCCGGTACGGTCATGGCGTCGGCGCTGTCGAGCGCGCGGCGGTAGGCGGCCTGAGCCGATTCGAGCTCGAGGCGCAGGTTGCCGCCCTCGTCCTGGACGTTGCGCAGTTTGAGCATCTTGGCGCGCTGCTCCTCGACCGCGTGACGCAGCTTGTCCTCCAGTGCACGGGCCTCCTTCAGGTCGACGTCGGCGCTGCCGGCGAAGGACTGGACTGCCTGGTTGATCGAGGCGCGGGTCGACTCGATCTCCGACTGCAGCGCCAGCACTTGCGGATGCGCGGGCCCGAGCGTCTGCCGCTTCTGCGCCAGCTCTGATTCCTCGTTCGACAGCTTGCCCTTGAGACCCTGGATCAGCAGCGAGTTGGAGACCTGCTCCGAACCCAGCGCGGCGTGCTTCACTTCCGCGCTGCGGCGCGCGTTCTGCGCGTCCTGGTAGCGCTGCTCGAGGCTGTTGAGCAGCGCCTGGTCGGCGTCCGCCCCGGCCGGAGTCAGCTGCGCGACGCCGGTCTGGTCGCGGAACTGGGCGACCTTCTGCTGGAGCGTGTCAACCTGGGTTTTAAGCTCGGCGAGGCGGTCGCGATAACGCGCGGCCCGCTCGGTGGCCGGCCCGCTGGTGCGCTGCTCGTGCTGATCGAGGTACACGTTGGCTACGGCATTGGCGATTGCCGCGGCCTGGTCCGGGCGGCGCGAGGAGGCACGGACGTAGATGAGCTGGCTGCCTAGCGTGCCCTGGGTGACGGCCACGCCCTTGGCGACCTGGTCCTTCACCCAGTCGCGCAGCAGGAAGCCGTCGCCGCGATAGCCGCCGGTGAATTCCTTGTCATGCGTCAGGTTGAGCTGATCGACGACGCCAAGCAGCACCTCGGAGCTCTGCATCAGTTCCATCTGCGTGGAGATGTAGCTGGTGAGCAGCTGCAGCGGGAATTCCTTGCCGGCCAGGGGGTCGTTGACTTCGTAGCTCACCATCAGCGTCGCGGTGGCGGTGTAGATCTTGGGCATGACCTTGATCACGCCGGCGCTGATCACCGCGACCGCGATCGCGATGACGACGCTGTGCTTCCAGTAGGCGCGCAGTATCGTCAGGATCTGCGTGAGCGAGAGGCCGCCGCGCGTTTCATCGTCAGGCGCGGCGCCGCTGGGCGGCAGCGTGAAGCCAGGCGCGCCCGCAGTGCTGGAGGCGGCGTGGGCCAGGGGGACGGGAACTCTTTCTGGGACTCTCAAAATATGCTCTGCCCGACCCTGATGACATCGTTGGGCTGCACGATGTCGGTCATGGCCGCTTTCAGGGTGATGAATTCTTCCTTGCCCTCCGCCACGCGGCGCACGATCTTCATGCGCCGTGTACTGCCCTTGTCCGTGATGCCGCCGGCACGCGCCACGGCCTCCATCACCGTCATGCCGGGCTCGAGCCGGTAGGAGTTGGGCGTCTTGACCTCGCCCATGATGGAGAATTGCTCGGCGCGCGGCACATATATCGAGTCGCCGCTGCGCAGCTGTTGTGGCGCCTGGCCGCCGGCCAGCCCCTTGAGGGGGATCGCCGTGCGGGTCGAGTTGCCGCTGGCGTCCTTGCGGATCAGGTACACCGTGTCGGAGCTGTTTTGCGTCGTGCCGCCGGCCTGGGCGAGCAGATCGAACACGGTGCTCGTGGAATCGATGGTGAACCGCCCCGGACGCGCTACCTCGCCGAGCACCGTAACGCGCTGGCTGCGCGACTGCGTGACCGTGAGGCTGACCTGAGGGTGCACCAGGAAGTTGCCGTCGCGCAGCGCCGCCTCGATGCGTTGCGCGGCCGCCGACGGGGACAGGCCCGCGACCGGCACCTTACCCACCAGCCCGACGGGCAGCGTGCCGTCGTCCGTGACGTAGGCATTGGCGGTCAGGTCCGGCTGGCCATACACCGAGATCGTGACCGAATCCCCGGGCCCGAGACGGATGAGGGGCGAGTTGTCCTGCGGGTCGCCGGGTGGACCCGCATCCTGGGCGTGGGCCTGCGGCGCGAGCGCGCAGACCAACACGCAACACAGCAGCAGCACGACCCGGTGCAGTTGACGAAGCTGTGTCGGCGGGTAGCGGCGCGAACTGCGCAAAGTCCCCTCGGTGCCAAAGCGGCTGAACCCAGGTGGCAGGTTCAAGCCCGGTATTGAGTTATTCATGATTTCCAGCCGCCGGGGCTGCGCTCCTGCGTCAGGCCCGAACGGACAACCGAGCTATTAGTAGTACTATACCCGCGCGGCGCCCGGCAAGTTCGCCTGCCGATTTTGTGAGTCGTCGCTCAGCTTAGAATATCAATGGCTTAGGCTCCCCCGGCGAGGTCTTGCATTAACCGAAACGCGCACCGCGCGGCTGCGCCACGGAGCCCCTGAAATGGACCTCCGGGTGCTGATTCTGGGGGCCGGCGGATTCATCGGGCGGCGCATCGTGGCGGCCCTCGCCGCGACCAGCTGGGCCCGGCCGGTCGCTGCCGGCCGCCACGACGCCAGTCTGCCTGCAGGCCCGGGTGTGGAAATCCGGGCGCTCGATGCCACTGACCCGGTGCAGGTCGGCCCGGCCCTCGAGGGGGTCGGCGCGGTGGTCAACTGCGTGGCCGGCAGTGCGCCGAACATCGTCAGCGCGGCGCGCGAGGTGTTCGCGGCGGCTGCCCGCAGCGGCGCACCGCCGCGCATCGTCCACCTGAGCAGCCTCGCCGTGTACGGGTCCGCCCGGGGCGAGGTCGATGAGAGCACGCCGCTCAGCGGCACGCATGAGCCCTATGGCGCGGCCAAGCTGATTGCCGAGCAGCTGGCACTTGCCTATCCGCGCGCCGTGATCCTGCGGCCTGGGATCGTCTACGGTCCGGCCAGTCCGTGGTGGAGCGACCGCATCGCGCGGCTGCTCGTGGCGCGCCGGCTCGGCGACCTCGGCGCTGCCGCGCAGGGCGTGTGCAATCTGGTGCACGTCGACGATGTGGCCGAGGCGGTCGTGCGCGCCCTGCGCGCCGTGGGCGTCGAGGGGCAGATTTTCAATCTGGCGCTGCCGCAGCCCCCGACGTGGAACGAGTACTTCCGGCGCTACGCCGAGGCGCTCGGTGCAACGCCCGTACGGCACATCTCGGGTACGCAGCTCACCCTCGAACTCGCACTGCGTGGCCCCCTCATCAAGGTGACCGAGATGCTGGGACGCAGCGGCGGCGTGCCGCCCGTGCGCCCGTGGCTGCTGCGGCTGTGCCGGCATGACATCACCATGCGTGCGCAGCGCATCGTGGAGGCGCTTGGCCTCACCTGGACTCCACTGGAGCGCGGCCTGGCCGGCACCGCCGCCTGGTTTCGCGCGGGGAACCGCACCAACTGAGGCGTCAGGGCTGCTCGGCGGGAGCCGCGCCGATGCGCGCGGTGAGCTGTACGCCCACGATGTTCGTGTCGTAGGTGAACAGCGCAATGTTCGAGTCGCGGCGCTGCAGCTGGCCGTACAGGTGCACCTTCAGCCACGACAGCGCCTGGTAGTCGATCGACAGGTCGCCCTGCTGCGCGCGGTCCTTGCGCCCGGCGTTGACGGGATCGAGCGCCGGTTGCGCGGCGAAGTCGGCGTGCAGGTACTGGTACTGGACCGCGACGCTCAGCTTGCTGGTGGCGGCCCACTGCGCCCCGGCGGTCACGCCGGTGTCGATCTCAGAACTCGCGGTGGTGATGTAGCTGTTGATGCTGCGGTTGAACGACAGGTTCACATGGGTCTTGCCGGTGAGCTGTCGCGAGTAGGTCAGCGATCCGACGGTAGCCGAGGTATTGCCGCCCGGGCCCTGAGTGTGCCGATCGGTATACCCGATCGAGCCGCTGAAAGTCGAGCGGCCGCCGCTCAGCTTTTCACTGACGTCGAGCTGCACCGTGTTTTGCGTGTAGTCCGGAACGTCCGCGCCATGGAACGTGCCGCGGGTGTAAAAATCAGTCACGCCGAAGCTGAGATTGGAGATGGCGACGTACTTAAGTCCGCCGCTTTCAAACTGCTCGCGCAGGCCGTACGCGGGCAGGCCGGGCTGCGGCGCGTCCAGCCGGTGCTCGCCGACGCCGCCCTCGAGCCGCCACGAGGGGCCGACGTTCCAGTTCGCGGTGCCTTCGATTTTGGTATCGGTCTCGAGCGCGAGCACCAGGCTGAGGCGCTGCGCGAACGGCTCCATCAGGTGCTCCTGACGGTAGGCGATCTTGCCATCGAGCGCGCTCGCCAGCTTCCACAGGAACTTGCCGTCCAGCAGATACTCGTCGTGGTCGAGACTATTGAAGTGGTCGTAGTCGAAGTGACGCCACTCGGCATCGAAAGTGATCTGCTGCAGGCCGAAGGCGTAGGCACCCTCGAGCCCGGCCAGGTACTTCAGGTCGGTGTCTGCCTTGTGCGGGTCGGCCCCGGGCACAAGCGAGAGGTCATCGGGCAGCGCGAACAGGTTCGAATTGTGCTCGTATTCGACCGAGGCGTAGGGACTGAAGGCCGACTGGGCGTGCGCGTTGGCGCACACCAATGCTGCGAGCACGGCCAGCGACCACGCGGTGCGCTTGAGGCAGGCGCGGCGTCCATGGCTCTTGCAATGCGGTTCCGCTGTCATCTTATTTCTTGTGTTGTCCGCTCTGCGTACACCGGCGCTGGCTGTGAGACCCCGCCCGCCGGCCGTTCCCATGCTACCACGACTGCGCCGCGCGGCCCCGGGGCGGCCAGGCGCGACTTAATCTGCGAGCAGGCCGCCCCGGCGCAGTACTTCGCGCATCGGCGCGAAACTGAACTCGCGCAGCACGCGGCGCAGGCGGCCCTCGCAGCGTGCGAGATTCGTGTAGTGCCGGAAGCGCGAGAACCGGCTCGCTGCGATGCGTGGCTGGCCGGGATCGATCTCCCAAGGATGCAAGTAGAAGGAGAAGGGCCGGCGGTGGCGGCGGTTAATCTGCCTCAGGCCCGCGCGCGTGAGCCAGTACGGCAGGATGCGAAAGTAGCCGCCGCCGGACACCGGCACCGTCACTCCGAAGAAGCGCGCAGCCGACATCGGGAACTCCGCCAGCGTGCGCCCCGTTGGCGCGGCGATCCGATGCGGCTCGGATCGTGCGCCGGGCAGCCCGTAGAGGTCATGCCGGATTGGAAACACCGAGGAGTCGTAGCTGAATCCCAGATCGATGAGCGCATCGAGCGCCCACAGTGAGTCGCGTGTGACCGAGAAGCTGGCGGCGCGGTAGCCGAGCACCGGAGCTGCGATGAGATCTTCGAGACAGCGCTTTGAGCGCTGCGTCTCGTCGCGGAACTCCTGCTCCGACTGCTGATAGATGAGCCGGTGCGAGAAGCCGTGGCAGGCGATCTCATGGCCGGCCGCAGCGATGCGGCGCACGAGCTGCGGGGAACGCTCGGCGACCCAGCCGAGGACGAAAAACGTGCCGCGGACACCGCACTCGCCGAGCAGGGTCAATAGGCGCTCGGTGTTGGCCTCTGCCCGGTACTCGCGGCTTGACCAGCTGTCGCGGCTGATGACGGAGCTGAGCGCCGCCACGTGGAAGTAGTCCTCCACGTCGATCGTGAAAGCGTTCAGTTGCGGTGCGGCTTGGGGCGCGACGGCGGCGGACATCGTCGCGAACTATAGCGGGCGGGGAGGCGGGCTCGGAAAAAAGAGGTTCGCAAACGAGCGCGCGGGCGCGGCCCCTTGCGGGGCCGTGCTCGCGCAACGTTCAGTCAGCGCTAAACGCGCTTCAGACTTTGGCGCGCTTCCGATTGAGCGCCACGAGGCCGACGCCAGCGAGGCCCAGCGCGAGCAGCGCGAGGGTCCCCGGCTCCGGCACGCCCGTGCCAGCCGGATCACTCGGCTGGTCGACGCTCTTGTTTTCGAAGCGATCGTCACCGGGCCACTTGTCGAAGGCCTGGTGGGAGGGAGTGCCACCCATTTCCGCGGCGACCGGCATGCTGAACATGGCGGCGGCAGCGGCGAGGCTGGCGATCCCGGCAATCAATGTGACTTTCTTCATCGAATTATCCTCCAATGACCGATCCTTGAGCCATCGCGGCCGGCCGGTTGTGCTACTTCCGAGCAATTGCCGTGCCGTCAGCGCATGTTTGTTGTTCCACCAACTACTTGCAAGCTGTCTGCCCCTGCAGACAGCCCCGCTCGCCTGCCTCAGTGTAAACACAATCGGCAATGCGGGCCGCGAGGGCAGAATAGCAAAGGGGCCCTAGAGACAAGCGCCGATAAGACATATCGCCCCAACTCTGTGCTCCCGGTCACGCAGTGACACTGAGCGCTCAGGTGAAGCATCCGCCTGTCTGCCCAAGGCGACGCTTGTTTTCGTCGTAGGATCAATTAGTTACCTCAATCATCACAGCGCCTCAGCCTGAGGTGTCGGTCTGGTGCGACGCAGCGAGGCAATTGTAACTGCGCAGGTCGGAGGCATGAGCACCGAGCCCACTGAAAAACAAAAAGAAATTCTCTTGGGCATACCGCTTGCACCTATCCAGCAAAACCGCCGCCGGCCGTGCATTCGCTTGGCACCGAGTTGGCGGCTCCTTGGGTTGAGTGCTGTGTCTGGCCGTTGGCCAGGCCCGGGTGGGGGTTTGCGCCTTGAAAACGTTGAGCGGGGTTCTGCTCGGTGCGCTGGCGACAGCGCTGCTCGTGGGCTGTCACGAAGATCCGACCGGAGTGACTACTACGCCGTCGGCGTCGCTGGGCCTGCCCCAGGGCACCGGTACGGCGACGCTCTCGTGGGATGCGCCCACCACCAACACGGACGGCAAACCCCTCACCGATCTCGCTGGGTATCGCATCTACTACGGGACCGATGCGAACAACCTCGTCGCGACCGTCGATCTCGATAGCGTCGGCCTGCAGACGTACGTTATCGATGACCTAGGCGCCGCCACGTGGTATTTCGCAGTCAAGGCGTACACGAGCGGTGGCGTCGAGAGCTCTCTGTCGGAGGTCGTAAGCAAGACGATCGGATGAGACGCGCCGCGCGCCCGAACCGGGACGGCGTCAGCGCGCCCTGGCTTCCGAGCCAGTACCATCTGGCGCATGCGCATCGCTCCCTCGTTGCGGGTATGGCTGATTCTC